>CAYTJN010000031.1:0-30846 GCA_964438125.1 uncultured Occallatibacter sp.
AAAGGCGGGATGGCGGAGGTGCAAATGGGTCAACTTGCCGAGGAGAAGGCCGAAAGCAACGATGTCAAAAACTTCGGCCGGAAGATGGTTGAAGACCACAACAAACTTGGTGACCAAATGAAGCAGGTCGCCAGTCAGATCGGCGTCACCGCGCCAACCAGTCCGACAATGCTCGACCAGGTGGAAATCAAGAAACTAAGTGGACTCTCTGGGAACGATTTTGACCAGGAGTACATCAAGGTTATGGTAAAAGACCATGAACAAGATTTGAAGGATTTCAAAAAGGAAGCTGATAGCGGCAACTCGCCCACGGTGAAGGATGCGGCGAGCCAGGGAGCGGACGTAATCTCCGAGCATTTGTCCATGATCCAGCAGATAGCGCAATCCCATAACGTCGCGGCAAAGTAGCTTTGCGAACGGGAAGGCGAGTTTGTCCGCAAGATACCGGACGCATTTGAGTCTGACGATGAGTAATGGCGAAATACCTCTAAGACAATTCGGAAAAAGTGATGCTCGGATCTCAGCCTTTGGGCTGGGTGGTCACCACATTGGTGCGGCCAAAGATGAGGCGACTGCGATTGAGATTGTGCACCGCGCCTTGGACGGTGGTGTGACCTTCTTCGATTGTTGCTGGGAATATAACCGTGGTAAGTCGGAAGACTGGTTGGGAAAAGGGCTGAAAGGATCACGCGACAAGGCCTTCCTGATGACAAAGGTCTGCACGCATGGGCGGGATGCAAGCTTGGCCATGCAGATGCTGGAGCAAAGCCTGCGTAGGCTGCAGACCGATCATCTGGATTTGTGGCAAATCCACGGTGTCAGTTATCCCAACGACCCTGAGTTATTTATCAGGTCGGGAGGCGCTGCGGATGCCCTCACTAAAGCAAAGAAGGATGGCAAAGTTCGCTTCACCGGTTTCACCGGGCACAAAGATCCAGACATCCATCTGGCTATGCTCGATACGGGCTTCTCTTTCGACGCGGTACAAATGCCGCTTAATCCCTTTGACGCAAACTTTCACAGTTTTGAAGAGAAGGTTTTACCGGTATTGAATCAGCGTGGAATCGCCCCGCTCGGGATGAAGCCAATTGGGGGCCACGGCGAGCCGGTACAAAAAGGCGTATTTACTGCTTCAGAGCTACTGCATTACGCGATGTCCTTGCCGGTAGCCACGACGATCTCTGGAGTCGCGGACTTGGATATACTCGATCAGAACTTAAAGATTGCGCAAGGATTCACTCCGCTGAGCAATGCCGAAATGCAGGCCTTGCGATTGAGAGCTAAGCCGTATTCGGGAGACGGACATTTCGAGTTATACAAGACCTCAATCAAGTTCGACAATCCCGAGGCACGATTGGCGCATGACTTCCCTTTGGACATGGAGCAGGTCGAAGTCAAGCAGATGATCTATTCCACGCAGAATTCCGGGCGACCTTATCCGCAGGTCACTGATTCTCCCGGCGTATGAGTCACTCCGGGAATTAACAATAACTTCGAAACGGTGTTCAACCATGCCGGAAGTAAAAGCTATCAATAGTGCCCAGCAAGACGATAGTGAGTCTCAAGTGACAGAAAACCAACTCACGCAAAATGGAGTAACACGCAGACGTTTTCTTCAGAGCGCCGCGCTAGCCGGTGCGGCTGCGGTGGGCTCGGCACCTTCGCTTGCTGCGTCTTCTCATGGCGGTCAAGCCCCATCTGCAAAGGGTACGACTGTGTCTTCTCTTATCGAGTCGCCGAATCCCGTTATCAAGAATTTCACGGGCAACTACGGTTCTTCCACTTTGCCAAGTTTTCAAGCCCCTAGGCGGGCTATGGGGAAGACCGGCGTAGAGGTGTCCATTCTGGGCGTTGGCGGCTATCATTTGGGAACTGTCTCGGGCCAAGATGAAGCGAATAGCATGGTTGCAAAGGCTCTTGATTATGGAATCAACTTCTTTGACAATGCCTGGGAATATCACAAGGGAATGAGCGAGGAACGGTTGGGGACGGCATTGAAGGGAAAACGTGATCAGGCCATCGTGATGACGAAGGTCTGCACCCACGGCCGTAAAAAAGATGTGGCGATGCGCATGCTCGAAGAATCGCTCATCCGGCTCCAGACTGATCACCTTGATGTGTGGCAAATTCATGAGGTGGTCTACTATAACGACCCGGAACGAGCCTACGATACGGACGGAGTGATCGAAGCATTAGCGCTGGCGAAACAGCAAGGAAAGGTGAAATTCGTGGGGTTTACGGGTCATAAGAACCCTTCAATCCACCTGGACATGCTTCAGCGTGGATTCGCTTTCGACACTGTACAAATGCCGATCAACGCGTTCGATCCTAACTACCGCTCGTTCGAACGCCAAGTGCTGCCGGTCGCCATCGAAAAAGGTATAGCAGTTTTCTCCATGAAGAGCATGGGTGGTTCAGGCGAAGCAATTGTGCATGGAGCACTAACTCCCACCGAGGCGTTGTCCTATGCGATGAGCGTTCCAGGCGTCTCAACTACGATTTCAGGGATGGACTCACTGGCAGTGCTTGACCAGAATCTGCAGATTCTTCACGATTTTCAGCCGTTGGACGCCAATCGAATGACCGCGTTGCGCGAACACGGGAAGCGCTTCAACGACGGCAGATATGAGTTATACAAGAGTACGGTCAAATACGACGGAGACCTAGGTCGTGAACAAAATAACTATCCACCCTCTGCTGAATTACCCGCGTAGCATGAGGAATATAGCCTCTCATTTTTCTCCGAATCCTCAGTGCCCCGTTCGCGCTCATGGCTTGCGCCCGGCGCTATGAGGCAAAACTGAAGCGTTCTCCGGCGGGCAACCACTTCGATGATTCTCGTATCGAAGGGTGGCATGCACGTTAATCCTCGAAAAGGAAACCATAATGGCAAATGATAAGGACGGCCGCACGAAGAATCAGCCCAGCCACGAAGCACAGGTAAAAGGTGGTCAACAGTCGCACTCCGGAAGCACAAGCCAATCGGGCAAGTCTTCAGGCTCCGGCACGAAGAATCAGCCCAGCCACGAAGCGCAGGTAAAAGGTGGGCAAGAGTCGCACTCCGGGAGCACAAGCCAATCTGGCAAAACAAGTTCGGGCTCGCAGAATCAACCGAGCCATGAGGCACAGGTCAAGGGTGGGCAGCATTCCCACTCAGGAAGCCAAGAATAGGCATTCACGAGGGGATGGAGGAACGGAGCCCAGAGTTCCGTTCTTCCGTTCGTCAACTCTGGCGCAAAAAATGGCCACAATCTAAACGTGTAACTACAGCCTGTATCGCGCCCTCCAAATTGACTGAAAGGCGCTGCAAATAAAATTCTGAAGCAGTCTTTTCAAATCGATAAGTTCGAATCGGGTTCAAATTCCTGGCTATAGAAATTCAATTTGCTCTAGCTCTCGGCGCCGAGAATAAGACCGAAGTTCTTTGCCGTCCAATTTAGTAAAAAGAAAGCCTGACCTGTCTAAGTCTGATTACCCAAAAGCCGCGCGTCGCCGTCCTTCCCACGGCAACGCGCGGCATCTCGCAGATCGGCAGGTTCACCTATCGCGAGACAATCTTGGCCAGGCGGGGATCATTCCACAAAGGGGCGAAATCCGCATCGGAATAAACCGCGACCAGATCGTGATAGTTGCTTTGTTTAGCTCGGCCCAGGTAATCAAGCGCTCCATCTACGTTGCCGCGCTTCATATACGACTTTGCAATCATGTAGAGAACATGGGCGTGCTGCTGCGGCGTCATAATCTGTGCGACAGTCCCTCCCTCGCTGCCGGTCAGGACGTCGGCATCAAGTTCCAAGGCTCGGGCATATTCGGTCATGGCACGATCCACCTGACTCAAGCCCATCCAGGCTTCAGCGAGGTTGAGGTGGGTAGAGGCGACCGATTCGTCCATTGCCAGGGCCTGCTTGAAGTAGTCAGCCGCAACTTTGTATTTCTTGTCGAGCAGCGCAACCGCTCCGAGGTTATTGAGCGCGGGAACGAGCCGTGGGTCGAACTTCACCGCCAGCGCAAAGTGCTTGCGCGCCGCCCCTTTCTCGTTCAGCTTCAGTTCAACAACTCCCAGTTTGTTATAGAGCTTCGCATCTTGCCGCGAGATGCGAAGGGCGGCCGAATAGTTAGCGGCCGCCTTCAAGTAATCCCTGTGAACGCGCGCCAGGTCGCCGTTTTCCTCTGCCACCTTGGCGGCTTCGAGCTTATCTGTGCCGACGCCGCCCGGAACAGACTCTGTCCTTCCATAGGGAGCCGTCAGCATCACCAGACTCGCTGCTACGAGCATCATCACCAGTCTTTTCATTGGGTCACCTCTCTTGCCTCTGGGCATCTCGCCGGTTGTCTGACTGGCTCCGGCGATCTGTTCCCTGCAATGTCTCAAGTAAAGATCGGGATCGGTCCGCCCGCAACGCTATACCTGCTACGTGAACGTTCCAGGGGGGTTAAATCCGCGCGCCGCACGCCGGAACTCTCTCTCCTGCTAGTACTTGTGGTCCGTCCCGAAACCGAGGTAAAAACCCGCGCACTTCGCCGGTTGAGGGGGGTTACACGCCGCTACAGGCTAGTTTCTTCCGCTTCCTACACCGTTAAGCACTAGCCAAACCGGGAAGGATCGGTAGCATTACAATCAGTCCGAGGATGGTAGCGATGGCGATTGAGAGCCCAGAGACGATTGATCTGGCGGCACAACGCGCTGAATTGGAGGCGGTGCTCCACTCCGAGCAATTTACCCGCGCGCCCACGCTCGCCAATCTCCTCTCCTATTTGTGCGAAAAGCTCTTTGCCGGGGAAGCGTATCAAATCAAAGAGTATTCCGTCGGCGTCGAAGTCTTCCGTCGCGGACCCTCCTTCGACCAGGACTCCGACTCCATCGTGCGAGTCGAGGCAAACCGGCTGCGGAAGCGGTTGGCTGCATATTATGCCGGCGACGGTGCAACGCATCGGATTCAGATCAACATTCCCCTGGGACAATATGTTCCGGAGTTCAGATCGGCTGTTCTGGTTCAATCTGACGCGCCGCCGACCCCTGTGGAACGCCAGACGGCAACTGCCAGCTCACTAGTGGCGAGCCAGTCCGGGATTGAGGGCCCATCGACTAACGGCGCTGCAAAGCGGCTCCATGTCTCCGGCCGATTGGGATGGTGGATTGGCGCCGCTCTCGCTTTTTTACTCTTTGGACTCGGAAGCGTGTTCCTCATCCTACGGCCCGGCAGGGAGTCCACGCAGGTAGCGGAACCCACCCAATCCCCTGCCCAGCCCGCGGTTTCGCAGCTTGGACCGCCCACAGGCGAAGAGATTCGCATCCTGGCTGGCGCGGGCCGCAGCTTTGTCGATCATGCCGGCAAACTCTGGAACGCTGATTCCGGGTTTAGTGGCGGCACTGCCGTGAAGAGCACTGTGCAGCACATCGGACGCACTCAGGATCCGGATTTTTATCGCACCAGTCGCCAGGGACAGTTCAGCTACAGTATTCCACTCAAAAAGGGGATCTACGAACTGCGCCTGCATTTTGCCGAAACGGCCTTTGACTCAGAGTCAGGTGTGGGAGAAGGCAGCCGCATCATGACGGTGCGCGCCAACGGCAAGACGCTGCTGAGCCGCTTTGATGTCGTTGCCGATGCCGGGGCCAGCCAGACTGCCGACATCAAGGTCTTCACCGGGATTCAACCGGAAAAGGACGGTATGCTGCATCTGGATTTCTTGGGCGAAGAAGGCAAGCAGGCCACCCTCTCAGCCATCGAGGTTCTGCCCGGATTCGAAGGGCACATTAGGCCTGTGCGCCTGCTGGCCCGCCAGACTCCGTATTACTCCAACGACAGCCACTGGTGGAGCCCGGACAATTATTTCCAGGGCGGCCAGTTAGCCACCTATGCGACTCCGGTCAAGGGAACAGACGATCCCGAACTTTACGAAACCGAGCGCTGGGGTAACTTCTCCTACGCGATTCCAGTTTCACAGGGCAAATATTCCGTCACGCTACACTTTGCGGCGCGCCATGGCGATTGGGACCAGGTCTCATCGCCGTCCGACGAGACCAGGCCTTCGGTTGCTCATATCTTTGATGTTTACTGCAATGGAAATGCGCTTCTCAAAAGCTTCAACCTTCCGCAGGAGGCGCGCCAGTCGGACGTGGTAATTCGCAGATTCGCGAGTCTTGCTCCGAATGCGCAGGGCAAGCTGCTGCTGACTTTCGTCCCCGTCGAGGGTTATGCGACCGTGACCGGAATTGAAGTGCTTCCGCAGTAATTCCGAAACTGTCTCCGATCGCTGCCTTTGGAAGACCTGCGGCCCCACGGTGCGATCCTCGTCCACGGCCTTTATCATAGTGTCCATGAACAGAAAAATTCGCTGGGGTGTTCTTAGCACCGCCAATATCGCTCTCAAAAAAGTCATCCCTGCAATGCAACATGGGCAGTACTCGAGCGTCGTAGCCATCGCGTCTCGCGACCTTGCCAAAGCTCGCGAGGCCGCCAACGCGCTCGACATTCCTACGGCCTACGGCTCTTACGAAGAATTGCTCCGCGATCCCAACATCGACGCTATTTACAATCCTCTTCCTAATCACCTTCACGTTCCCTGGACGATCAAAGCCGCCGAAGCCGGCAAGCATGTGCTCTGCGAAAAACCTCTGAGCCTCACCGCTGCGGAGGCGGAAATGCTTCTCGCGGTTCGCTCCCGCACCGGAGTCAAAATCGGCGAAGCCTTTATGATTAATTGCCATCCCCAGTGGCTTCGTCTCCGCGAGCTGCTCGACGAGGGCCGCATCGGAAAACTGCACTCCATAGCCGGCTTTTTCAGCTATTTCAATAGCGACCCGACAAACATCCGTAACCAGGTCGAGAGCGGCGGGGGTGCGTTGATGGACATCGGATGCTATCTCATTCATGCCTCGCGTTACGCCTTCGCTCAAGAGCCCAAACGCGTCGTAGCACTTATCGAGCGCGATCCCCAGATGCGCACTGATCGTCTTACATCGGCGATTCTCGACTTTCCCGCCGGTCACGTCATCTTCACTTGCAGCACGCAGTTAGTCTCTTATCAGCGCATTCACTTTCTTGGCGCACATGGCCGCATCGAGATCGAGATTCCCTTTAACGCGCCCCCCGACCGGCCAACCCGCCTCTTCGTCAATGCTAGTGGCGATCACCTTAGCGGTAGCATGGCTACTGAGGCATTTCCGGTCTGCGACCAATACACTTTGCAAGGCGATGCGTTTTCGAAAGCCGTTCTGGAAGATACCGAGGTGCCCGTACCACTAGAGGACGCAATCAAGAATATGGCCGTGGTCGATGCGGTATTCAAATCTGCCCAGTCAGGGCAATGGGAGACCGTGCGGCAATAAAAGAATGAAATCTTTCGGACCGGTCAGTTACTCGAACCGCGTCCCGTAGTTCTCAATATGACTCTGGATTGTTGATGAAAGGTATTGCATGACAGAGATTAAACCATTTGATAAAGCACGGCGTAAGCGCATGCGCTATGCCGAACGCAAACTCAAGGAAGCGCAACGGCTCCTGGCGCGCGCAAACCGCGGCATCGCTTATTGGTCACGGACCGTTGCCGACCTTAAGCATGAGCGAACCCGTGCAGTTCAGCCGCCGCTTTGGCCGGAGGGTGAGACGAAAGATATAAATTGAGCTGGCGCGGATCAACTCCCTGCGCCAGCCCAGCTCTGCGCGACAAAATCTGGCTAACTCGCCGCTGCTACTTTTTAGGCCCGGCTGTTTTTGCCTTCAGCGCTGCCCAACGCTTCTTGGCAGCTTCGGCGATCCGCTTCCGGCCTTCCGGAGACAGTTTTCTCGTCTTCTTTTTCGCAGGTTTAAGGTCGCCCGGTATAACTGCCGCTGCGATCTTCCTGGGTCTGCCCACTTTGTTCTTCGCCGCCGGCATCGCGCGACCGCTTAGTAACGCCCGTGCCTGCTGCAATTGACTAATCTCGTGATCGATCGTTGCCAGAATCTCCGATACTCCCATGGTTCCTCCCTGAATAAGTCAGACAAAAAGTTCGCCCATAGTGCCGCTAAGCATAAATGTCTCGCCGGGTAAGCTATTTGTTCTGACGCTCTAACATACGATACTCGACGGATGGATAGTTCACAAATATCTTTTATCTTTTGTTCTTGTCTGCGTCCCATAGCGGTACATGACTAAGATGGAAAAGTATCCGTGGAGTATGGTTTGCGGAGGAGCTTGGCACGTTCTGAAGTCCAACGGAGTATCGGACTCACGGTGACTCACCTACGGTCATCGTCATTAAGTTCTTTTGAGCCACCTACTGCGGGCTAATTTGAATGTATGCATCCACGCGCAGACCTACGGGCAGATGCACGCCAGGATCGAGCTGCACCAAGGTTTCGATGATCTTGGAATCGACCTTTTCCTTCGGCTCGTCGGTCAACACATTCTTGTGCCCAAGCTGGCGGGCGACCCGGATAACTCGGCCCCAGAACTTTTGCTCGGGATACGCAGCGGCGACACAGTAGACGCGTTGTCCGTCTGCGACCCGGCTCACGTCGGTCTCATCCACATCGACGCGCACTCTGAGGTTGGCCACGTCGCCTACGGTAAACACCGGATCCGGGGTGACGCTGGAATTGGTGATGCTTTCGCCCGCACGATGGTGCTTGCGCAGAATTGTGCCGTCAAAAGGCGCGCGAAGAAATGTCTTTTGATAAATTGCCTCGTTGCCGTCAAGCTGTGCCCGCGCGAATTCGAGCTGGGCCTTGGCGGCGGCGATATCTTCGTCGCGCTGGCGGTCGTCGATCAAGTGGAATTGCTGTTTGGCGGCTTCAAGTTGATCTTCGGCGACTTTGCGGTCGCGCCCGGCGTGGTCGAACTCTTCCTTCGAAATGACGCCCGCCTCAAAGAGCTTCTGGCGGCGTTCGAAGTCGCTGCGCGCGTTCGTCTCAACAGTTTCTGCCTGCTGCATGGCGGCGAAAGATTGCTGGCGCTCCTGCGGGCGCGAGCCGTTGAGAACTTTATCGTAAGTGGCCTGAGCCTGACGAACCTGGGCGCGGCTGGCATCGACTTGGGCGCGATAGTCGTCGTTGACGAGCACGGCGAGGAGTTGGCCTTTCTTCACCTGATCGCCTTCCTCGGCGAGAACCTGCTTGAGCTTACCGGCAAGCTCCGAGCCAACCTTGACGTCTTCCGAATCAGGCTCAATCAGGCCGGGGCCGGCCACTACGGCCTTGGTAATGAGCGGCTGGGTGGCCGCGAGCGCAGCGGAGGATGCGCTGCCGCTCGAGGAGTGGAGGGCAAGCGCCCCGAGAGCAATGGCGGCAGCCAGTGCGGTCGCGATGATCCACTGGGTCCGAGTGAGTTTGAGCGAAACTGTCATGGATGTGCTCCAGTCGTGTTGTGCGCCATCAAGCGGCGCGGGCTATGCGGCCGTCTTCGAGACGCACGATGCGGTCGGCGTAATCGATGAGGCGGTTGTCGTGAGTAACGATGACGACGGCGCGGTTCTCGTCGTGAGCGAGTTTGGCCATCATCTCGACGATGGTCTTTCCGGTATGCGAATCGAGCGCCGCGGTGGGCTCGTCGGCAAGGATCACCTCGGGCGAACCAGCGACTGCGCGCGCAATCGCGACGCGTTGCTTCTGCCCGCCGCTAATGTCCTCGGGGAGTGCGTCGTACTTTTCCGCCAGGCCGACAAGGGTGAGCAGGCGCCGGGCTTCGTCTCGAGCTTCAGAACCCTTGATGCCTTTGAGGCCGAGACTAAGTTCCACGTTCTCTCCGGCGCTGAGGGTAGGGAAGAGGTTGAAGCCCTGAAAGACGAAGCCGATGTGGCGAAGACGGACTGCGGGCAGATCGGCTTCTCGCAGAGATGTCACATTCTTGCCGCCAAGCAGAACCTGGCCGGAAGTAGGGCGAAGAATGCAGCCCATGATGGAGAGAAGGGTGGTCTTGCCACTGCCCGATGGCCCCATGAGAAGTGTGACTTCGCCGCGGTTGACGGTCAGGTCGACGCCGTCCAGCGCGAGGGTTTTAGTCGAGCCTTCATCGTAATTCTTGGTGACTCCGCGAATTGTGATTGCATCCGTCAAATGATACCCCGGAAAACTGAGCGTTCAACCTTTGAAGACAATGGCTGGATCGAGCGAAAGAATTTTCTTTACAGAAACGACGGCGGCCGTCGTGCACATTGCCACCGTGAGGAAGAACAGGCCCACCGCGGTTTGCCAGGTGAGCAGGATGTTGGCGCCGCCCTGCGAGGCCCCGTGGACAACAAAGAGGCTGACGATCATGCCGATGGCGTAGCCCATAACAGCGGCGATCGCTGCCTGCTGCATGATCACGCCCAGCACGTAGCTGTTCGGCGCGCCCATGGCTTTCAGCGTGCCGTATTCACGGATGTGGTCCATGGTGGTTGCGTAAATGGTTTGCGCTACGACGGCGATGCCGACGATCAGCCCAAGGCCCGCCGCCATAAGGACCGCGATGCCCGCGCCCGTCGTGAACATCCAATAATGACGAGTGCTGCCGCTAAACTCGGCAGTCTCAAAAATCTCGTTGTCCGGGAGTCGACGTTGCAGTTCGGCCTTGAGTTGCTTCACGTCGACGCCGGGGGCTGCTTTGACCAGGATGAAGTTCGTTTGGTCGTCGGCGATACCCGTGTAGTCCAGGGCGCGCTTGAAGGTGGTGAAGACGTACGGCGACGTGGTGAAGGCGCGAATGCCCTCAGTGAAGCCGACCACTCTCGCGCGATTGCCATTAATCTCCACCATGTCGCCGATCTGATGTGCATCCAGCTTGTCGGCGTAGATGCGGTCGATGATGATAGCGTTCGGCTGTTTGAGCTGTTGCGCGTCCCCGGCAACAAGGTTGAAAGGCCCGCCCATTAGTGCATCAGGGTCGCAGCCTACGATCGCGACGGACTCGGCGCGTCCCCCCGGCTGTTTCCAAATGGACCAGCGGACGAGATACTTGATCGCCTTGTCCACCCCTGGCGTAGCCAGCACCTGATAATATTTGCGTTCGTTGAATGGGATCGCCTGTTCGAGATAAGCCGTATTCTTTGCCGCTATCCATAAGTCGGCGTGGGAGCGGTCGATGATGCTTGTGGTGCTCGTTGAGAATCCCTCAAAGAGACCCCACTGCACCACCATGAGCACGACGCTGAATGCGATGCCGGTCAGGGTGACGACCAGACGAATCCGATCGTGAAAGAGGTTTCGCCTGGCAAGAGGTGGCATCAGCGGCCTCCCACAAATATTCCGGCGGTCATGACGCCGAGCATGGCCCGCACGCGCTCTTCCAGCGGCCGCCACTCTGTCCATTTGCCGCAGCCCAATGCGATCTCCAGCGAAACCACACCATGAATCCCCGCCCATAAAGTCTGTGCCACCAGTTGCGGATCGGCCGCCGGATCAAGCAACCGGCCCGCTGCGGCAGCCGCCTGAACCTGGCTAAGGAGCAAGGCATAAGCGTCGAACTCCGGCTTGCCTTTGTATTCGGCAGCCTTCACATCGTCGTGCCGCGTCGGCAGCGGTTCCATGAACATGAGCCGGTAATGATTGGGATACGTCGTTGCGAATCGTGCATAAGCTTGGCCGCACTGAAGCAGCCGTTCAACCGGATCTTCAATTCGCTGGCTCTCGGCCAGCCCTTCCGCCAGTCCGAGGAAGTCCGCATAACAAAGCTCGGTCACCAGCGCCTCCTTATCCCGGAAATACTGGTAAATCACCGTGGGCGAGTACTCAATCTTTTCGGCGATCGCCCGCATCGAGACGCCGTCGTATCCCTGCGCGGCAAACAACTCCCGCGCCGCGTCCAAAATCATTGTGCGGACCGCATCCCGTTCCCGCTCGCGTCTTTCCTTGGTTCCCATGGTTGTCCGTAACGTGCAAGACAAATATAACACCGTAATATAAAGAAACGCAATTATACGAATACCCGTCGTTATCGTGTTGATTCTTAATGACATTTCTAGGTAATCGTGCGCCGCGCACCGCAATCTGGAAGCATGTGGCCACAAACGCGCATCAAAAATGGTGTTGAGAAAGACCGTTAGCCAAGGAACCAGAAATGACGTTGACGATCCCCCATGCACTCTTCAGTCAATTGCGCGAGCACGGCGAGACGACCTATCCGCTCGAGTGTTGCGGCGTATTGGTGGGGGAATTCGATGCGACCGGCAGCAAGACGGTCGATCAGGTCGTTCCCTGCCAAAACACGCATACCGCCTCGCCTGCCAATCGTTATCAAATCGATCCTGTAGAGTTGGTTCGCATTCAGCGAGACGCCATGCTCTCCGGACGAGACATTGTCGGCTTTTATCACTCTCATCCCGATCATCCCGCCCGTTGGTCGGCAACAGACTTGGCCGAAGCCCACTGGGTTGGTTGTTCCTATGTAATTGCCAGTATCGAAAACGGGCACGCCGTCTTCACCAACTCCTTTCAATTGCTGGGGCCGGAAGAGAACAAGCATTTTGAAGACGAACAACTACACGTTATCGAGAGAGACTGAGAGAGCACAGAGGCTGCGGAAAAACTCGGTGCAAGGGAGGCTGGGTTTCAACCCCGGCAAAAGCCGGCAAAACGAGTGAGGCTTTAGCCGCGGACGACGTTTCCCACGGTTTCCAGCGGCCGACAAGTGCTCCAATCATGTGGGGCGAACGAACTTTGGGAGATGAACTGTGGCTGAATTGATTAATAGTAGCCAAATAACACTAAGCAACGAAGAGATACTTCGCTACTCGCGGCACCTGATCATGCCCGAAGTGACTCTTGAAGGGCAAAAGAAACTGAAGGCCGCGCGCGTGCTGTGTGTTGGCACGGGCGGCCTCGGATCGCCGCTGGCCTTGTATCTGACCGCGGCTGGGATCGGCACTCTGGGTCTTGTCGATTTCGACGTGGTCGACTATACCAACTTGCAGCGTCAGATACTGCACCACACCAGCGATGTGGGTCGGTTAAAGCTTGACTCAGCGATCGACAAACTGACTGCGATCAATCCATTCGTAGTCATCAAACGATTCGATACCTATCTGAATAGCCAGAACGCGCTCGAGATCTTCAGCGGCTTCGATATTATCGCGGACGGCACCGATAACTTTGCCACTCGCTATCTGGTCAACGATGCTTGTGTACTAAGTGGTAAGCCGAATGTATATGCGTCAATCTTTCGCTTTGAAGGCCAGGCAAGCATCTTCGCCACTGAAGCCGGCCCTTGCTATCGCTGCCTCTATCCCGAGCCGCCACCGCCAGGCGTGGTTCCATCGTGCGCAGAGGGCGGAGTGCTGGGCGTGCTTCCTGGATTGCTCGGAGTCATTCAGGCAACCGAAGTCATCAAGCTGGTTCTTGGCGCGGGCGAACCGCTTGTCGGCCGGCTCGTCCTGGTCGATGCGCTGGCTATGCGCTTTCGCGAGTTGCGCATACACAAGAGTCCCGAGTGCCCGGTCTGCGGCGCAAATCCCACCATCAAGCAACTCATCGACTACGAGCAGTTCTGCGGCATTCGGGGCCGGGAAGCCGAGGCGCCCGAGATCGCAAAGATCCCCGAAATCGAACCCCAGGAGCTCAAGCGCCGCCTCGACGCTAACGAAGACATCTATGTCCTCGACGTGCGCGAGCCGCATGAATATCAGATCGTCAACATCAAGGGGCATTTGATCCCGCTTGGCGATCTGCCGGCGCGCATTCACGAACTCGATTCAAGCCGCGAGATCGTGGTGCATTGCAAGAGCGGTGCCCGCAGCGCCAAAGCAGTTGACTTCTTACGCAAATCGGGCTTTAAGCACGCAACCAATTTGACGGGCGGCATTCTGGCCTGGGCAGAACAAAGTGACACAACATTGCCAAAGTATTGATGCATCGCCTCAACGCGCACCAAGATTGCCGGCGGGTATCCTGCTTGAGGAAAGCCATTCAGCACTGCCTACGCGAGGGTGCCGATTTGATTAGCGCGCGACGGTTCCTCCTTTTTCAGCCACGACTTTAGGTTTAAAGCGTAGATGCAAATGCAAAACACGTTTGCCGGGATGAAGCCGTACTGTGATGTATGGAGTCCGATGACGCAAAAGATCAAGCTGTTTATCCCCGACACAACGAGGCCGGTCCACTTCTTTCGGCCGACAAGGATCGTTGCTATGACAGTGAGAAAACAAGAAATATAATCCAACCGGAACATTCCCACAGCATGCCTCCATTTTAAATAGCGAACGGACGAGAAAGAATTAACGACATCTCCTGAGTCTTGTCACTGCATTTCGTAATGCAAATGGCATGCCAATCTCCCTTAATGGAAGGTTGGAACAGCTTTACGATTGAGATCTAGCAGCTAGCGACGGCAAGTCTGTATTGCAGCTTCCACAATGGATAAAAATGGCGATGGCGGAATGACGATATTTCGTCGCGGTGGCTTCAGGCCGTCACAGGGCTCATGAGCATGCACTGCGAAATGGGGGGGCCTACTGAGTCCGGTCCACCTAATTCCAAAAATACTTTAGCGGCGAAGCTGTGCTATGACGCGATCATCGTCATAGCAGCCGCTGTCACTCGACTGGCCTAGAAATACGGGAGCGATGTGCCGCGAGTATAGATTTTCCGTGACGTTTTTTGCAATCACGACTTCATTCGATTCGAGCAAGTCGAGATAGCGAGGCCCCATCTTGGCGGCGACCTTGAAGCCAACATGCAGCAACTGGCGCAGATTGCCGTTGTAGGCCGCGGCACCGCGCACGTGGCGCAAGGCGGAAGTGTACTGCTCGGCGGACCAATCGCGAACCTGTTCCGGCGACGGAAGTTCGGCCAGATCAATATCGATGACAGTTGCGTATGGTGTGCATAGCTCTTCGCGATGGACAAATGCCTCCACATAAATATCCTTAGCCAGCGTCAGCCCATCGCCTCCTGCTTCTGCTAGCCCGATCAGCTCCTCGAGCCAAGTCGTGCCGGCAGTTTTCAAATGCACGCCCGCGTTGAACTTTTTCATGGTGGCGTGAATCGCGGGATAGATCGAGAACTTATCGCTTCCCGAATGTACGCTAAGCTTGAGATTCTCTGGCAACCCGAAGTGACGCACCGCGTGAGCGATCACCGCTACGTCAAGCGAGAATTCGAGTTCAAATTGTGCGGCGTCCCCGATGTAATCGACCCCCTTGTTGAAGCGGCCGCTGAACTTGGGAGCGATGGTCTGGATAGGAATACCTTCATCGGCTATCATCGCCAGGATGATAAGTAGCTCGATGGGACTTTGCGCAATCTCTGTTTCGTCCATCGAGATTTCGGGAACAAAGTTCCCAATCCCTTTGGCTGCCACGATGGTACGGTAAACCTCTCCAGCTTTCTTCACTGCCACCAGATACTTCTGGGCTGTCTGGCGCAGGTCATCCGTTGTGATTTTGAATGTCCGGTTCGTACCTTCAACCTCAATGCATCTCAATAGTGCCGAATGTTCCTTCACGAGGTGATCTATGCTGGCGTTAGTCGCGGGCTGGCCGATGAATTCCGCGACATCAATGGTGAAGAAATCGCACGCGTCAAAAAAACGGTCAACGGTTTGGAGAGTGATGTGGTCGGCGTCGCAAAAGTAAGGAAGGCTCCAACCGAGTTCCTTGACCGCGGCGTCGGCTGCCTTCCGAGTGGAGAAGGGATCGGAACCAATGATGCTGTGCTCACGATTCGATTTGTTCCATACCGGAACGACCTCGATACCGCTTTGGAGCGCCTGCACACAAGCCTGCAACTGCGCCTTGGCCTGATGCGCGAACCGGTCTCCAGTTCCGATGGAATACTTATCCAGTACCAAATTTCGCTTTGTCATGATAACTCCAAAGTCATACCCTGTTGCGGTGCGCGCTCGGCCCTAGTCCCGGAGCGCGGAGTGACAAGACCGTTTCGAATCGACCAGTCCATCTCCTCACAGCCGATACGCTTTCTTTGCGAGCCCATAGGTGAGTTCGTAAGCCACTTCAAAAGCCTCATCCTCGGTCAGGCGGTGCTCACTGACTAACCTGGAAAGAAAAGCGCAGTCGACACGCCGCGCTACATCGTGCCGCGCCGGAATCGACAGAAAAGCCCGCGTATCATCGTTAAATCCCACCGTGTTATAAAAACCCGCCGTCTCCGTCGTTAACTCGCGGAAGCGCATCATCCCTTCCGGGCTATCGTTAAACCACCATGCAGGACCAAGCCGCAAACACGGATAGTGCCCGGCAAGCGGCGCTAACTCGCGGCTATAAGTCGACTCATCCAGCGTGAAAAGAATAATTGTCAAGCCGCTTTCGTTGCCAAACCGGTCAAGCAAAGGGCGAAGAGCGTCCACATAATTCGTGGGTCTTGGAATGTCCGCGCCAATGTCGCGACCGTACTGCTCGTGGAGCTTTCGGTTGTGATTGCGAGTAGAGCCCGGATGAATCTGCATCACCAGTCCGTCCTCCAGACTCATTGCGGCCATCTCAGTCAGCATCTGAGCCCGGAAGAGTTCCTGTTGCTGGCCGTCTGCGTCGCCCGAAATCACCAGCCGGAAAAGATTCTCTGCCTCCGTCGCGGATAAGTCGGCAGTCTGCGCGGTGATGTGTCCGTGGTCGGTAGATGTGCAGCCTAGAGAACGAAATCGGGCGCGCGAAATACGCAAGGCACTTAGATAGCCGGCCCAGATCGCGGTATCTTCCCCGGTCAGTTCGCCTAACTTGTTGATGTTATCTCTGAATCCGGCATACTCCGGATCGACCACGGAATCCGGACGGAACGTGGGCAGGATTCTCGCTTTCCAGTTTTCATCCCGAATAGCTCTGTGTTCGGCCAGCGAATCCAGTGGCGAGTCGGTTGTCGCCAGCACTTCGATGTTGAAGCGTTCGTAGAGGGTGCGCGGAAGAAACTCCGGTGTCTTGAGTCGCTCCGTGATCGCATCGAAGTAATGATCCGCGGTGTTGGCCGAGAGAAGCTCGTTAAGTCCAAATAGTTGATGAAAAATAAAGTCCAGCCAAATGCGTGTCGGCGTCCCGCGAAACAGATAGTAATGACTGGCAAAGATGCGCCAAACCTTGCGCGGGTCTTTTACTAGAGGCTGCCCAATGTCCAGATCTTCAAGCGGTACCCCTTGGCTATAAAGCATCCGATAGACATAGTGATCCGGCTGCACCAGAAGCGTCGCAGGATCGGGAAAAGGCTCGTTACGGGCAAACCATTCCGCATGCGTATGTCCGTGCGGACTGAGAATGGGCAGCGTCCTCACATGCGAATAGAGCGCTTTAGCGATCTTTCGAGTACCGGGATCAGCAGGAAATAAACGATCTTCATCAATGAGTGTCATTCGATTCTACCCCTTAGGGAGAAGCTTCTAAACCAAACCATTATAGAGGTCAGACCACAGTATACACATTTGCGTGGGGTCTAGCAGGGAAAGATTTCTCGAAGAGAAACCTGACCTTCATGTTAATCTCGATCAGGCAAGGATTAATAGGTAATGAAAAAGGGGCAGCATTAGATGCCGCGGACAAAACAAGAAATTCCCGATACCCATCGGACCGTAGAGGTGGTCAATCATATTCGCGCCCTCATAGAGAGTGGATCACTGAAACCGGGCGACAAGATTCCTCCGGAACGCGATCTCGCGCGATCGCTGAAAATGAGCCGGGCCAGCCTTCGAACGGGAATAGGATACTTGGCGGCGATGGGGGTGATGAAGGTACGGCACGGAGTCGGAGCGTTCGTAGCAGATGGTCCGGCCGAATTCGGCAAGGCATCGTTGAGCCTGATGAGCGCGCTGCATGGCTTCCAGTCATGGCAGATGTTTGAAGCCCGATTGATTCTTGAGGGCAGTCTCGCCGCTCTGGCCGCTGAACGCGGCAAGGAAGAGCATCATATGGCGCTGGCTGAAGAGGTCGCCGAGATTTTCGCGTGCTTGGAGAGTCCCGCCGATTTTCTGATCCACGACGTGCTGTTTCACCGAATAGTTGCGCAGGCTTCCGGCAATCCTATTCTTGCCGCGCTTATGGAGACCGTCACGTCTTCGATATACGACAAGCGCAGCAGAACGGTGGAGCGTTCGACCGACCTGCGTGAATCTGCGGAGATGCACCGCATGTTATTCCGTGCCATTCGCGGACGAGACGCAATCGAGGCGCGAAAACTAATGGAGCAACATCTGTGTATGGCCCAAATCGCGGAAAGTTTGGAGCAGCCCACAACCCGTAAGGGAATCCAGGCAGTGGTCAGGTCGAATACTCACCGGACAGAGATCGGATCCACCGTTTCCTGACAATGCCGTCCTGCTCGGCTGGATGATGTGGAGTATGGAGGCGCCAAGGATCGGTGAGAAGTTGCCGTTCAACCTCAATCCTCTGAGATGAAGAAGTTCTGGATTCGCAAGGGCTGATCGTTGAATTCATTGGATACTCAGATCGAGTTAATAGAATGCCGACTAATAACGATTTATTAGTAGATGCGATTTAAACTTCCCGCCCGATAGGAACAATCGTATGCAGGATTCTTTCTAAAAAATACTGGTATGACCACTGTGGATATCATAGAAAGCAGTTGATCAAAGGGCCGGCGATCGAAGTGCTACATCAGCGTGTCTTTCGATTTGCAGATTCGATATCGTTCTCGCCAGTGCCTTCAGACTATCATTAACTTTCCAAGCACCGCGCATGAAAGTTAATAAGTGCTCTACACTCATCGGAGACAAATGCGTTCATTTTCCATTTCACTGCTTTCCGCTCTGCTGCTCTTTTGGGCCGACCTGACTTTGTCCGCTCAGGACACCCGCGAGGTCGTCGAGCCGCATCTTCCAGCTGCCTGCGTCCTATTGGAGGCTGCCATCTCAGCCACTCATGGAACCATTCCAGACAAGGATGAGCGGCGGCTTGATACCGAGCGCATACAGCACGCTATCGACAACTGTGGTGCCGGCAAAGCGGTTGTGTTGCGCGCGCACGGCAAAAAGAATGTATTCCTGACCGGTCCGATCGACTTGCGCCCCGGTGTAACCCTCGTGGTGGATGCGAATACCGCCCTGGTAGCATCGCGGGATCCCCGCCTCTACGATATCGAGACTGGCAGTTGCGGCATAGTGAGCGACCGGGGACACGGATGCAAACCCTTGATCAGAGGAGAGGGCGCACACGACAGCGGCATTATGGGAGAAGGGTCCGTCGATGGGCGCGGAGGAGCAAGGCTGTTGGGGCAGAATGTGACCTGGTGGGATTTGGCGCAAGAGGCGAAAGTAACCGATAGACAGCAAAGCGTACCTTTGCTCATTAGTCTGCGTCATGCGGATCGATTCACGATGTATAAGATCACGCTGCGCAACTCTCCCAACTTCCATGTTGCAGTTAATGAGACGGACGGCTTTACCGCATGGGGCGTCAAGATCATGGCGCCGCAAACCGCCCGTAATACCGACGGCATTGATCCGGGATCATCGCGCAATGTGACGATTGCCTATTGCTCAATTCACACCGGAGACGATAACGTCGCGGTGAAGTCCGGAAAAGCAGGACCGTCCTCGAATATTTCCATCTTGCATAACCATTTCTATACCGGCCACGGCATGTCGATCGGCAGCGGAACTAGTGGCGGTGTGGATCACATGCTGGTAGACGATCTGACGATCGATGGTGCGGACAACGGCATCCGCATCAAGTCCGATCGCAGCCGGGGCGGTCTTGTGCGTGATCTGCTCTACCGCAACGTCTGCATTCGAAATGTCAAGAACCCGCTTGTCTTCACGCCGCTCTATTCCACGCTAACAGGGAGCCAACTTCCCATCTACCGCGAGATCACTCTGCAGGACGTTCACGTGCAGACAGCGGGAGACTACACGTTTCTCGGATTTGACTCCGAGCATAAGCTGGGTCTCAGGCTCGACAACGTCTTCGCCGATGACCAGCAGCACTCCAGAACGGTTGTCAAAAATGCGGAGATTCTCATCGGAACAAAACGCGGCAATCTCGAACCGAGCGGAGAGAATGCCGCTGTGCGGCAGACACCCGGTTCTGAGCCTGGTGTGCCTTTGGCCTGCGATGCCCGTTTCGTTCCATTTCCTCGGTTGCCCTTAGCTCCTGAGATCGCGACAAAATTCCGGTAGAGGACGAAACGCTGTATGTTGCGGAAGGTGGAAGCAAAAGATGGAATGGGGGGCTTCCATTCCATCCCGAGTGCGCCCGATGCGGCACACAACCGCGAAGCCCCAGTGCTGGTGGCGCTTTGAACCTACCGCCAAGTGCTGACCGTCGAAGCGAACGGCGGCACGCTACAGTTAAGAAGATGTGTTCACACCCGCAACGACCGTGAGTGTGATCGGAACCGAGTGGGTCACGCCATTCGGACCGGTGAAAATTACCTGAACAGTGCTTGTGCCAACGGGAGTGACGCCGGTTTTCTGTTGCGTCAAATTGTTAGTGCATCCCGTGATCACCATGACGCTGCCGAATGCGGCTACTGCTGCAATCAACAACAGAGCTTTGAACCATTTTTGGCGCCGACGGCCAATCCCGCCTCCCAAGACGAAGAACATTGAAGGGATCAGCAATGCGCCTAAGAGAATCGGTGCCTTTCCGACCGGCTTCTTGTTGTCGAGCCGCGACTGCAGCGCCAGTGGAGTGACGTTCGTGTAGATTGTCAAAGTCGTCGAAAGCGTTGGGTTCAGCCCGCCTGGCGAAAGCGTGGTCGGGAAGAAAGTACAAGTCGAATTCGCTGGCAATCCTGTGCAGCTAAGTGAAACCGTGCCGCTTATTCCACCTTGCGGGTTCAATGTAACAGTCGGGATTTGCACCTCGCCACCTTGTGGAACAATGACAGAGCTTGGAGCAACAGTTACAGCAAAATCGGTAGGTATGGCGATCGATAAAGCCTGAGATGTCGAAGCGCTGTAATCTGCGTTCCCCTCGTAAGTCGCCGTAACAGCGTAGCCGGTTCCAGTCGGTCCACTGTAAGTAACCGAAGCCTGCCCCGCGGTCAGAGCGATCGGATTTGTATTGATCAGCGTGGAGCCGTTATAGAAGTTCACTTTCCCGATCGGCCCCGGACCCGTGCCCGAGGCAACGGATGCCGTGAAAGTGATCATGGGCTGCTGCGGCGTCTGTTCCGTCGAACTGGCAGTCAAAGTCGTTGTGGTCACTGCCTGGGCGACCGTCAACGTGAGGCTGCTGTAGCTGGCAGCATAGGTTGAGTCACCGCTGTAGGATGCGCTAATCACAATGCCTCCGACCGGAGGAAGAGTAAGCATGAGAGTTGCCGTACCGTTGGTAAGCGTAGCGGCCGGCTGTTGCGTTCCGCCGACGATGAAAGTGACACTCCCTGTGGGAGTTCCCGTTCCGCTGCTGGGGGCAACTGTTGCCGTGATCGTTCCAGATTGTCCGTAGGGAATCTGTCCGCTTGCAGGGGAGGTTAAGGCAAGGTTCAACGTCGTAGTTGACAGGAACTGTGCTGTTCCAGAAAGTTGTATAGCGGCGGCTGCCGCGTTCACTGCGTTGCTGGGCCAGGTAATAGTTGCCGCATATGTGTCGGCCGCCAGAGGGGCGAATGCGATAGCCAGCGTGCAGTTTTCGCCGCTCGTGAGAGTTTGTTCTCCGGCACAGGCGGTCGAGGCAGAGACATCCAATTGAAAATCTGCAGCTCCTGCCCCGGTCTCGACATACGAGGGTACCTGAGAAAATGTCTGGGCCTGGTTGCCAAGGTTATCAATAGTCGCGGTCTGTTCGAGGGACGTCTGGCCCACCTGGTTGCTTTGTCCAAAATCGATTTCGGTACTATTACGGTTATCTTCAATCACCCGGCTATTGGCCGTGTCGCTGACGTAGAGATTGCCCGATATGTCGATGGCAATTCCGCCGGGCGATGAAAGTTGAAGGCCGCTCGAAGGTCCGTTTCCGCCGGCCGATCCCGCAACCCCTCCCTCGCCAAACAAAGTGCTCACGATTCCGGTTGCTGAACTTACCATTCGAACCGCGTCGTTTCCTGTGTCCGCGATGTAGATGTCGCCAGCGGCGTCCAGAGCCAAGGCCTGAGGCGTATTCAGAGCGGCCAGCGTAGCGGCTCCGTGATCACCGGAGAAGGCAGCTTGCCCATTGCCTGCGACCGCCGTGATGGTATCTGTCCCCGGAGTGATCATTCGCACAACACTATTTCCCGTGTCGGCGACATAAAGGTTTCCGAGCGAATCCAACGCCAGTCCGTGCGGAGAGTTCAGTGCGGCTTGGGTTGGGGAGCATCCGTCTCCGAAGGCGTCGATTGCGCCCGAGCAGAATGCCCTTGCACCTCCGGCATCAAGATTGATGTAGCCCGTACCGGAGTCTACTCGGCGTATCAAGTTGTCACCCGTATCCGCGATATATAGATTGCCCAAAGCATCGACGGCCAGACCGCTCGGAGACTTGAGCGCAGCTTGCGTAGCAGGGCAAAAATCTCCCACTCCATCCAAGGCGGTGGCGCAGAACGTTGTTGCGCCCCCTGCAACAGTCGAGATGGTTTGCGTAACCGGATCAATGGCCCGGACCACGTTATTGCCCGTGTCCGCGATATAGATGACTCCTGAGGCGCCGACCGCCACTGCCTGGGGGGCATTCAAGTTACTGCTGGCTCCGGCGATCACCGTCTGCGCTTGCGTGTTGACGTTGATTTCAACAACACGGTTGTTACCCGTGTCCGCGACATATAGATTTCCCGCGGCGTCGAAGGCTTCTCCAAGCGATGCGCTCAGGCCCGTTCCCAGCGTCGATGCGGTGCCGGGATCCAGTCCAGTAAGTGCGCCCTGCCCGATGCCGGTGAGCGGAAATGAATTGTGCGAAAACGTACTGGTCACCAGCAGAGGCGCGCTCCTTAAGCCGGGATTCGCGGGTGTAAAGGCGACAGGAACCAAACAGTTTGTAGTGTTGTCGCTGTTGGTTGTGCATGTGGGCGTCGAAGCCACTGTGAATTCCCCAACACTTGCTCCTACTGCAATTCCAGTCGCATTCAATGCGTCGTATGCAGTGGCGTGCACTTCGATGGTCTGAGTTTCCGTTCCATTGGAGCTGATTGAGCTGGAAGGGAAGGAGAGACCGGTTGAAACTTTGCGTACGCGGTAATCGGCGGGATCTGTGATGTAAACGTTGTTTTGCCCGTCTAATGCAACTCCGATGGCGCTTGTTCCCTGATAGAACAGGGCCTGTGTGGCCGGGCAGCCGTCGCCGATTGTGCTGGCGCCGCAAACTGGAAAGGCGGCGGAAGCCGTTCCTGCGTAATCGTATTCGCCCGCGATTGGTGTAATCGTTTTAGCGGCGGCATCGTAAAAGAAGACGAGACTCAGAGTCGAATCGGCAAAGTAAAGATTGCCGTAACTGTCGATCGCGAGCTTGCTAAGATTCCCCAGACTGGCCGAAGCAGCAGCGGTCGGCCAGGATGGTGCTATGGTCGGCGGCGCGAGAGTGCTGTTGCCGATGATGGTGTTCAGCACGTTGGTCGAAGCGTTGATTTCGCGAATGCGATGGTTGTTATAGTCTGCGATATAGGCATTGTTCTGGCTGTCGAAAATAATATCCGTCGGCACGTTCAATTGAACAGTGGAAGCGTTTGCCTTTCCGCCATCGCCAGCAAAACCAGCCGGGGCGGCCGTGTTTGTGCCCGGATAATATCCAGCGACAGTGGTGATGATGCCGCTCGCGTCCACTTTGCGAACCACATTGTTGCCGGTATCTGCAATCCAGATGTTACCGTTATTGTCCACTCGGACTCCGCGGGGTTGATTCAGTTCAGCATTTGTTGCGGGACCGTTGTCTCCGGCGTATCCCCTGGTAGCCGATGCACACGTATTGGCGTGTGTGCATGTGCTGCTCGTTCCGCTGAGTGCGCCTGCCACGAGCGTCATAATGCCGGTCACGGCGTCTACGCGATGAATCGAGTTATCGCTATACCCGGCAATATACACGTTGCCCGCCTTATCGACCGCAAGGCCGCGTGGTTTGGTCAGTACGGTACCAGTTGCCGCAGGGCAGTTGTCGCCCGCCTTGTCGATGCCTACAGAACAAGAGGTCCCGCCGCCGGCGATCACGCTGATGACTCCCGTTTGTGCATTGACCTCTCGGATCACGTTGTTGCCTGTGTCAGCGATGTAGACGTTGCCTTGACCATCGACTCCCACTGCACGCACATCCGAAGAAAGCGTTGCATTGACCGCGGGTCCGCCATTTCCAGTCGACCCGCTCGTCCCGTTACCGGCAATGGTGGAGATGGTGTAAGGAAGAGCCAAGGGGGGTGTGGTTGTGCTTTGCGCGCCGGCGATCAGCGGAAAGGCTGCGATAACCACTAAACTCATGATTTGCGCACCGACCAACTTCTTGGCGCCAATGGTGGAAGAAAAACAATTCTTCATCTCAATCCTCGGCCGTTCTCTTACGCTGCGCCGGATGAATCCGCGCATGTTTGCGCTCCAGAATGCTCTGAAGCAATTTCGATAAACATCAGCGGTCTTACCTCCACGAGGTAAGGACTCGCTGCGTGGTCTGAATTACGGTCCGCCCGTGGACCCTTTCAGCAACGCTCGTCAAGCGAAGCCCTCTCCAACTCAAATTGGATTCGAGGCGCCTGTTTTATGGAGAACTTCAGTTTCAGTGGGTTTATCATACATCCGAAGAAAGTCCTTGACAAGGTAACTATAGCAGTCAGTATAATGAGCCTCAATCAATCAATGGTCAGACCACGCCGGCGACTTTTTGCACACGAGGGCCACGTGTGATTTTCACACCCGGCCACGCTACGCACATATCCGCTCTTGGCTGACCACGTGCACTCATTCTCTCTGAGGTTCTACATGCGGCGTTTTTTGCTCTCGCTGGGTATCAGCAACACTGTGGTTGCTTTTCAAGCAGCACGACTCACCCGCGGATTGCGCCGGAGACTTCGTCCGGAGAGCCGACTTCGGGTTTCCCTCTTTCAACTCGGCGTAATCATCTGCTTTGGTCTGATGCAGGCTGCCCAGACGCAGGGCCAAGGCCGAAGCATAGGCACAATTTCAGGCAAAATCACCGATACCGCTGGCGCAATTGTTGTGGGCGCCGACCTCACGCTCACGTCCGACGACGAGGGGCTCACGCGTTCTCTCCAGTCAAATGAACGTGGCGAATTTATTTTTAATGACGTGCCCGTCGCAACTTACTCTCTCCGAGTTTCGGAGCCAGGGTTTGCAGACTTTGAATCAAACAACATCTCTGTATACGCGGACAACAACATCCGCGTGGATTGCTCTCTCAAGCCCGGCATTGTCAGCGCTTCCATTACGGTAAACGATAATTCGGGCAGCTTCATCGACACTCGATCCGCCACAATCGGCGAAGTAGTCGACAACAAATTGGTGCAGGATTTGCCTCTTGACGGCGGCAACACCATCGCTCTGGCCAGCCTGCTCCCAGGCGTCGTGAATATGAATGCGCCCGCCACTTTCACGGGTGAGAGGCAGGGGCCCACCTACAACGTCTCCGGTTCGCGCAATACGCAGAACCTCATGCTGCTCGACGGATCGATGTGGAACAACCTGTTTTTCAACTCGGGCTTGAACTATCCGCCCCGCGAAGGCCTGCAGGAAGTAAGTGTGCTGTTGAATCAGTTCAAGGCGGAGTATGGCCGCAATGCCGGTAGCGTCTTCAATGTCATTACTAAAGGCGGCGGCAACCAGTTTCACGGGACCATCTGGGAGTATGCCGAAAACTCCGCTTTCAATGCAGCCGATTACATGACTCGTTTGAATCCAAAACTGGTGCAAAACCAGTTTGGCGGGACGGTCGGCGGTCCTGTAATCAAGGACAAATTCTTCTTCTTTGCGACCTTCCAAAACATTCGGTTGGCCGAGACGGCGACCGGAATTGCCGACGTGCCGTCGTATGCAGAACGCGGTCTTGATTCGGATGGAACGCCGCTGGCTTGCAGTAGCTCCGGAGCTTTTGCTGGCCAGTATTGCGCCAACTTTTCGGCCGATACGCCCTCAAACAAGACCTCTTCCACTTGGTTGAAGAACCCGTTGTACGACGTGGGAAAGGGATATGACCCGATCGTCACCGGCGCCTTGAATACCGCCTATCAAGCAGCCGGCGGTTCGTTGCCCGGCAATGCGCAGTCGCCTTGCATCGTGGAGTTAAACCAGGCCATGGCCACTGCCGCGGACCCTGCGCACTTGCCCAACTCTGAATTGCCCGCCGTCTGTTTCAATCCTGTGATAGTGAATGTGTTCAATAAGTTCGTGCCCCTGCCTGCGGCTACGACCGGCATAACGGGTGCAACAGCAACCACCACCACCGCGCCCTATCCACGGTCGGAATACGATGGGATGATTCGTGTGGATTATGTCGCAGGACGAAACAACATAAGTGCGAACTACTATATTTCGGATAATGCCGATCGGCTCGGCGACGGAGTCAGCAGCAGCACCGCACAGGGACTCGCCGGCTATGAAATCCTTGCCAACAGCGGCACCAATAATTTCGGGGGAATGCGGTACATCTTGACCTTGTCTTCCAATTTGTTCAACATGGTCAATTTGAGTTACAAGCGATACGTGAATACTGTCGTACCTACAGACCCTACGACACTGAATCAGCTTGGAGGTGTCCTGCAGAGCTTTGGGAAGCCGACTCTGCCTGTATTCAACTTCGACACATTCGAAGCCGGCGGCACAAGCGGAGCTTATCAGCACAAAGTAAATGAAGATATCGAGGCTGACGACACCTTGACTTGGTCCCACGGCCATCACAATATCAAAACCGGCGCAAGCCTGTTCCGCCTCCAATATCAGAACGAGGCGCAGTACCCTGGATACATTCATTTCAGTACCACGTTTACAGGCGAGGCCTTCGCTGACAGCCTTGCCGGTCTTGTTAATTCATTCGAGGGTGCAAACGAGAATAACCAGGCTGGAATCGAACACGAACTGTTTGCCTTTGTTCAGGACGATTGGAGAATTCTCTCGCGCTTGACCTTCAACCTCGGCGCCAGGTACGAACTGCCCTTCGCTTGGTATCAGCCGAAAGGATTGAGCGCAACGTTCATTCCTGGATTCAAGTCGACTGTCTTTCCTTCCGCCCCCGCCGGCATGGCCTTTGTGGGAGATCCAGGGGTTCCGCGCGCACTTATCAATACCGATTTTGCCGGGATTGCGCCGCGATTTGGATTCGCCTATGACGTTTTCGGAAATGGCCGTACGGCGTTGCGTGGCGGATTTGGCGTCTTTCACGATGCTGTCAACGCCAATGTTATAGGTGTAGGCGAACCATTCTACGACCGGTTTACTTTTGCGAGCCCGAGTGGTGGCGCATCGGAGCCAATGGCCGGTCTCCCCGCTGTACCTACTTCTTACGATCCGAAAAACCCTCAGTTTGTCGCGCCGTTCTCACTTTTTTTCCCCGACAAGAATTTCAAAACCCCCTACGTGATCGGTTTCAACTTCGGCCTGCAGCAGCGCCTCACCGACACCGCCTCGGTTGAAGTCAATTACGTCGGAAAATTGGGACGGCACCTCACCATTCCATACGACTTGAATCCCGCCATCTACGATTGCACCGGCACGTACTATCAGTCGAATAACCAGTATTGCGCGTCGAGCACGAATGCTGCTTATGCAGCCCGCGTCAAATACCCTGGCTACAATTATGGCGGTCAGGGACTGGTCGATTTCGCCAGTATTGGAACTTCCAGCTACAACGGACTCCAGGTGCTCGTCAATCAGCGTGCCACCCGTTCTCTTACCCTGATAGGCACCTACACCTATTCACGCTCCCTCGACGAGGACACGAACGGTCAGAACAATAATAATGAGATTCCAAATGTCTTTGATCTCAAGTCCGAGTATGGCCCTTCCGATTACAACGTGAAGCATAACGGCACAGCAGGCTGGGTTTACTTCATACCCAAAGTGCGACGCGGCCCCGCTTTCGAACACGCCATCATAAACGATTGGCAGTTTAATGGGACCTACCAGGTACGCACCGGCCTGCCATTCAATCCCACCATCAACAACGATACGGCATTGTCCGGCGAGCCGAACCAAAGACCGGCCCTGCTTCCTGGAGTAAATCCGCTGTTGTCGACCAACCGGTCCAAGGCTGCGCTTACATCGGAGTGGTTCAATACCGCGGCCTTCGCCTATCCGACCTTGGGAACCTACAGCTCTCTGAGTCGCAATAAGTTTGTTGGCCCCCGACTAATTCAGACAAATTTCACACTCGGCCGAGCGTTTCCGGTTCCCTATCGTGAGGGCATCACTCTCGCCTTCCGCGCCGACGCGTTCAACGTCTTCAACATGGTGAATCTGGCAAACCCGAATGCCGAGTTCAGTTGTTCGAGCACTACGGCTATGACGCCCTGCACCTCACCGACCGCGAGCAGTTTTTTTGGACGAATCCAAACTACCTACGGGGCAAACAGCGCACTGAACTCTAATGGACGCAAGCTACAGCTTTCGCTGAAATTGACCTACTGAAAGCCCATCGTGGGCAAACCGGCAGCGGGCAACCTCGACCGCAGCCTTTAACGCAGCATGATGATTCGGTGATATGAGCGGCGCTTTGAATTGCAAATTCTGCTTGACTCTTGCGGCCCTTTGCATTGCTCTGGTTTTCGCCGGATGCCGTGCTGTGCGGCAGGGAGTGCGGATTGTGCGGCGCATCGGACGAAATAATCTCGCGGTCCAGTTTGATGTTTCTTTTTTAGAGCAGAACCCAGTGACGTTTGTGCGGTGGGGACCGGCAACCGCACTCGAGAATAACACCGGAGCGGCCTTTGCAGCGCCGAACTGCAACGGCCGCTTCGTGCTATTTCCAACAGTTTGAGAAGGCTGGCGCAGGCTCGAACGTCGCCCTGCCTAGGATTCTCCAGTGATCAGCGCAGTTCATTTGTGGTTAAGCCAGTGCGAAAGAAGCGTTCGATGAAAATAATGTTCAGCAGGACCTCAAAAGCGTTCAACCTGATTACATCCGCCGCCCTTCTGTTGAATTGTTCGCATGCTGTCGGACAAAGCACTCCGCCGATGATGGTGCAGGTGCCGTTCGTCAGTGTTGCTGCCGGCAACATCGTCTCCGGAGCGGCCTCTGCGACGCTATCGGCGTCTTGTACCACTGGCCTGCCGATCATGGGAACTTCGACAACAGGATCGCCTACCTCTGCGGACAACTACGGCGACGGCTGCTTGGCCAATCAAGCGATTCTAAGTGCACCGTGGGGCGCTGCCATCGATGCGTGGGGCAATATCTATTTCTCCGATCAGGGACACAAGTATGTGCGCGTAATCTATGCCGGGGCGGTCACGGTTGGCGGTGTGCTCAATCCCGCTGCCGCCATGATTTCCGCTGCATACGGAAGCCGCGGTGTAACTCCGGTTGCCGGCAACGTATATGGCGTGGCCGGCGGTTATTCGCAGGCGCTCACGCAGTATGGAACTGCTTATTACTGCACCAATGATGGCAATGGGTCGGTGGCGGGCAGTGCCGACGGTGCGGATTGTCCAGCAACCTATTCTTACATCGGCGGCCCTTATGCACCTGCTGTCGACAGCGCCGGTAATCTGTTCATCGTAGACAGAAGCATCAAGGTCGTCTATGAGGTTGTTGCCAA
The DNA here is from genome assembly GCA_964438125.1 of uncultured Occallatibacter sp. Classification (GTDB taxonomy): domain Bacteria; phylum Acidobacteriota; class Terriglobia; order Terriglobales; family Acidobacteriaceae; genus Telmatobacter. The sequence continues at coordinate 29,520 of CAYTJN010000031.1, forward strand.
CACCAGTAGTCTTGGGGCGCAACTCGTGACGATTGAGAACCCCGCTATCACCAGCCCTCAGATTGGCTACATCTATAAGATCGCGTCCGGAGGCGGGTATCTGGACAAAGTGTTGGCGAACACCGGCGGGACTATCAGCTCTCCCTATGGCGTGGCGGTCGATGCCAGTGACAACCTATACGTTGCGGACTACACCAACAGCGCGATTCGTATGATCAACGGGCCCGGCAATTCAATTGGCGGGGGTGTGGGGCCTGGCTTCATTCATACGATTGCCGGCAACTGCACAGCAACGGCGTGCACTGCATTGGCTGGAGCCCCTGCTTCAAACACCCAGGCAGTTGGAGCCGCGTTCCTCGACCCCATGGCGATTGCCGTGGATTCCTATGGCAACGTATATGTCGGCGATAATAACGCTACCTCAGCCACCGTGCCATCGACCGTGCGCGTAATTTACGCGGGTGGCGCAAACAATCCTGTGGCAAATCTTATTTGCGTTGAGAATGCCGCCATCCAGAATTGCCCGGCATCTCTCGTTGCAAACAATGTCTACACCGTTGCTGGAAGCGGAAACTCCTCCAACTCCTCTGCGGTCGGAAACGGAGCATTGGCCACTGCTCCTGCCATTCCCGCGGTCTTTGACAAAATTCAGGGCCTCGCTCTCGACAGTCACGGAAATATTTACGTTGCCGACTATAGTAGCCACGGACTGATTGCCGAAGTGAACGCAACCACCGGTTACCTGACGTTTCTGGCTGGCGACGCAGCGGCGGCGCTCGCCGTGGGCAATAATTGCGCGAGCGGAGCAACTGCAGGCAACGGTCCTACAATGTCGGATAATTATGGTGACGGCTGCCCCGCCACAGAGAGCGTCGAGTACCATATTGAAGGTAATCCGGCAATCGATTCCTCGGGCAACCTTTACTTTACCGACAGTTTCGTCAGCGGCAGTGCCAGTGGCGGAGTTCGCAAGCTGACCTTCAATAACAGTTTTCCGCCGACAAATGTTGGGAGCCCGGCCAGCCAGAATATCGCCTTTACCCTCCTGACCGGAACCACTGTCGAAACGGCCAGCAATGTCTCCGTCTCCGTGCTGACACAGGGAACTGCGAGTCCCGAGTTCACCAGTCCTGGAGGAACAGGCGATACCTGTTCTGGAACGGCGACGTCGCTCGAGGGCTTCCTTTCGAGCAGCAACAGTATGCCCAGTTCAAGCACAGTCAGCACCACCTGCGTGGTCCCAATCAACTTCAAACCGGCTCAGGTAGGAGTTCGCTCTGGCGCAGTTCAAATCACTGCTACTCTGAGCGTCAACGGCACAGTAAAG
>CAYTJN010000032.1:0-30561 GCA_964438125.1 uncultured Occallatibacter sp.
CTTGCCGGATTCGAGGTTGCGATTGATGTTCTCTATCTCGACGGTTGCGTCGTCGACCAGGATGCCGACCGCCAAGGCCAGGCCGCCCAGGGTCATGATGTTGATGGTTTCGTGGAGAGCGGCGAGCGCGGCGAGCGAACAGAGAATGGAGAGTGGAATGGAGACCGCGATGATCAAAGTGGAGCGCCAGCTGCCGAGAAAGATCAGCACCATGATTGCCGTAAGACAGGCCGCGATGATGGCCTCACGAACCACGCCGCTGATAGCGCCACGTACGAAGATCGATTGATCGGAGAGCGCGTTGATGTGCAATTGCGGCGGCAACTGGTCTTTGATATAGGCGATTTTCTCCTGCACGCCCTTGATGATGTCCAGTGTGGAGGCAGAGCCGGTCTTAAGCACGTTCATCAAGATCGCGCGCTTGCCGTCGACCCTCACGATGTTGGTTTGCGGAGGGTAGCCATCGCGCACGTGAGCCACATCGCGAACGTAGATGACCGCGCCATTGACGCTGCGGATGGGAAGGTTGTTCAGGTCGTTGACGATGTCGGGTGCGGAGTTGGTCTCGATCGCATACTCGAATCGGTCGATCTTCATGGTGCCGGAAGGGGCGATGAGATTTTGCGCGGAGACGGCATTGACCACATCGACCGGCGACAGACCTTTTGCCTGGAGAGCTTGCAGATCCAGGTCGACCTGAATCTGGCGCTGTTTGCCGCCATAGGGGAAGGGCGTTTGCGCTCCCTCGATGGTGGCCAGTTGCGTGCGAATATTGTTGGTGCCGAGGTCGGAGAGTTGCTGTTCGTTCAGGCCCAGGCCGGAGAGCCCCAGTTGCAGCACAGGGACGCTGGAGGCGTTGTATTGAATGATGAAGGGCGGCGTTGTGCCTGGGGGTAGGGAGCGCAACTGGACCTGGCAGATGGCCGTCACCTGGGCCACCGCATTGCCGACGTTGACGTGCGGCTGGAAGAAGATCTTGATGAGACCGATGCCGTTGAGCGACTGCGACTCGATGTGCTCGATGTCATTGACCGTGGTGGTCAAGCCGCGCTCGTTGTTGAAGACGATGCGGGTGGACATTTCCTGCGCCGATAATCCGTTGAAGTTCCACACGACGGTCACGACGGGAATGTCGATATTGGGAAAGATGTCGGTGGGCATCGAATCGATGCTGTAGACGCCGAGGATGAGAATCAAGAGCGCAAAGACGGCAAAGGTGTAAGGCCGCCGCAGTGCAAGCCGGACAATCCACATCATAGGGCTGGTATTCGCTCCTGAGCCGGATCTGGCCCTTGGGTTGCGCGATCAGGGCGAGGACGTGCGAGGCCTCAACTGCCCTGATTCGCTCTCGACCGGCTCAACGGGTTCCGGGGGCCGGGGATCTTTGCGCCCAGCGCCCTGCTACAAGGTGCTGAAAAACAATGGTAAATGACTCGCGACAAGAAAAGGAAACGCTCTTCCAAGAGCTTCTCTACTCTGCCTCTAAGACGTGCGAGCGGGTGCAAAGGATTCATGGTCGGCAGGGGCTACAGGGCGAAGATGGCCACGGCCAGCACGCAGGCTCCGAGCACAAGGCTAAGCCGGTCGCGAAGCGCGAAGATGACTGGATCGCCGTCCATCTCGCCGCGCGAGCCCAGGAGCCAAACACGGTAAAGCCAGAAAAGCATCAGCGGGACGATCAGCCATAGCCGGCCGGCGTGCTTATAGAGCGCTTCGACGTCGGGGCGCGTGATGTAAAGCGAGAAAACCACCACGGCGGCCGTGGCGCTGGAGGTGCCGAAGCTGCGAATCTGTTCAAGGTCGGCCGCCAGATAGCCCCGCCCATGGGTTGCGGTGAGGCCTCGCTCGCGCAGATTTTCAAGTTCGCTGAAGCGCTTCACCATGGCGAGAGACAGAAACAGGAAGATGGAGAAGCCGGCCAGCCAATGGGAGATCGGCGTCCCGGTAGCCGCGCCTCCGGCCAGCAGCCGCAACGTGTAAAGCCCAGAGAGCATCAGCACGTCGACCAGCGCAATTTGTTTGAGATAGAAAGAGTAGGCCGTCGTAGCGACGATATAAACCCCAAGCCATAAAGCGAACTGGCGCGGAAGCCAGGGAAGAATCGCGACCGAAGCGGCGATCAGCCCCAGTGCCAGGACTAATCCGCCGGTGACCGGCAGATCGCCCGCGGCAAAGGGACGAAAACGCTTGGCCGGATGACGGCGATCGCTGTCGATGTCCAGCAAATCGTTGAAGAGATAGCTGGCCGAGGCCATGAAGCTGAAACAGAAAAATGCCGCGACGACCGCGACGATCCCCGTCGGATGCAGCTTGTGCGAGAGCGCAAGGGGAGCCAGCAGAAGAATGTTTTTAGCCCACTGGTGGATGCGAATCGCCTTGAGCAGCGTGCGCGGGAAGGGCTGCCGGTCGATAAACGCCCTCGCTATGGGAATACGCCGCAGACGGAGCGCAATGCGGAGGCCGAAGGTTGGATTGGCCACCATCGCCTGGTTGGAGTTGGCGAGGAGCGGCAGGTCGGCACGGGAGTTGCCGATGTAGTCGAAGCCGCCGAAACGGGCCTTGAGCAGGGCGAGTTTTTTCTCTTTCGTGAGGTTGGTCGTGCCGTCCGAGGCCAGCACGCCGGCAAAGATGCCAAGGTGCGCAGCCACCCTCTCCGCCAGGGGTCCGTCCGCACCCGTGGCGAGGTAAAGCTGGCGGCCTTCACGGCATTCGCTCCGAAGGTAGGCAACAAGTTCGGCATTGTAGGGCAGCCGGGAGGGGTCGAGCGGAGCACGGCGGGCCACCTCGGCCTTCAAGTGAGCGCGCCCCCCGGCGAGCCACAGCGGCAGTTGCCAGAGCCGCGCAGGATTGCGATGCAGCAGCTGGCAGACCGCATCGAAGAGCGAGTCGGACTTGATCAGCGTGCCATCCAGATCGACACACAGCGGGCGCGACGTACGCTCCAGCTCGACGGACTCGGCAATCGCTGAATGTTGGAGCAAAGCGTCCTCATGAAACTGGCGAAACCAGACTGACCGCTCAGATGCACGCTTCGAAAGCTCGCACCGCGGCTCAAGGTCAAAGACGGCTATGAGTTAACTCACCGTCAAGTATATCGTCAATCAAACAGGCGGGCGGCTTGGGTGGCTCGGCCATCCGCCTGGGCACTCGATTCGCTTACAATGGTTGCGGCTTTCATGCCAAAAATGAACTGATTCCCAAGTTGAAGCTGGCATTCAGGATCGCCCTGATTACCGCCTCAGCGAGCGAAACCTTTCAGTAAACTCAAGCGTCCGTAGAATTGGAAGCGGGCACTCACTTCACTGCCCAGAATGGTCAAGTCGATGCCCCTTTTGGCGGGCATTCATCCACGAGAAAACGACGGGAATCAAAACACCATGTCCTACGAAGGCGCTTCAGTGTCGTATCTGGCCGAAAAAGGCGTGCAGCAACAGCCGCCCTCCCAAAAAACCTCCTGGGTACGCATTGTTATATACCTGGTGCTGGTCGCCGCACTGGCGTTGATTGTCTGGAAGATTTACCAGAATCAAAAGTTGAACGCGGCCAACAGTGCGAGTCAGGCCGCGGCGCTGATGAGCCGGCCGATACCCGTGCAGGTGACAGCCACCGAGCAGCGACCGATGCCGGTCTACCTGACGGCGCTGGGAACGGTGACACCCTACATGAGCGTCACGGTAAAGGCGCGGGTCAGCGGCCAGCTCGAGCCGGTCAAATTCACCGAGGGCCAGCAGGTCAAGCAGGGCGAGACGATCATGGTGATCGATCCCAGCCCTTACAAAGCGGCGCTGGACCAGGCGAAAGGCACTTTGACGCACGATGAGGCATTGCTCAAAAATGCCCAGGCGGAGTATGCGCGCTACAAAGCGCTCTTCGCGGCGGGCGTGGTCTCTAAAGAGACAGTGGATGCCGATGAGGCGGCCCAGGGGCAGTATGAGGGCGCCATCGCTTCCGACAAAGCGGCCATCGAGACCGCCCAACTGCAACTGAGCTGGTGTTCGATCCAGTCGCCCATCGACGGCCAGATCGGCCTGCGGCTGGTGGACCCGGGCAACATCATCGCGGCCAACACAACCAACCTTGTCGTCATCAATCAACTTCAGCCCATTGCGGTTGACTTTACGCTGCCCGAGGACCAGCTTCCGCCCGTGCTGGGAAAGTTGCGTGCGGAGAAGCGCCTGCCCGTTGAGGCCTATAACCAGGGCGACACGGTGAAGCTGGCCAGCGGTTATCTGCTCACCGCCGACAATCAGATCGACACCACCACGGGAACCGACAAGCTGAAGGCGGTCTTCGACAACAAGGACCAGGCGCTGTTTCCCAACCAGTTCGTCAACATTCACCTGGTGATGGAGCAGCGGCCGAACGCGCTGGTGGTACCGTCGGCCTCGATCCAGAGCGGCAACCAGGGATCGTATGTGTGGGTGGTGGATAACGATCCGGTGAAGAAGACTTCGACGGCAAGGATTCAGAATGTGAAGATCGCTCTGGCCGAGGGACAGGTGACGATTCTCGACAGCGGCCTTGAAGCCGGCCAGCCGGTGGTGGTGGATGGCGCGGATCGTCTGCGCGCCGGGCAAATCGTCACCGTCAGTGCACCCCGCGGCCATAGCGGGCAGGCTGCCGGGCAGGGATCAAGTCAGGGCGCGGGCGGCGGCAAATCCGGGCAAGGTCACCATCAGGGGAATCAGCAGTGAGCCCTTCCCGGCCATTCATTCTGCGCCCGGTCGCAACCTCGCTGCTGATGGCGGCAATCTTGCTGGCGGGCTTCGTCGGCTATCAGCAGTTGCCGGTCTCCGCACTGCCTGAGGTGGACTACCCGATCATCCAGGTGCTCACCTTCTATCCCGGCGGCGGCCCGGAGGTGATGGCTTCGTCGGTGACCGCGCCGCTCGAGCGGCAGTTTGGCCAGATGCCGGGACTGAAGCAGATGACCTCGGTCAGTTCGGGCGGCGGCTCGGTCATCACTCTCGAATTCAATCTCGACGAGAACATCGACGTGGCCGAGCAGGAGGTGCAAGCGGCGATCAACGCGGGGAACAGCTTCCTGCCTCCCGATCTGCCGAATCCGCCTATTTACTCCAAAGTCAACCCCGCCGACGCGCCTATCATGACGCTGGCGTTGACCTCCGATTCCCTGCCCCTGGACAAGATCGAAGACGCGGCCGACACCAACCTGGCGCAGAAGATCTCGCAGGTGACCGGCGTGGGACTGGTTTCGATTGCCGGCGGGCAGAAGCCCTCGGTGCGCATTCAGGCCAACCCGGCTCAGCTTGCGGCCTATAACCTGAGCCTGGAAGATCTGCGCACCGCACTGGCCAACGCCAACGTGGACCAGGCCAAGGGCACACTGAACGGCAACCGCCAATCGTTCACCATCGGCGCCAATGACCAACTGGTCTCGAGCAGCGATTACAAGCCGGTGATCATCGCCTATCGCAACGGTGCAGCGGTGCGCGCGTCGGACGTAGCAACAATTGTCGATGCCGCAGAGAACTCGCAGCAGGCCGCGTGGATGGACCGCCAGCCCGCGGTGATCATGAACATTCAGCGCCAGCCAGGGGCGAATATCATCGCCGTGGTCGACCGCATCAAGGCGCTGCTGCCACAGTTGCAGACCAGCCTGCCGGCGTCGGTGCAAGTGAAAGTGCTGACCGACCGCACCATCACTATCCGCGCGTCCGTTCGAGATGTTGAATACGAACTGATGCTCACCGTCGCCCTGGTGGTGATGGTGATCTTTTTGTTTTTGCGGAACCTGGCGGCAACGATCATTCCCTCGGTCGCGGTGCCTCTCTCGATCGTCGGAACCTTCGGCGTGATGTATCTGCTGGGCTACTCGCTGAACAATCTAACGCTAATGGCGCTGACCATCTCGACAGGCTTCGTGGTGGACGACGCGATCGTGATGATCGAGAACATCTCGCGCTTCATCGAAGAAGGGATGAGCCCGATGCGCGCGGCGCTTAAGGGCAGCGAGCAGATCGGCTTTACCATCATGTCGCTGACGGTTTCGCTGATCGCCGTACTGATTCCACTGTTGTTCATGAGCGACGTGGTGGGGCGGCTCTTCCGCGAGTTCGCCATCACGCTGGCGGTCACGATTCTTGTTTCCGCTTTCGTATCGCTGACGCTGACGCCGATGATGTGTTCGCGGATTTTGAAGGATAAGAAGGTCGCCAGGCAGACCCGCTTCTACCATTGGTCTGAGGATGTGTTTAACCGGGTGATTGCATTTTATGGGCGCACTCTTCAGGTCGTGTTGCGGTACCGATTTATCACCCTGCTGGTGACGATTTCGACGTTTGTAGCGACCATTCTACTTTTTATCGTGGTTCCGAAGGGCTTCTTCCCGGTGCAGGATACGGGCGTGATTCTGGGCATCAGCGAGGCTCCGCAGACGGTCAGCTTCGCGTCGATGGCTGAGCGCCAACAAAAGATCGTGGACATTCTGCTGCAGGACCCAGCCGTTGACAACGTCTCCTCTTTCATCGGTGTGGATGGAACAAACACAACCCTCAACTCAGGGCGCATCCAGATCAACCTCAAGCCACTCGACCAGCGCAAGATTTCCGCGACTGAAGTAATCCGCCGTTTGCAGTCCAATCTTGGAAACGTTGAAGGCGCAGAGGGGATTCAGCTCTTTCTGCAGCCGCTGCAGGACCTGACGGTTGAAGACCGCATCAGCCGTACGGAGTTTCAGTATTCGCTGGAAGATCCCGACCCGGCCGAGCTGGCCCGGTATACGCGCCGGATGGTGACGGAGCTGGGCAAAGAGGCCGTAGTCACCGATGTAGCCAGCGACTTGCAGGACCAGGGTCTGAGCGCAAAGCTGGTAATCGACCGCGACACGGCGGCAAGGCTGGGCGTTGCCATGGCCGATGTAGACAACACGCTTTACGATGCCTTCGGTCAGCGCCAAGTCTCCACCATCTTCACGCAGCTCAACCAGTATCACGTAGTAATGGAGGTGGGTCAAAACTTCCAGACCGACCCGTCGACGCTGAACAATCTCTACGTGAAATCGGGCAATGGCACGCAGGTTCCGCTGGGAATGCTGGCCCACTGGGAGCAGTCGAACGCGCAACTGGCGATCGGCCATCAAGGACAGTTCCCTTCAACCGTGGTCAGCTTCAACCTGGCGCCGGGCAAGGCGCTGGGCGACGCCGTCAACGCGGTCAATCGCATCGAGCAGCGCATCCAGATGCCGGCCTCGATCAACGCCAGCTTCCAGGGCACGGCCGCGGCCTTTCAGACTTCGCTGGCCAACGAGCCACTGTTGATTCTGGCCGCGCTGATCACCGTCTATATTGTGCTGGGCGTGCTCTATGAGAGTTACATCCATCCGATCACGATCATCTCTTCCCTGCCCTCGGCGGGCGTGGGAGCCTTGCTGGCACTGCTGATTACGCGCACCGATTTCAGTGTCATTGCGCTGATCGGCATCATCCTGCTCATCGGAATCGTGCAGAAAAATGCCATCATGATGATCGACTTTGCCCTTCAGGCGGAGCGCAACGAAGGCAAATCGGCCGAGGCTGCGATCTTCCAGGCCTGCCAGTTGCGCTTCAGGCCGATCCTGATGACCACGATGGCCGCGATGCTGGGCGGATTGCCGCTTGCACTGGGTGGCGGTGTGGGCGCGGAGTTGCGCATGCCGCTCGGCGTTACCATTGTCGGCGGCCTGATCCTGTCGCAGTTGCTCACGCTTTACACGGTTCCGGTGACCTATCTCTACTTTGACAAGCTGGCCCAGTGGATGAAGCCACGGGAGCTGGATGTCGCTCACGAGCAGCAACCGGTGAGTGCGGACTGAGGAGCCCAGGAGCGATGCATCTTTCCGCACCTTTTATTCAGCGTCCGGTAGCCACTTCGCTGCTCAGCCTGGCTTTGTTGTTGGCCGGCTCAGTGGCTTATTCGCTGCTGCCCGTAGCGTCGCTCCCGAATGTCGATTTTCCGGTGATCAGCGTCGGCGCGGGACTGCCCGGCGCAAGTCCGGAGACGATGGCTTCGTCGGTCGCCACTCCCCTGGAGCGGCAGTTCGGGCGCATCGCAGGCGTCAACCAGATGACCTCGTCAAGTTCGCTGGGCGCGGCTTCGGTCGCCTTGCAATTCGACATCAATCGCAACATCGACGCCGCTGCGCGCGACGTGCAGGCATCGATCAACGCGGCGCGCAGCCAGTTGCCTTCTTACCTTCCGCAGAACCCTGGTTACCGTAAAGCCAACCCGGCTGAGGCACCGATTCTGATTCTCACGCTCACCTCCGACGTGGTCACCAAGCCCCAGATCTACGACATGGCCGACTCCATCCTGTCGCAAAAAATCTCCCAGATTCAGGGCGTGGGCCAGGTCTTTGTCGGCGGTAGCTCCAGCCCCGCCGTGCGCGTCGAGTTGAATCCCATGGAGCTGGGCGCGAACGGCGTGGGCCTTGAAGCGGTGCGCACGGCCCTCGCCGGCGCCAATGCCAACCGGCCCAAAGGCGTATTTCAAGACGCCGATCATCGCTGGCAAATCAGCGACAACGATCAGATCTTCAAGTCAACCGACTACGCACCGATTATCGCCGGGTATAACTCCCAGACAGGCGCGCCGGTGCGCATCACAGACATCGGCAAAGTCAGGGATAGTGTCGCCGATATTCACACCGCCGGCGTCTCCGGAATCAATCCGGACCACGGTCCGATCGGCCAGCTCAAAGATGCCATTCTCATTGTGATCTTCAAGATCCCGGGCGCAAACGTCATCTCCACCGTCGATGCCGTGATGGCAGAGATGCCAAGGCTGCAGGCAGCCATCCCGCCGACCATCAAGATCGATGTGGCTGTGGATCGCACCACCACCATTCGCTCAAGCGTACGCGACGTTGAAATCTCGCTCATGATAAGCGTGGTCCTGGTCGTGCTGGTGGTCTTCCTTTTTTTGCGCGAAGTGTGGGCCACCATCATTCCTTCGATCGCCGTGCCCCTTTCGCTGGTAGGCACCTTCGGCGTGATGTACATGGTGGGCTACACCATCGACAACCTGTCGCTGATGGCGCTGACCATTGCGACCGGCTTCGTTGTCGATGATGCGATCGTGGTGATCGAAAACATCACCCGCTATCTCGAGATGGGTGACACGCCCTTCCAGGCGGCGATGAAGGGGTCGAAAGAGATCGGCTTCACTGTGCTCTCGATGAGCACTTCACTGATCGCCGTCTTCATTCCGATTCTGCTGATGGGCGGCATCGTAGGCAAGCTCTTCCGCGAATTTGCCGTAACGCTCTCAGTCGCCATCGCGGTCTCGCTACTGGTCTCGTTGACCGCGACGCCGATGCTCTGCGCTCGGTTTCTCAAGTCTCGGGACGAGAGCCGTCACGGACCCATCTATCGCGCCAGTGAGCGGGCCTTCGACTGGCTGCACAATGAATACGCCAGGGGCCTGCGCACGGTGCTGCGCCACCAGTGGCTGGTCCTGTTCGTCGTGATCGGCACCATGGGGCTCAACGTCTTCCTCTTCAAAATTGTCCCCAAGGACTTCTTTCCCCAACAAGACACCGGCCGACTCACAGGCCGCACTATGGCTGCGCAGGACATCAGTTTCCCGGCCATGCGCGATAAGCAGCGCGAGCTGGCGCAGATGGTTCTCGAAGACCCTGCCGTAAAGTCCGTCACCGCTTTTGCGGGAGGCGCGGGACCCGGCGGTGGCAGCAATAATGTAGGCTTCATGTTCGTCGCGCTCAAGGATCTCGACCAGCGCCCGGGGCGCGTCTCTGCCGACATGGTGGTCAACCGACTGCGCGCAAAACTCACCGGGGTCCCAGGCGCGATACTCTACCTCCAGAGCCAGCAGGACATCGTAATCGGCGGCCGCGGTGGCGCAGCGCAATATCAGTACACGCTCTCCGATGAAAACCTCAACGAGCTGAACACATGGGCGCCGCAACTGCTGGCACGGATGAGAAAGATGCCGGAGCTGCGCGACGTCTCGACCGATCAACAGAACCAGGGCCTTGCAGCGAACCTGGTGATCGATCGCGACGCCGCTTCGCGGCTGGGCATCACCGCCGCCGCGATTGACAGCGTGCTCTACGACGCTTTCGGCCAGCGCGAGGTCTCCACCATGTACACCGCGCTCAACCAGTACTTCGTGGTGATGGAGGTCGATCCCATCTACCAGCAGAGCCCGGACGCGCTCAACGGCATCTTTATCAAATCTGCCGGTAACAACGGTAAGGGCGGCTCCATGGTTCCGCTCTCCACCATCGCGCACTTCGAACAGCAGCGAACTCCGCTCCAGGTCAACCATCAGGGCCAATACCCGGCAGTCACTCTCAGCTTTAACCTGGCGCCCAACTTTGCTTTGGGTCAGGCCGTCACGGCACTCGAAAGCGTCCAGGCGGAGATGAACATGCCGCCTTCGATTCATCCCTCATTCCAGGGAACTACGCAGGCCTTTCAAGATTCGCTTAGTAATGAGAAATGGCTGATCGTGGCTGCGCTGGTCGCGGTTTACATTGTGCTCGGCATTTTGTATGAGAGTCTCATCCATCCGCTTACGATTCTCTCTACGCTGCCACCGGCCGGCGTGGGCGCGATTCTAGCTCTGATGCTGACCGGAACCAGCCTGACGATCATCGCACTGATCGGCATCATCCTGCTGATCGGCATCGTGAAAAAGAACGCCATCATGATGATCGACTTTGCGCTGCAGGCCGAACGCGATCAGGGATTGCCGCCGGTTGAGGCCATCTACCAAGCCTGCCTGCTGCGCTTCCGCCCCATCATGATGACCACGATGGCCGCGCTGTTTGGCGGATTGCCGCTGGCCATCGGCATGGGCGTGGGGTCGGAGCTGCGCAAGCCGCTCGGCATCACCATCGTCGGCGGACTGATCGTTTCGCAGATGCTTACACTCTTCACCACGCCAGTGGTTTACCTCTTCTTTGACCGCCTGCAATGGCGCGTGATGAAGCTGCGACGCATAGGCGCGGAGCTCGAAGAGGCGCCGGGAGACTGAAAGAACAGCTTTTTAGCTGTTAGCTTTTAGCCTTTAGACCTTCGTCTGAAATCCACGCAGGTTTTGTTGCCCAAACGTGAGGAACCGAATCAGCTGGCTGAATTATACTTTCTCCGGCGATTTGCCGCGCGGAGAAGTCGTAGTGAAAAAGCTCGATCTCAAGAAACAATGGAAGCAACTTTACGGGACGAAGGCGGGCGACCTCGTAGCTGTTGATGTTCCGAAACTCACCTATCTTATGGTGGACGGGGAAGGCGACCCCAACACCGCACAGGCATTTCGAGAGGCTGTCGAAGCGCTCTACTCACTCTCCTATACGCTCAAATTCACGCTCAAAAAGAGCCCTCGTGCCATCGACTACGGCGTGATGCCGTTGGAGGGGCTGTGGTGGGCCGACGATACACGGGCGTTCTACGAGGCAAAGAAGTCAACGTGGAAGTGGACGGCGATGATCTTGCAGCCGGATGTGATCGGCCAGACCGAGATTGATGCCGCGTTCGATCAGGTGAGGAAGAAGAACCGGGCAGCGCTGGACCGGGTGCGCCTTGAAACGCTGATTGAAGGCCCTTCGGTGCAGACGCTTTACCTGGGGCCGTTTGCGGACGAGGGCCCGACGATTCAGCGGATACACGACTTTATCCATGCTGCCGGAAAGGAACTTCGCGACAAGCATCACGAGATCTATCTGAACGACCCGCGGCGAACCGCACCAGAAAAGCTGAAAACGATTATCCGCCAGCCAATGCGCTGAGCCGACTGATGTATAAAGCGAGCCAGGAGCTCCCGGTCCCGGAGAGCTGACCTTTATTTGCCAGCCGATTAATGATATTGTCAAATTCATCCCGTATAGCCGCTAGAAGGGATTCTCCTTTCACTTAACCACAACGCTTCTAGCCGTTTTAGGCTTCAAAAGCTGGACCGCACGCACTACTACACTCTTACAGCACTCTTATTGAGGCATCGCGGAAGTGTCGGTAAGGTGCCTCCGAAACGAAGAGAAAGTCGAGAGAGCATACGATGACCCAGTTCTACGAAGCAACGGACGAAAGGCTCGTACTCACGCTGGAGGAAATCACCAGCCTCACCGAGGAAGGCGGCAAGCCTGCCGACACCCTGCTGAACGTTGTGGCGCTCATCGCCACACGCTTCAGAACCGACGTCTGCTCCGCCTACCTGCTCGAGCCTGACCGGTCGAACCTGGTGCTGGCCGCCACCCTCGGCCTGCACCCGCAGGCCATCGGCACCCTGCGTATGCCGCTCAACGAAGGCCTCACAGGCCTGGTCGCCGAGCGCGTGCTGCCGGTGGCCGTTGAAGATGTGCGGACTCATCCCCGCTTCAAGTACTTCAAAGAGTCGGGAGAAGAAGAATACAACTCGTTCCTCGGCGTACCGCTGATCGATCGCGGAGTCTTGCAGGGCGTACTCGTGGTTCAAACCAGGGAACCGCGAAGCTTCAGAGAAAATGAAATCCGCATGTTGGTGGAGGCAGCGACCCAGGTTGCGCCCGTGGTCAGCGAAGCGCGCACTCTCGACCGCTTCATTGCTCCCGCGCAGGAGCGTCTGTGGGCGCTGGCTCGCAATGTCTGGTGGAGCTGGGATCCAGAATGCGTCAGCTTATTTCGCGATCTCAATCCCACGCGCTGGCGGCAGCTCAATCAAAATCCTATTGCCCTGTTGAACGAAATGCCGCTGGGCGAGATCGAACGCCGCGCCACTGAACTTGTCTTGCATAGCCGCATCAATTATGTCTATCGCCGGCAGCAGGAGTATCTGCTCGCGGATCGCACCTGGGGCGCTGCCAATGCCGGTGTGCTGCGGCCTCGCCCGGTGGCGTATTTCTCCGCCGAATTTGGAATGCACGAGTCACTGCCCATTTACTCCGGCGGCCTTGGCGTGCTCTCAGGAGATCACATCAAGAGCGCATCCGATCTGGATATTCCGCTGATCGGCATCGGATTGTTTTATGGGCAAGGCTACTTTCTGCAGCGCCTGGATAAGAGCGGTTGGCAGCAGGAAGAGTATCTCGAAACCGACGTCAACCAACTGCCTATGCAACCGGCGATCGGCGCGAACGGCAAGCCGGTCATCGTGGAGATAAGAACGCGCGGCGGCGTAATTCGCGCAAAGGTTTGGCGAGTGAAGGTGGGCCGCGTTGACCTGTTGCTGCTCGATTCGAACGTTGCGGGCAACGCGCCCGAAGACCTGGATACGACCTCCCGTCTTTATGGCGGCGACGCTCGCACCCGCATCCGGCAGGAGTTGTTGCTGGGCGTAGGCGGCTTTCGCGCTCTCAAGGCCATGGGCGTTTCTCCCGGAGCATTGCATTTGAACGAGGGACACAGCGGCTTCGCTGTCTTCGAGGCGATTCGCAATCGAATGGACGAAGAAGGCATCGACTTCGACACCGCCGCCAGCCAGATCGCCCGCGAGGTGGTCTTCACCACGCATACCCCCGTTCCTGCGGGCCACGACCGCTTCCACGCGGATCTCATTGAAGAGCACCTTGGCCCTCTGCGCGAACAACTGGGGCTCTCGCAAGAGAACTTCATGGGCTTTGGCCGCGAGCACTCCACCGACCAGCAGGAGCCATTCTGCATGACCGTTCTGGGGCTCAAGCTTTCGCGTCACGCCAATGCGGTTTCATCGCTGCATGGCGAGGTTTCGCGCTCGATGTGGTGGGGGCTCTACCCCGGCAAGCCGCAGGACGCCGTACCGATCGGCCACATCACCAATGGAGTGCACGTGCCGTCGTGGCTGGCGCCGCAGATGTGCCGCCTCTACGATCGCCATCTCGGCGTCGGCTGGCAGGCCAACAGCGGAGCCGCGCGCACTTGGGAAGAGATCGAGAACGTCGACGATGGCGAGCTCTGGGAGACACACCTCAACCTGAAATCGCAACTGATCGACTTTGCGCGCCGCCGTGCAAAAGAGCAGGCCGAACGGCGCAACGAGCCACTGCAGACCCTGCAAAAACTCGGAAAAGTTCTTTCGCCGGACGCGCTCACGATCGGCTTCGCGCGCCGTTTTGCCACTTACAAGCGAGCCAATCTCGTGCTCGCCGATATTCAGCGGCTGGCCTTGATGGTCAACGATCCCAAGCGGCCGGTGCAGTTTCTTTTTGCAGGCAAGGCACACCCGCACGACGAACCGGGAAAGAAGGTTCTCCAGCAGATCGCCGAGATGATGCGCGACTCCGATTTCGCCGACCGGTTTGTCTTCATCGAAGACTACGACATCAATGTCGGCCGCTATCTCGTTCAGGGTGTCGATGTGTGGCTCAACAATCCGCGCCGTCCTCTGGAGGCTTCGGGCACCAGCGGACAGAAAGTGGTGCTCAATGGCGGCCTGAATTTGTCGGTTCTTGACGGCTGGTGGGCCGAAGCCTACGACGGCCTCAACGGCTTCGCC
The DNA here is from genome assembly GCA_964438125.1 of uncultured Occallatibacter sp. Lineage (GTDB taxonomy): Bacteria > Acidobacteriota > Terriglobia > Terriglobales > Acidobacteriaceae > Telmatobacter. Next base: position 14,407 of record CAYTJN010000032.1, read on the forward strand.
ATCGGAACGGGCAGAACGCATTCAGATATGGATGTGCACGACAGCCGCGACGGCGAAGAACTCTATCGAGTGCTTCATGAGGAGTTGATTCCGCTCTTCTATCAGCGTGATCGCGATGGGCTGCCGCGAGGATGGATCAAGCGTATGAAGCGGACCATTCGGACATTGGGATGGCGATTCAACGCCGATCGCATGGTCATGGATTACACGCTGAAGTGTTACATTCCAGCGGCGGGCGGCACTTCAAGCGAGATCAAACTGTTGACTTAGTTCTATGAATTGGGGTCAGACGTTTCCCACCCTAGCCGCAAAAACAAATACGCGGCGAGGGTGGGGCACCCGGCCTGCGAGACAAAGTCTCTGACAACCGTTCGAATTTCCCCTGGAGTCGTACATGACCTTCCGGCTGATCTGAGAAAAGCGCTCGCGTCGGACGCTGAGGCGCGGGCGGCCTGGGAAGACATCACGCCACTGGCACGCAACGAGTGGATCTGTTGGACCATCTCCGTCAAGAAAGATGAGACAAGGCGCCAGCATGTCGAGCGTGTGTGCTCGGAGCTCAAAGAAGGGATGCGGCGGCCATGCTGTTGGCCCGGCCGTTCGCATCGATGAGCATTCTGGAGTGTGACTCGCGCTCTAGCGGTTGGTTGATGCAGCGGAGCCTGTGCAATGAATCGGCATTTCGGGCGAGTCAATAACTACCCGGAATTTACCATTTAACCTAAGAACTTATCCGCAAATTGAGAAGGAAACGTGGTGCCGGTCTCCAGACCTGTTGTACTGGCGGCGTCCACGCCGCCAAACGTTACCAATTTACTGATAGGTTCCTATCCTATTTGCGCGTGTTCGCGTATTCGGTCAGCTTCACCGGGTAGTAAGCGTTGCGCGCGTACTGCCTGGCCATGCGGTTGGTGTTGAAGTAAGAGCCATTGTAGGCCAGCGTGTTGCGCATCAGACGAGCCCACTTTTCCGGCGCGTCAAGATACAGTGGCACCACGGCGGTTTCAAGCTTCTGATAAAGCGAGTTGGCCTCTTCGGCATCGTCGGCGCCGTCTTCGATGGCCCAGCCGGTGAAGCCTTCAATGCAGCCTTCGATCCACCACCCGTCCAGAATCGACAGGCTGGGAACGCCGTTGAGCGCAGCCTTCATGCCGCTCGTGCCGGAGGCTTCGTAAGGACGACGCGGGGTGTTCACCCACACATCGACGCCCGCCGTGAGCATCGCGCCCAGATTCCAGTCGTAGTTTTCCAGATAAACGATGCGCAGGAATTCGTTCGAGAGCCTGGCCGCGTCCTCGACAACCTGCTGGATCAGCGCCTTGCCCGGCTCGTCCTGGGGATGTGCCTTGCCCGCATAAAGAATCTGCAACCCGCCCGCCTTGAAGGCGATCTCAGCCAAGCGCTTGGGATCTGTGAAAAGTAAAGTGGCTCGCTTGTAGGTGGCCACGCGCCGCGCAAAGCCCAGCGTCAACACCCTTGGATCAAGCGCATGCCCAGTGCGCTTTGCCACTTCCGCGAGCAATGCTTCCTTATTGAGGGCGTGAGCATCGAGAATCGTTCTCTCGGGCAGATCGATGGCGTTGCGCAGATAAAGTGTGTCGCGCCGCCATGAGGACAGGTTCGCGTCCAACATTGCCTGGAAGGGCCCGGAGACCCACGTCGGCGCATGAACGCCATTGGTGATCGAGTCGATGGTGAACTCCGGAAACATCTCGCGCGAAACCTTGGCATGCTGCATGGCCACGCCGTTCGCGTAGCGCGAAAAGCGCAGAGCCAGCAGCGTCATGTTCAGCATTCCATCGCGAAAACAGCCCAGCCTTTCAAGGCGCGCCGTTCGGTCGCCGCCCAGAATGCGAATTGCCTGCTCGGTAGAGAAGCGGTCGTGGCCGGCCGGAACCGGCGTGTGGGTGGTGAAGACGCAGCGCTTCCGCACCTGCTCCATGTCGGTTTCAGTGGCCGCACCGAGCGGTCCGCCGCCCAACTGCCGCTCCAGCAGGCCCAGAGTCAGTAGCGCCGCGTGGCCCTCGTTCATGTGGTACACGTTTACACGATGGCCGAGCGCGTGAGCCATGCGCACCCCACCCATGCCCAGCACGATCTCCTGTTGCAGACGGTAGTTGGTGTCGCCGCCATAGAGGTGATCGGTGAGCCCGCGATCCCAGCCGGAGTTTTCGTCAAGATCGGTGTCAAGCAGGTAGATGGGAACCACATGGCCGTAGCGGCCCACCAGGTCGTAGCGCCAGCAGCGAACCGTCACTACGCGATCTTCCACTGAAACCGTAACCCGCGCCTTCTCCTCGGTGCAGAAGTCCGCCGGATTCCACGGCTGAATATCCTCCGTCTGCACTCCCGCCTCGTTCAAATGCTGTTGAAAATACCCTTTTCGATGAACCAGCGAGAAGGCCACCAGTGGAACACCCAGGTCGGCCGTCGAGCGCAGTGTATCCCCGGCAAGCACACCCAGGCCGCCGGAGTAGGTGGGCATCGCGGGGTTGATCGCAATCTCCATCGAGTAATATGCGACCAGGCCTGAAGCGGGAAAGGTTTCGTAGGAAAATGGCTTCGATGATGTCGGTTGCATCGTTCTGGAGTCTCCGTGGCGCATCCTCAAAAAGAAGCGACGCACTGAACAAATAGAGATCCCCGGATGCGGAACAGGAATTGGCTATCCCTCCCGATCGTCATCGTGTCAGGGGTCATATCCGATTCTAACAAGGAAGGCCTCAGGGAAACCGCGGTCGATCTCCCACCTCAGGGCAATCGCATGAATGAGGGCAAATTCCATCACAGTTCCACAGTTTCACAGGAAATAGGGGGGGGTGGGGGGGTACCCCGCGCGGAAAGTAAAGCTGAACCCCATGGCTTTGTGCGGAAGGTTTCTATTCACGTACGAATGTTCACAAAAGAGCCGCTGAAATCGGTCGCTGCGCAGGCGCGGGAAACAGACGAGATAAATTCAGGTTAGCAGAATGCGATTAATTATATGCAAAATGCATTCATGCAATTGCCCTGTCTCCCACCTCCCCTCCGTGGGCCTCCCCTGTCGGGTCAGCCAGAGTGGCGTAGCAACTCGAAATTAAAAAGATGCTTCGAAGTTACTGGAGAAGCCAGGGTCGTTTTCTCCATCCCGCAAAAGACAATCCCGGCGAAAGGTGCCTCTCCAAGGAGCAGCAGTATGTTGCCGTGCCGTCGTGTGTTTACCCTTCTGTGCGCCGTTGGTTCGTTCGTACCGTGTTTCGGACAGACCGATGCCGCATTTCAAATTGAAACCCAACAACTGAACAGCTACAAATTCCCCTCCGCTTCCCCCACTGTCTATGCTGTTGACCTGAACAACGACGGCGTGCAAGACCTCATCCAGGTTCCCGCCACCGAATCCCCTGCCAATTCATTCCAGGTCTACCTGGGCAAGGGGGACGGAACGTTCACGCCCGGCTATTCGTTCACGTTCTCCGACAATCCCGGCTCCAACATTATTCCCACCATCGGAGATTTTAACGGCGACGGCAATGCAGACATCGTCTTCACGCTTGCCGGCACCAATCTTGTCGCGACGTTTCTGGGTAAGGGAGACGGGACGTTCCAGACCCCCATCTTCCAGAGCCTCACAGGCAGTTCCGAGCCTTTTGGCACGGCAGCAGCGGTCGCAGCGGATTTCAACCAGGACGGCAAGCCGGATCTTGTCGCCACGACGACCGTTGCCAATTCAACGAACACCCTCGTTTATATCAATGTCTTTCATGGGAATGGAGACGGAACGTTCGACCCCTCGGAGATCAGCATCCAGGAACCGGCTACCGGTAGCTCCAGCAATTGGCTCGCGGTGGGCGACTTTGACGGCGATGGAACCATGGATATCGCCTACTTACTGTTCACCAACTGTGGACTCGGGAGCAGTAACTGCCAGGCCGCGGTGCACGTGCTCTACGGCGTCAACAGCGCAACCAGTAACCCAGGGTTCATCGATACCACGCCCTATACCTCCAATCAATCCAACCTAAGCCTTGCCGTGGGCGACTTGAACAGTGACGGCAAATCGGATCTCTTCGGCCTCTCCGGATTCGGCCCACAGCAACTGGTGACATTGTACGGAGAGGGCGATCGAACCATGTCCGTCTTCACGCAGACTGTGAACAGCGCTTACAACCTGCCCACAAACCCGATTGGCCCCGCCTTGGCGCTCGGAGATTTCAATGGCGACGCCCGCATGGATCTCGCCGTGCAAGGATCTGATTCGAGCGGCTCGCAGGTCTTCGCCGTCTTCCTCTCAAACGGCAGCCTCGGAGCGTTCGAAGAACAGATTGTGCCGCTGCCGGTCAACGTGAGTTCGTTCTCTGACCTTCAACCTCCGCTGGTTGGCGCCTTCACGAACGATTTCTACGGACGGCCCGACATCATCTCGCTCGACGAGTCCAACAACGACAATACAAACATGGGCTTTGCAACCGTCATCGAGGCCGTGGACAAGACCAACGGCGGATTCTGGGGTGGATGCCCCTACCCCACCAAAGGAACAGGGATCAACATGTGCGCACCGATCGCCGTTTCAGCCAATGGCCCGCTGACCTTTGACGCATCGGCCAATTCCTTCGGGGATCTACGCAAGATCGAGCTGTGGGTTGACGGCAAAAAGCTCGGCGAACAGTTCCACGCGTGGGAACAGCGGGCATGGTTCGACCTGGGAAATGTCTCCGTTACGCCGGGAAATCACTCGGCGACACTTTTTGCCGCGGACATCGACAATCACTTGCAAAGCCTCAACTTCAACTTCAGCGTCGTCAACTGCACCGCTCCTTCGGCTCCCGGAGTCAACGTTTGCTCGCCGGCCAATGGATCGACCGTGTCTTCGCCGGTCCAGGCAACAGCGGCTGCCACCGTGTCGGGCGCTATACAGAAGATGGAAGTCTGGGTGGACGGCGTGAAAAAGTTCTCAACCTTCGGCGCCAATGCGCTGGCCACGTCCATTACGCTGCCGCCGGGCTCGCATCGGTTCGACTACTACGCGGTGAATACGCAAGGACAGAAGTATCTAACGACAACCTTCGCTACTGTGAAGTAACGCGGTCAACCTGAGACTGCATCACCATCCATTTGCTAGGCTCTACGCCAACCGGTGTGCGCCCGCCGATGCGTGGCAGATGTGAATCTGGGGTTGAATGCGCGTATGGATGGCATAGCGGCTGGCCAGAGCCTGGGCAAAGCCGGCCGCTTCGCTCCGTTGAACAAGATTGATGGTGCAGCCGCCAAAGCCTCCGCCGGTGAGGCGCGCGCCGATCAGGCCGGGCAGGTCCTGGGCTAAAGAAACCATGGCGTCCGCCTCCACGCAACTCCCCTCGAAATCCTCACTATAGCTGCGGTGAGCCTCGGCCATCAGGCGGCCCAGCTCCTTCAAGTCATTCCTCCCCAGGGCATCGGCGGCGGCCACGGTACGCAGGTTTTCGCTGACGATGTGGCGGGCGCGCATAAGCGATTTGGGCGCCATCTCGTGACCCCATTTTTCCAGGTCCTCAAGCGTCGCATCGCGCAGATAGGTGACTTCAGGCCGATGACTCGAAATCACTGCGCAGGCGGCCTCTGACTCGGCGCGGCGCGTCCCATAGTCTCCGCCGGCAATCGAGTGCTTGACCATGGTATTGGCAATGACCAGCGCCACATTGTTCGGAATCGGCGCCGGCTTGAAGCTCAGATCGCGGCAGTCCAGCAGCAGGGCATGATCCTCTCTGCCGTTCACAGAGATGAACTGATCCATGATCCCGCAACTGGCGCCCACGTACTCGTTCTCCGCGCGCTGGCAGAGGCGAGCCAGTTCCGGTCCAGGGCAGCCTGCGCTGGTGAGCGAAAGTAGCGCCAGCGCCGTCGCCACTTCTACGGCAGCCGAACTCGAAAGCCCCGAACCAAGTGGAATATCGCCCCACAGGCTCAAGCTGAACCCGGTAATGGGAAGACCTCTACCGGCCAGGACCGCGACCACTCCCAGCGGGTAGTCGCTCCAGTGCTTGCTGGCCCCAGCAGGCAGAGCTGCAATCTCAAAGCTTTGTTCTTCATCGAAATTATGCGAATAGAGAACAATCCTTCCGTCCGTGCGCTGTGAGATGCCGGCCAGTGTGGCGAAATCGATAGCCGCCGGCATCACAAAACCCTCGCCGTAATCGGTATGTTCCCCAATCAGGTTGACGCGGCCCGGCGCAACAAAGATCGCCGGCTCAGCCTGAAAACGAGCCTGGTGCATGGACCGGAAGACAAATGGATCGCGCATGGAGTAAATCCTTGATCTTATGATACCGTTATCTTCCGGGCAGCGCACACACCTGAATGGTGACGGCGCCCCAGCCTGAATATCGATTTTTTCGTTTGCGCCGAGAGATACTTAGTTCCCCAAAACCTGAGAACATGAGGCGCTCAGGCGGTTCCAAATCTCGTCCAGCCACGCTTCATGCTCGGGCTTCATTAAAACTGAACGCAGGCAAGTCACCATCCCCGGCCCCTTTATCCCAGGGCTCTCCGTCTCAAACCAGTGCTGAGGCAACTGCACAAGCGCCAGATGCAACTCCCTCGCCGCGCAGGCGTCAAAGACCTGTTGAGCCACTTCGGAAGAGCGTTCGGGCGACTCAGCTCTCAGCTTCCAGACAACGATGTCGAGCTCCGGCGCTCCTGCCGCCAGGGCCTCAAATCGCCCCGAATGATCGGCGCGCAGCCGCCGGTCGAGCTCGAGCGCCGCTCTCCGGCCACGAGCCAGGCCGCGAGCGAACTCGCCTTCCGGCGTGAGCGGCAACAGCCGTTGAGTAGCCCACAAAGCCACAGCAGCCGCCCCTGCCCGCGAACACTCCAGGCTGATCTCACCTAAATGCAGTTGATGCGAAGTGAAGTAGGTATACGGCGAGTCGTGCTTGTAAAAGCGTCCTACCCCAGGATCGCGAAACAGTATGCATCCGCAGCCGTAGGGCTGAAGTCCGTGTTTGTGCGGGTCGATCACGATCGAGTCGGCGTGGCCGATGGCGGCGTAGGCTCGTCTGGCCGGTTCGGCCAATTCATTCGTCACCAGCCGGAAGTAGCCTCCATAGGCCCCATCCACATGGACGCGAAAGCCGTAACGCTCTCGCAACTCAAGAATCTGCTCCAGCGGGTCCACCGCGCCGATGGCCGTTGTTCCCAGCGTCACCACCACCGTGCCCACATCGCCCTTGCGCAGTTCGGTTTCGAGAGCGTCAAGGCTCATGCGCCCGCTCTGGTCGGATGAAATGGCCGCAAAGTCGAGCTTCAATACACCGCAGATACGATTGTGGGTGTAGTGCGCCTGATCGGAGCCAACGATTCGCTTGCCCGGCGCAAGTTGCCCGGCGACCCAAAGAGCTTCGAGATTGGCCAGCGTGCCGCTCGAAGTCAGATGCCCAAGATACTCCGTCCAGCCAAAGACCCCGGCAATCGCACCGACGGCCTCAATCTCCATCTCCGAGCTGGCCCGGCCCCCGTCGCGCGCATGGTTGTTGGGATTGATATTCATCGCCAGGGCATAAGCGGCCCGCGCCACCGGATGCGGCGGCTTGAGCATCTGTCCGGCATAGAGGGGGTGAAAGTAAGGATAGTTGTCCTTCATGCGGCGCGCGACGTCATCGAGCACCTGGGCAATCGCTGCCGGATCGGCCGCTGATTCCTGCGCCGGAGCAAAGGCGGGCAGGCCCGCGAACTGGTCTTCGAGCAGCTCTGTGGCGCGCGATAACAAATTAGGAACAGGATCCCTGGGCATGATCACCTTTCAACGAATCACGTAGACCGAATCGCTTAGAAAGGTTCCATTATAAAAGCACATTGATCAGCGAGTTCCAAAAGCGGGATGGGGAAATGGGACGTAAAGCGAAGATTCCGGGACGTGAATTTTGGAACGATGGTACACTGTCTCCAGCGTTAGAGCCGAACCGGGCATGCGCAGCACTCGCCCTATCAAGCAAGATTCTGCCAGAGGTCGCTCTGTTCATCCAGCGCAATCCAAAGCTAGGAAATACGACCAAATGGAACAAGGCACTGTGAAGTGGTTTAATGATGCGAAGGGCTTCGGCTTCATTTCGCGTCAGAACGGCGAAGATGTGTTTGTGCACTACTCAGCGATCAACTCAAGCGGTTTCAAGAGCTTGCAGGAAGGTCAAGCCGTACAGTTCAACGTGGTGAAGGGGCCCAAAGGCTGGCAGGCTGCCGACGTGCAGCCGCTCTAAGCTTGGCGGGCCGGATTCCGGCAGAATCTTGTGAAGACTCATACGAGGGCCAGGGAGAGATCCCAGCCCTCGTTTGCTTTGAAGAGTCGCAAACGTCACCGAGTTTGTGCCGCCCATCGGCTCATCGACCCGGAAACAACAAAACATTGGCAACTTGAGGTATATTGGCTCGTACCCGCTGACACCGGATCAAATCGCCCAGATCCGGTCCCAATAGCAAGGAGATCGTCATGGCTAGCTTCTGCACCAAATGCGGGGCTGCATTATCCCCTGACCAGCAATCTTGCATGGCATGTGGCGTGCCGGCGCCGCCGGGCGCCGCGGTTGGCGCATCGGCGCAATCCAAGCTTCCACCGGGCCCCTCCGGCGCGAGCGCAGTCAAGATCGTTCTTATTGTCGTCGCCGTCTTTGTAGGGCTGGGCGTTCTTGCAGCGGCAGCCTTCGGTTTCATGGTCTGGCGCATCGCTCGGACTGTCCACGTGAGCGGAAACGGCGATCAAATGACAATGAGCACGCCTGGCGGCAAGATCGACATCAACGCCGCTGAGACATTCAGCGCCTCCGATCTGGGCACCGACATTTACCCCGGCTCACAGTCCATCAAGGGAGGCATGCGGATGAAGATGCCGACCGAGTCGTTATTGACAGGAGTTTTCCTCACTTCGGACCCCAAGGTACGGGTGGTCGACTTCTACAAAGACAAGCTTGGCAGCACAGCTTCAGTCATGGACTTCAAGGATACGGCGATCTTGAAGCTGGACAAGGCAGAACATGAATCCGTCACGGTGACAGTCACTTCGAAAGCATCGCAGAACGAAGGCAAAACCCGGATCAGCATCACCCATGCAACAAAGATCAAGCCTTCCTGAACCCTTTCTGAAGGTGCGCCGAGCCGGAATGCAGCCCGGCGCTTTACCGAAGCCCGGCGCAACAGTACAATCTAAAAGGAAAGCCGAAGTAGCTCAGTTGGTAGAGCAGCTGATTCGTAATCAGCAGGTCGTCGGTTCGAGTCCGACTTTCGGCTCCATCAAGTTCAACCTAAACCTAAATTCCCAGGCCCTCGAACCGTCACAACCGTTCTGGGAAGCGGACGCATTCCGGCGACGATCTTATTGGCATGAACGGCTGCGTAGGTAGCTAGTTCCCTAGCGACTTCATTCTGCAAACGGGATATATTTTGCTCGGTCTGGGTTAGTCCAGCCTTCGCTCCAGCAACTTCAGCTTGCAACTCTGGAACTTCAAGGACCGCGAGTATCTGCCCCCGGTGTCCAAGACAATAAAAAAGGGCGGCCAACCGAATGGTTGACCGCCCTGTCAGATGATGCGGGTGTTTTGATTTAGGGGACGATGAAATACATCTGCGTCCACGCCGAGTTGCCGTTGCTGTCGATGGTTTCAAGCGTCCAGTGGTACGTGTCACTGGGCAGGCTTGTCAGCGTGGGGGGGTTGCTGGCTCCAGTCGGATCGGAAGTGGTGCTCCAAGGAATGGAAGCACCAGCAATCTGGCTGCTCGTGAAGCCGTTTGATTTGGAATTGTTACTCGGTATCTGCCAAATCGGGCTGTTATTGGAACTGGACAGGTTGAATTGGTAGGTGTAATTGCTGGCGTTGGCTGGATAGCTCCAGGTAAAGTCTGGGGTTGTGCTCACGCCGCTGGTTCCAGTGGGCATCTGTGACGCCGCGAGCTGGCTGCCGGTCAGCACACCGCTCACCGGGGCGGTCACGGCCGAATCCGTGGTTCCGTCGCTATAGACAACGTTGAAGGTGTAGACGTCGCTTGTGGACGGCAAATCTCCGTCGATGTTCATGTTGTATTGGAACTGGGCGTGGCCGCAATTCTCACATAGATTGTTGATATCGACCGGGTAAATTACATTCGGACCCGAAGTCAGCGTAACGGAGACCGGCAGCTTGTTCTCCGCCTCCAGCTCGAAGTTCAGGTTATAGTCGCTGGAAGTATTGGGCGCGCCGTTTTGATCATTGGCGTTGTACTGGTACTGCGTTGTCACCAGGGCTTTGACGTTGGTGGTGGGGAGCGACGGATCCTGGTTGATCAGGGCGCCGCCGCTTACATTTACAGGTGGATCGTTCTTATCATCCGTATTGCTGATGTTTTCCGAGTCGATCATGCCGTCCTTGGCCTGATCGAGGATCGCAAACAGGAAGTAGCCGTTGCCGTCGGGGGCATAAACCGTGAAGTTATTCGCCGACGAGGTCGAGATGCCGGTCAGTTGAATGACCGTGGAATAGATGGCATTGTTTCCATAGAGGCCGACATAGAGCGGCCCGGTGGGAGTGACGCCAGAGGGAATGGCAACCGAGCCGGAGACTGCGTAATAGCCCGGAGGTACGGATGTAGGAATGGACACGGATGCCGGAGTTCCGGAATCACTGTAGACCGTCCAAGGGCTATGAGTGCCGGCCGAATTCGTTGCCCTCACGCGGAAGTAGTAGGGTGTGGGGGAAACGAAAGTGTTGGAGCCGACGAGAGCGTTGGTCAGTATCCAGACATTGGAGTTGCCGCCGGTCGCTTTGAATGTGTGGCTGTTGCTGCTGGTTGGGGCGGAGAACGTCGCGCTGCCGTTCCACTCAACGGTATAAGACGTCACCGCTTCTACATCCACCTGATTATTGTTTATATTGATTTTCGATGTGATGGGCTCATAAGCAATCACAAAGCCATCATTGTTCGGCATGATGCCATCGATGGTCGGTCCGGTACTTGGGGCTGTCGCCGTCGGATCAACTAGCGTTGCATCCTGGCTAGCATTCGAGCTCACAACAGTCACCGGAGTGCTGCCCGTGAAGGTGGGGTTATCGGTGTTGAGCATGCCATAGCCCAGGTCGTCCATCGTTGCCAGCAGAGTGTAGCTGCCCGGCGGCACGCCGCGGATGGTATACGACTGACCCGCAGTCGGCGCAGATACGTAAACGCTGGCGCCTAATCCGCCACCGTTGTTGCAGTTGCCGCCGGTGAGCGCCAGATAAACCTGACCGGTTCTTGAACCGCCGTAGATCACATTGCCGCTGACAGTGTAGCCCAGCGCGACGCCAAAGTTCGTTCCGCTAGCATCGCTGTTACCCACGGTTACGCTCTGGCTGGTGGGATAGAACATTGCGCTCGGCCCGGAGATCGAGGGAACAATTGTGTAGGGTCCGTTGGAAATGGCTGAGAAGTTGAAGCTCCCGCTTCCAGAGGTAGTCGTGGTCTGTACAGGCGTCCCAGTGGTGGTATTCAAGCCCGCATAGAGGTTGACCGTGATCGTCGGCGTGCTCGAATTGCCGCCGCAGCCGTTGAGCATGACCTGGCCACTCACCTGGTAGCCGGGGTTGTTAACTGCGATATTGTACGAATTTGTCGCCGTAGAACCGAGACTGTCAGTCACTACGACGTTGGTCAGCGGCACCGAAGCCGAACCGCTGGGTGTTCCACCGATCGTCAGCGTGCTGCCACCGGAATTGCTGGCAGTCATGCTATTCGAAAGGGGAATCCCTGCCCCGGTCACGGTTGTGCCGTTGATGGTCCATGAGTAAGGACCAGTGCCGCCCACCGCGTTAATCTGCCCGGTGTAGCTCTGGTTCTCGGTCGCCGACGGCAGAGACGATGGGTTGGGATTATTCGGCGGCAGAGTCACCGGGCTCGACTCGTTGACCGAAATGGTGAACCCGTTCTGCGTGATGTTGACTCCCGTAAGGGTGTCGGTCAGCTTTACGCTGAAGGTTACCGGCGGGTTCATCATCACCGTCTGGGGCGTGCCGCTGATGGTCAAAGATCCATTGTTGCCTAAGAACAAGTTATCGGTCAGACCATTGAGGAAATTCACTGTCCACGAATAGGCCCCACTACCGCCCGAGGGAGTGATTACTCCAGAGTATGAAACACCGGTGGTTCCGACTGATGGCAATCCGCTGGAGTTCATCGTCAATGCGCCATAGACAGTCAGGCTATACATCTGCGACGCAGTAACGCCGTTGTGATCCGTGACCTGGACCGTGAAGGTGAAGGGACCGGTCGGAGCGTTGGTCGGCACGTTCCCAAAGACCGTATTCGTGAGAGACGTGCTGGAGCCGAGGCCCAGGCCGGCGTTCCCAAGGCTGATGCCACCAAGGGTTACCGACCAGGTGTACGGGCTTGCGCCGCCCGTCGCGGTCAGTGTCTGCGAATAACCGCTGGTTCCGGCGTACACATACGTCGGAGAAAGAGTGGTGGTCTGGATGGCGAGCGTGGCGTTGATCGTGTCGGTAATCGTTCCGCTGGCAGGAGCGTAGTTGCCGCTGGGGTCGCTGAAGCTCCATGGGTCGCCGGAATAGCTTCCGATGTTGGTGTGCGTGGTGCCACTGAGATTGAAATCGGATGCAGGCAGGCTCAAGTTGCCCACGCCGGTGGCCGAGCCTGTGGCCGTATGCGGGTTGCCGTCAGAGATCACATTGTAAGGCACCACTTGAATAGTCGCCGCGGCCTCATTGATCTTATCGTTCACGGTTCCGCTGGCGTTGGCATAGTTGCCGTTGGGGTCAGTGAAGCTCCAAGCTTCGTTGCTATATGTTCCTGCGTTGGTGTGGGCTGCTGCCAGAGTGAAATCGGACGCAGGGAGAGCCCCGTTGACGCCCGTGGCCGAGGCAGTGGCCGTGTGTGGGTTGCCGTCGTAGGTCAGGGTGTAACCCGTGATATTGATTGTTGCTGCGGCCTGATTGATCTTATCGTTCACGGTTCCGCTTGCGCTGAGATAGTTGAGATCGGCAAAGCTCCAAGCCTCGTTGTTATAGGTTCCTGCGTTGGTGTGAGTTGTTGCGGTCAGAGTGAAGTCGGATGCGGGAAGGGCTCCGCCAACGCCAGTGGCCGTGGCCGTCGCTGTGTGCGCGGTGGTATCGTAGGTCACGGTGTAGCCCGTGACGTTCACTGTCGCCGTCGCCTTAGCGATCGTGTCGGAGACGTTGCCGCTCTGACTGACGTAGTTCTGGTCGGCAAAGCTCCACGCGTCGCTGGAATTAGTGACGGCGTTGGTGTGTGTTGTGCCGGTCAGCGTGAAGTCACTTGCGGGCAGGCTCGCGCTTCCCACGCCTGTGGCCGTGGCCGTGGCCGTATGCGGGTTGCCGTCGTAAGTGACGGTGTACCCCGTGACGGTGGCTGTCGCCGTTGCCTTCGCGATCGAGTCGGAGACGTTGCCGTTCTGACTGACGTAGTTCGTGTCGGCGAAGCTCCACGCGTCGGGGGAATTAGTGACGGCATTGGTGTGTGTCGTGCCAGTCAGCGTAAAGTCACTTGCGGGCAGGCTCGCGCTTCCCACGCCCGTGGCCGTGGCAGTGGCAGTATGCGGATTGCCGTCGTAGGTCACGCTGTACCCAGTGACGTTGACTGTCGCCGTCGCCTTCGAGATTGTGTCGGCGACCGTTCCGTTAGCGTTGGCATAGTTGCCGCTGGGGTCCGCGAAGCTCCACGCATCGGTTGAATAGGTTCCGGCGTTGGTATGAGTAGTGCCGGTCAGGGTGAAATCGGAGGCAGGCAGGCTCACGCCGCTCACGCCCGTGGCCGTGGCTGTCGCAGTGTGCGGGTTGCCATCATAGGTCACGGTGGTATACGGCGAGACGGTGACGGTCGCCTCCGCCTTGTTGACCGTCACGCTGGTGGTCGCCGTCGCCACTTTGTAGTTGGCGGTTGCAGCCTGGCTGGCGGTCAGATATATCGTGCCCGCTCCGGTCACCGTAACTGTGCCGGCGCTGCTGACAGTTCCCGCACTGATCTGCCCCCCGGTGAGGGAGTAGGTGACGCTCCCGCTAGAAGCAGAACTGGCGCTTACCACAAATGTACCGACCCCGTAAGTCACGGGTGAAATCGCGGCAAAAGCCAGGGTGGGCGTCGCGGGGGCGACACCGATCGAGTAAGCCTGGGTCGCCGAGTCATTGAATGCGTCGGAAGCCTGGATGCTGAAAGGGAAGGTCCCTGCCGCTGCGGGGGTTCCAGTGACCGCGCCTGTGGACGCATTCAAGGTCAACCCATTGGGCAGCGGTCCTGAATTGGGGGCCAAACTGTACGAGAGAGTTCCGCCGCCTCCGGTAGCTGCCGCGCTACCCGTATAAGAGGCGTTGTATGTCCCGGCGGGCATTGTCCCTGTGAATGTGATCGCTGGAGCTGGATTGATGGTCACGGTCACCGGCTCAATCGCTGTCATAGCCGTAGGCTTGCCGGAGTCGGTTGCCGTGAAGGTAAGGTCGATTTGTCCTGCCTGTCCGGCAACCAGTGCGGGACCGGAAAGCAATCCACCAGAGGTCAGGATCCAGTTAGTTGGAAGGGTGCCGCTGGTCAAGGTCCACGTATAAGGAGCGATGCCGCCTGTTGTGGCCAATTGCAGCGAATAGGCTGCTCCTACCGTGCCCGTCAGCTGAGCCGCGTTGGGTGCGGTGACCGCCGGCTTGGCCGCCACTGTCAGCGTTACGCTTCCGGTCATCGTGGTGTCTGCCACCGAAGTTGCCGTCACGGTCACGGTCTGCGCTGTAGCAGCAGCGGGAGGCGCCGTGTAAGTGGCCGAGGTCGTCGTCGCGTTCGACAAGGTTCCCCCGCCGCTCACGCTCCATGACACTCCCTCCGTCCCTTTGTCGTTGGCCACAGTCGCTGACAGCGTTGCCGTATCCGCGCCATCCACTGTCGCCACGGAAGCCGTCACGGCAACCGTCGGCGACTTCGAACTCCCTCCGCAACCGGAAAGAGAGAATGCTGCAAACATCGTGAAGACGAATGCGCAAATAAGCGCACCAAACCTGCGACCACAAAGAACAGGGACTCTCTCGAGCACAAACACCTCCAATTGATTGGGCAACTGCGGGTGACTATAGACCTATTACTTTGGATCGGCAAGTACGGCCCCCAAGTTTAATGTTTCTCAAGTTGTTTTTACACTTACCTACAGTTGTGCCGGATTGGTGTAGTTGTGCGGGCGCATTCCCAAAGCTGTACGCGTTGCAAATAAAGTGGTACACGCTCAAGATGTTGGTTCGTTGAAAAGACTGGCTTGTGAATCGCCGCAACAGCACCGTCGAGCGAGTGAAGAAGCTATGCGGGAGGGCCGACGAGGTGCCTGCAATTGAAATCCATAAATGGAGTTCACAACCTTCGACCTCTGGTTCGCTAAGGAGAAAATCGAAATGCAACTGGCCGCGATCAAGAAAATGCCCCATCTTGTCAGAGCCTTCTTTAGAACCCCAAGTGTCACCTATATGAACGACTCGTTAGTAAACCCGAGATTCTACGCGGAGCGGACACGTAGAGCCCCGTCCGCATCCCGATTGCTGAAAGAAGGGCCGCGCTTCAAGACCGCATACGCAGTACTGAGATGTCGTCTCTGCGGCCAAGTCCCGAGTCAAAAATTATCGCCAGGTTTGCCGAGGCTGTCGGATGTGGCCGAGTCGCGTGTCGTGATTTAGGAGAAGTTCGCAGGCGCTTGGGCCTCAGACCGGAGGCTCGGGCTATCCACGCTTGCCTGTAGGTTGCAACAGATGGCACTCTGGGCATTCATTGCCTGGTCAGGTTCCCGGACTGAAGCACCTTCTAGTATTCAGCTGATACGACCTCATTCGACAAAACAGTGATCCGGAAGGTGGCTGGGGGTCTAGAATAGTTATTAAGTTGGACCGATTTTGTTGCCGTAGCGGAGCCTTCAGTGAACGTTTAAAATATTCTCAATGCATTCATCAACGTCGCTCCTGAATCTGACGAACGGCAATCCTCAGGCGGCCAGGCTTCACCAGAGGATGCTCTGAACAAAGCAGTCGAAACGCGAACTGCACTCGCGTCAGATCCGAAGAGGGCACCGCTCAATTCTTAGAGAGTTGATGGCGGACCAATTGCAGAGGGCATGAACATTGCACCACTTCCTTTGAGTTCCTTGGTTAAGTTAGGCCTGGGGAAGGAGCCCTATGTCCTCATTTTCTTTAACTTACAGATGTCTTTCAA
>CAYTJN010000033.1:0-26163 GCA_964438125.1 uncultured Occallatibacter sp.
TTGAGCCGTCTTATGTACTGAAGGCTCTGGGACTCGGTGACGATGTAGCTCATAGTTCCATCCGATTCGGATTAGGCCGCTTCAACACCCAGGCCGAAGTGGATTACGTGGCAGCCAAGGTGATCGATGTGGTGAAGCATCTGCGCCAGCTTTCACCGCTTTACGAGATGGTCCAAGAGGGTATCGACCTGACCAAGATTCAATGGGCGGCGCATTAAGGATGAGTGGCCAGGGATCAGTGGTCGGTTGCCAGCGTTTTTTGATTTCTCTTACGACGCAGCCAGACTCAGAACTGATCACTGACAGCTGAACGCTGACAACTGTTTTTCGCGGCTTCCCCCGCAGAGGAGTAACAAATGGCATACAGCGACAAGGTAATCGACCACTATAACAATCCCCGCAATGTGGGCCAACTCGACAAGGCATCGACGGAAGTCGGCACAGGTCTGGTAGGCGCGCCTGAGTGCGGCGACGTCATGCGGCTGCAGATTCGCGTCAACCCTGAAACGCAGGTGATTGAGGAGGCCAAGTTCAAAACCTTCGGCTGCGGCTCGGCCATCGCCAGCTCATCGCTCGCGACTGAGTGGATCAAGGGCCGCACCGTCGACGATGCCTTGGCCATCAAGAACACCGACATCGTGAAAGAGTTGTCGTTGCCGCCGGTGAAGATTCACTGTTCGGTCCTGGCGGAGGATGCGATTCGCGCAGCCATTGGCGACTGGAAGAAAAAGAACAGCGCCACCGCTCCGGCAGAAACCGCAGCAACAACAGTAGCGCACTAAGAAGAGACCAGTTGGCCTGCGCCGCTAACTGTGTCAGGGCAGGACTTCCAACGTGCTAAAAGACTTCGTTATTTGCGTAAGGGCAGGACTTCCAACGTGCTAAAAGATTTCATCATTTGTGTCAGGGCACGACTTCAAGTCGTGCCGCAAGACTCCATAAATAGGCGTGGGCTTTAGCCCCTGAGGGATCTTTCTCAGAATGCAGTTGAGAGCGCTGGAAAGTTGGTAGCAAAATGTCGAACACGGTGAGTATCCAATCGAAGCCCGCGGAAGGGGCATCTGCACTACTGCCGCAGCCAGCCGCACAGCAGGTGCCCGCAGTCGGACTGAACGTCACTGACCGGGCAATCAAGCGCATTCGCACAGCCATGGCCAAAGAGGGTGTCTCGGCCCAAGAGGGAGGCCTGCGCCTGGGCGTAATGGGCGGCGGATGTTCGGGGCTCTCCTACTCCATTAAATTCGATACGCAACCTCGCGAACGCGACCGCATCTATGACTTTGAGGGCGTGAGGGTATTTGTCGATCCTAAGTCGTTTCTCTATCTGCACGGCATGACGCTCGACTATGAAGAGACGCTGATGCGGCAGGGATTTAATTTCATTAATCCGAACTCCACGCGCTCCTGCGGCTGCGGTTCGTCGTTTTCATAGCAGACTTCAGTTTCGTAAGAGTGCAGCCATGTTCAAGATGATCGATTCCGCGGTTCCTGTAGCCTGTTGGTCGTGCTCCATCGGCCACAACGACTCCACACTCTTCTGCCCGCATTGCAGCAAGATTCAGCCCCCGCCGGGCGGCGACTATTTCTCCGTCTTCGGCTTGGCTCCCAAACTCGACCTCGATCTGGTCGAACTGGAGCACGCCTTTCATCGCCTGAGCCGCAAGCTGCACCCAGACCGTTTTGCCCGAGCACAGGAGAATGAAAAAGAGTGGAGTCTGGCCGACACGGCGCTGCTCAACGACGCCTATCGCACCCTCAAAGATCCGCTTCGCCGCACTGAATACCTGCTCAAGCTATTGGGCGCGGAGATCGGTCGCGAAGCGGATGCGGAGGCGGGTCCGGCTGTTGGTGGAAAGGACCGCATAGATCCGTCGCGCGTTCCTGCCGATCTGCTCGAAGAGGTCTTTGAGCTGAACATGCAACTCGAAGAGATGCGCGCCTCGCGCAAGATGGATGAGGAAAACCCTGACCTTGAGGTCAGCCTTATCGCAGCAAAAAATAAGTTCGATGGGCTGCTCGCGGCCGTCGATGAGGATTTGCGCGCCGAGTGGCAGGCGTGGGACCTAGGCGGCGCAGCAGCACGCGGCGCCGCACAGAGACAAATGGTGGCACTGCTTGATCGGCGGCGCTATCTAAGCAATCTGGTTCGGGATGTAAACGAAGTTTTGGGAGCCTGAAAAAGCATGGCGGAAGGACGAGTAGTCGGAATCGATCTCGGCACCACAAACTCCCTGGTCGCATACATGGAGGGCGATGCGCCGGTGGTAATTCCTGGTGTGGACGGTTCCAATCTTGTGCCGTCGGTCGTTGCTCTCGACCCCATGCCTGCGAGCGGTTCGCGCCCCACGGTCACCGTGGGCAACAGTGCACGCAAGGCCCTGATCCAGACTCCGGAGCGAGTCATCTATTCCGTCAAGCGTCTCATGGGCAGAGGCCTTGCTGAGATTCATGACGAGTTGAAGCTCTTTCCCTTTCACCTCGCAAGAGATGTCGAAGAAGGTGAAATCCCCCGCATTCAGTTAGGCGAACTCCGTTTCACGCCTCCAGAGATTTCGGCTTACATTTTGCGCCAGCTCAAGCGCAATGCGGAACGTTTCTTCTCGGCGCCCGTCACGCAAGCCGTCATCACCGTGCCCGCATACTTCAACGATGCCCAGCGCCAGGCCACAAAAGACGCGGGCCGCATGGCCGGCCTTGATGTGCTTCGCCTGGTCAACGAGCCCACGGCTGCCGCGCTGGCCTACGGACTCGACAGGGAAAAAGTTGGCACGATCGCCGTCTTCGATCTGGGCGGTGGCACATTTGACATTTCCATCCTCAAACTGCGCGACGGCATCTTCGAGGTCCAATCCACCAACGGCGATACGCATCTCGGTGGCGACGACATTGATAATCTGCTGCTGGCCATCGCTCTCGACGAAATTCACGCCGAGCACGGAGTGGATTTGCGCCTTCATCCAGGCGCTGTGCAGGCCGTGCGCAAGGCAGCCATCGAGGCCAAAATTCTTCTATCCACCGAGCAGGTTGCCCACTTCGACATCGAATTGCCCAATGGCGATCGCTATCAGAGAGAGATGCCGCGCGACGTTTTCGAGCTGTTGATCGAGCCAGTTCTTGCGCGCACCGCGGGCCCCTGCAAACAAGCTCTGGCCGACGCCGGCATCACGCCCGAGCAAATTGACGAGGTGGTGCTGGTCGGCGGATCGACGCGCATCCCCGCCGTGCGCGAACTTGTAGATGAGCTTTTCAAACTCCGCCCTCGCGGCAAGAGTCCCCACGTTGAACTCAACCCCGACGAAGTCGTCGCTCTCGGCGCTGCGGTACAGGCTGACATACTGGCCGGAGCATCGAAAAGCACAGAGGAGATGCTGCTGCTCGATGTAACACCGCTCTCGCTCGGCATCGAGGCTCTAGGCGGAGTGGTGGCGCGCATCATCCAGCGTAACTCGACGATTCCGGCCTCTGCTACCGAGCACTTTACCACCGGAGTGGACGGCCAAACCAACGTCGCAATACACGTCGTGCAGGGCGAGCGCGAACTTGCCGCCGACTGCCGTTCTCTGGCGCGCTTTGATCTCAAGGGCATTCCACCCATGAGCGCCGGTCTGCCACGAATCGAGGTCAAGTTTCTTATCGACGCCGACGGCATTCTTCACGTCTCCGCGCGCGAACAGCGCAGTGGCCAAGCGGCGCAAATTGAAGTGAAGCCGACTTATGGACTAACCGACGAGCAAGTCGAAAGTATGATCATCGACTCCTTCGACAACGCAGAGGCGGATTTTACGAAGCGCCTGCTCATCGAGGCACGCAACGAGGGCGAGACGATTCTCGCCGCAGTCGAGCGCGCCCCGCGGAGCCCCGCGTGGGCCCTGCTGCGAGGCGAGGAACAATCTGCCATCACCGCAGCGCGCGACCGGCTGATCCAGGCAGAGACCGGCGAAGACGCAGCCCAAATCCGCGAGGCGACCCTGGCATTGGATCAGGCCACGCGACGATTCGCCGAATTGATGATGGAGGCTGCCGTCTCCAGCGCCCTACGCGGCAAAACCATGGAGACAGCCGGCGAAGAGTTAGCTGAAGCCGTGAACGCCCCCCATGCCATGGCCCCGGCCGAGTTCAAGTAGTTTCGAGCGAGCGAGTCAGCAGGAAAGAAGCCGATTATATGAGCGAACCAACTGAGCAGAATATCCCCGCCGACAAGCTTGTGCGCATCACTTTTCAGCCTGAGGGCCGGACGGTGGAGTTCGAATTCGGCACCCTGCCCTATGAGCACCACGGCAAGCCGATGTCGTTCCTCGATGTGGCAGAAAACTTCGACGTCTTCCTCGATCATGCCTGCGGCGGCGTCTGCGCTTGCACCACCTGTCACCTCTGGATCAAAGATCAGGCGGGCATCAGTGAGGCCGACGATGACGAACTCGACCGGCTAGATATGGCGGCCGACCAACAGTTGAACTCACGCTTGGGATGTCAGGCCGTCATCACCCGTCCCGGTAATTATGAGGTCGAAATTCCCAAGTGGAATCGCAACATTGTCTCCGAGGGCAAGCCGTTGACCCTGGCAGAAGATAAGTAGAAATTTGGGCGCCCTGCATCTCGATTCTGAGATGTGGAAATGAAGAACCTCATCTCACAGGACAAAGCTTGGAGAAATTCCCATGCCCCGAAAGATTCTATGGACCGACGCCGAGGAGATCGGCATCCAGTTACAAGAAAAGTTTCCGGCGCTCGATCCCTTGACAGTGCGCTTCACCGACCTGCACCGCTACGTCACCGAACTCGTAGACTTCGTCGACGATCCGGCGAAGTCAAACGAAGCGCGTCTGGAAGCAATTCAGATGGCTTGGCAAGAAGAGTTCGAGGACGCTAAGGGATAGATACCGGAAGGAATCTACCGATGACCACCATTGACTGCAGAGACCCATTTACCAGAGCACGAGAGGCTATCAATTGATCGGAGAGAAAACTGCTCGTCGGCACTCAAACCGGAACCGTATCTCACTTTGGCTTCTCGCCCTTCCATTGCTTGTCCATCCGGCTTCAGCACAGAATGGTGTCGCCCCTCAAACCACCTGGACCATCGACACAATTCATTCCCATATCGGCTTCAGTGTTGCGCATTTTGGCATCACCCAAGTAAAGGGAAACTTTCGCGACTACGATGCACTGGTGACCTGTACGTGCATGGGCAACGATTTTACGGGCGGCACTGTCGAGTTCACTGCCAAAACCGGATCAATCTTCACTGACAACGAACAAAGAGACGGTCATTTGCGAACCGACGCCTTCTTTAATGCAGCTAAATATCCTGAGATGAAGTTCGTGGGAACTTTGGTTAAGGACAATGGCATTCATGTTCTGAATGGGAATTTGACCATCCGCGACATTACCAGGCCGGTGTCGCTCAATGTGACCTATGGCGGCCGGATTAAGGACAAGAGCCTTGGCATTGAAAAGGCTGGCTTCAAAGTTACCGGCGTTATCAACCGGCTGGACTACGGGCTGAAGTGGAACGAGACCTTTGAAGGCGGGGGCGCCATCGTCGGAAAGGATGTCCAACTCGATCTCGATATCGAAATCGACAAGAAGAAGCCGGACGCACCGCCGGCTCCATAGGGAGTCAATCTGCCCACGTCACTCCTCGTCCTCCCGCTCGCTCCATCCAAACGACCCCTCAAAATGCTGAAACTCCTTCTTCTCTCCAGGCACAAGATAGACACTGAGCACGTCGAAGCGCACCGGCGGGGCGATCTGTTGAGGCACTTGGCGAACATACCGTCGCGCCAACCGTCGCAGCGTGTTCCGCTTGTGTGAGTCGACCGCAATCTCTGCTGGAGAAGCATCGCGAGCGGTGCGCGTCTTCACCTCGATAAAGCACAGCATCGGCCCTTGCCAGGCGATCAGATCCACATCGCCAGCCACATCCCCCGACGACCAGCGCCTCGCCACAATGGTGTAACCCTCGCGCCGCAGGTAATAGAACGCGGCCGTCTCACCCTCCATACCGGTAATAAGGTGCGCGGGCAGAGCCTCGACGCTACTTTTCCTTCGCGCTGCCCAGGCGAGTCTCGCGAGTGCCCGCTCCTCACAGCCAATCCGCAACTGCTGCATCCATCCCATGGCAATCCATTCTCAACCGATTAAACCAAAGGCGCAAATCTCCATTCTACTAACGCAAGAAAAAAGACCGCATTCGCACCGTTCTCTTTCAAAGTGGGACAGTAAAGTTCTTATCTGGGAAGCCATTTTTTTGAGAGATGGATTATGCGCCGTCCTTCCGCATAGTAACCATGAAATAGACGAAACTGAAGGCTAGCAGGAGGTAGGGATCCGTATGTCTCAAGGCTTGCTCTCTGGCATCTTCTCTCACCGCGGCGGAAGCGCGCCGCTGGTCAGCTCGACTCTCACGCCGCTAACGGATGCGCCGGTTGTGTCAGACCGCAGCTTCGAATATGCGCTGGATGCGCTGCCGGCAAACGCGATGTTTTGCGACAAGGAACTGATCCTGCGCTTTCTCAATCGTTCGTCCCGCAAGACGCTGGAGAGCTTGCAGCAATATCTGCCGGTACCGGTTGACCAGATTGTGGGTAAGTCGATCCACATTTTTCACAAGTCTCCAGCAAACGTGGACAGAATTCTGGGCGCCAAACAGGGCCTTCACCATCTTCCACACAAGGCAACAATTCCGTTGGGCCCGATCATGCTCGATCTGAATGTCGAGCAAATGACCGGTAAGGACGGTGAGTTTGCCGGTGCGGTTGTCGTCTGGGGCATCAGTACCCAGGCGGCCATCGACGCAGTGCGCGCCGCGCAAGAGGCGCAGCGCAGCGACATCGAACATCTCAACGGCAATCTGCAGATGGTTGCGACGGCCACGCACGAGATCGAATCCAGCATCGCAGAGATCGCCCAAAACGCCGCCAACGTTGCACTCGCATCTGAAAAGTCGCGTGCCGCGAGCGCCGAGAGCAAGGCCGCCATTGAGAGCCTGCGCACATCCAGTAGCGGCGTAGCCAAAGTGGCGGAGTTGATTGCCTCCATCGCCACGCAGACCAGCGTGCTGGCTCTAAACGCCAATATCGAAGCCGCCAGGGCCGGGGTGCACGGCAAGGGCTTTGCTGTGGTGGCAGGCGAAGTGAGACGACTCGCCGAGCAGACCGCTGCTGCGACCGCCGAGATTCAGGCCAAGGTTACCGCCATTGGTGTGGATGTGACCACCGCCATGGGAGCGATCGGTATGATCTCCAGCCAGACCGAAGAGCTCTCGGGACTGTCGCATCAGATGGCCAGCGCGGCGGAGGAACAGCATTTGGCCACGCAGGAGATGGCCCAAAATCTCGAACGCGCAGCGCACCGGACTTCCGAAATCGCGAACATGAAAGTCGACGAAGTAACCCGGTAAGCGCCGGATACAAGTTTCGCAGCTCAACCTCGCGCAGCTTCGTTCTCGGCCTGCGTAAGCGCCTCTTCGAAGATGTCGAGCGCGACAGTCGCTTCGTGCTCGTTCACAATCAGCGGCGGGCAAAGTCGTATCGACGACTCGCCGCAGCCCAGAATCATCAGCCCGCGCTCGAAGGCCAGGATCTCCACTCGGTTGCGCACGGAGGCAGCGGGCTCGCGCGTCGTCTTATCTTTCACCAACTCAACCCCAATCATCAGGCCGCGTCCGCGCACATCGCCCACCATCGAATGGCTCTGCTTCCAGCCGTCAAGCCGCTCCATCATCAACGCGCCGACGCGAGCAGCGTTCGCCATTCCCTCGTGCTCGATGATGTTCAAGGTCGCGAGCGCTGCCGCAATTGAAATCGGATTGCCACCAAAGGTAGAGGCATGAGAGCCAGGCACCCAATTCATGATCTCCGCCCGGCTCATGCAGACGCCCAATGGCATCCCGCTGGCGATACCTTTAGCCATGCAGACGATATCCGGCTCGACTCCCGAATGTTCAATCGCCCACCACTTGCCTGTTCGCCCCGCGCCCGATTGCACCTCGTCCACTACCAACAGAATCCCGTGACGGTTGCAGATCGTCCTCAATTCGCGCAGGAAGTTGTCCGGCGCCACCACATATCCGCCCTCGCCCTGGATCGGCTCAATAAAGATCGCAGCCACCTCTTCTGGCGGCAAGATCGTCTTGAAGAGCTTCTCTTCGATAAACCGTGCGCAGCCCATACTGAAGGCCTCTTCCTCTTGCGCTCCGCCCGAACAGCCGCGATACGCATAGGGATAGCGCACGTGTGTTACGCCTGGGACGAGCGGGCCGAACCTTCTCTTCTGCTGCGGCTTCGACCCGGTCAACGAAAGCGCGCCCATAGTGCGGCCGTGAAAGGCCCCTAGGAATGAGATCACCTGCTGGCGTCCCGTGTGGTAGCGCGCCAGCTTCAACGCGCACTCGATCGCCTCTGCCCCCGAGTTGCCATAAAAGAAGCGGTGCGGTCCCGGCATCGGAGCGATCGCCGACAGTCTGTCGGCAAGATCAGTCAGATGCTCGTCATAAAAGTCCGTTCCGGAGATGTGGATCAGCTCGGCGGCCTGCTTCTGAATGGCCTCAACAACCTCCGGATGGCAGTGGCCGGTTGAAACCACCGCGATGCCCGACGCGAAGTCGAGAAGCTCATTGCCGTCCACGTCTTCCACGCGAACGCCGCGTCCGCGCTTCGCTACAAGTGGATAAGACCGCGTATAACTGGGTGAGATCAGCCGGTCGTCGGCTGCAATGGCAGCCTGTGCCTTGGGACCCGGAAGCGGACCGGCGAGCTTAGGTCCAAATTGCGTATGCATCTCCAGCTTTGTCATCTTGTCTCCTATAGCAGGGTCTGTCGCCGCTGAATCGAGTGAATTGTCATCCTATCGAATGAACTCCGTTTCGAGCATCTTCGCTGGCTCGCCCATCAAGGCCGGAAATGAACAAGCCGGGTGGTCGAAAAAGCCGTCCCGTGCCCCACCCATTCGCGCATTTTGCGAATGGGTGGAAACGTTGATCCTCGATGTCGCCCGGATCAGGAGCAGCACGAAGCTCAACGATGGCCATGGGGGAGGAGAGGTTTTCGCTGCTCAGCGATTAGTCGCTGGCGAAGAGGCTGGGACGAGTCCGCACGGGCAGCACGCGCAAGTGGCGTCGCGGCCGGATGCTACGCTCGAGCGACCGCGACCAACGCCGATTAGCCGGTACAAGCAGTCGATTGGCAGCGTGCATATGCATAAACCACCCCGTTCGCCCGAGAATAGACCATTTTCACATCCGCTGTACAGCGCTACGCTTGCCGACACGAAACGCACATCAAGGTGCCTGCACAGCGAAGATGCTAGGATTTGGACGTGAAGGAGGAGATCTCGAATGGTCAGATTATTGATTCATTGGCTCTTGAGCGCCGTCGCTCTGCTGGTGGTTTCCAATCTCGTGAGCGGTTTCTATGTGCGGGGATTAGGGCCTGCACTGATCGCCGCGCTGGTGATCGGCCTGCTCAATGCCACGGTCGGTTTCGTCCTGAAAATTATCACCTTCCCCATCAGCATTCTCACCCTCGGTCTGTTTTTGCTGGTCATCAACGGGATGATGATCATGGTGGCCTCCGGTCTGGTTCCCGGCTTCCACGTGCGCGGCTTCGGCCCGGCCTTCTGGGGCGCTGTGGTGCTGGCACTGCTGGGAATGCTCATCCGCGCAGTGACAAAGGACGCCTAACAGAGAGATTGCGTAGTTTGCATAAAATTTGCTTCCCTGAGTGCACAATGGATGTATGTGGGCAAACAGGAATCGGCTACCAACCGGGGAGTGGAATTGGATTGAACGGGCCGTACCCCAAAAAGCCGCGAGGTACCCCCCCCACCCCCCCCTGTTTCCTGTGTAACTGTGGAACTGTGATCATCTCAATGCGCCACCATTGGACGGGCGCATCGCTATACTCGATCTGAATGCTCGCCGAATATCGAACCTCCGCGTCTGCTCAAGCTCGCAAGGGCGTTCTACTGGTCAGGCTCTGCAACTGGGTCGGAGAAGCGGTGCTCTCGCTGCCTGCATTACGGCGGCTGGCGGCAGCCGGTTATGAACTGCATCTCTATGGGAAAGCCTGGGCGCCAGCCTTGTTTGAAGGGACGGGCTGGCCCGTAACCGTGCGCTCCGCAAGCATGAATGCGAACTCAGAACAACTTCGCCGCCTGCGACGTACCATTGACTCTGCCGCACCGCCGCTTGCGCTCTTGATGACCAACTCCTTCGGCTCAGCCCTGGAGATGCGATTGGGAGGCTTTTCGCCTTCCGGTTACGCAAAAGAAGGCCGCAGTTGGCTGCTTCGCCACGCCTACCGCAAGCTCAGTCTCGCTCCGGCAGCTCATTCCTATTGGCATCTGGCGGGTTGCTTCCTCGATACAGACCAGCCGTTTCCGGCAACACTGGATTGGACCCCGAGCGACGACCAACGCGAAAGAGCGCAGGCGCTGCTGGCGCAATACGGGCTCGAGCCACGGACCTTTGTGATTCTCTGCCCGTTTTCCGGTCCCGACGATCGCGAGAACCGCAGGGTCTGGCCTGGCTTCAAGGAACTCGCTGCGGCGCTGCTAGCCGCGGGAATTCAGATTGTCCTCTGTCCCGGTCCCGGCGAGGAACAGGCCGCGGCGGCCTTGGCGTCAAACGTCCTCTGTCTGCCGAGGGTCGACCTTGGCATCTACGGCGTCTTGTCTGAACTTGCGCGCTGCGTTGTGTCCAACAACACCGGACCCGGCCACCTGGCCGCCGCCGCCGGAGCGCGCCTCATCAGCATTTATGGGGAGCACATGTTCGCAGCCTGGAAGCCGATCGGCCCCAACGTGCAACTCTTCCATGAAGACTTGAAGTGGCCCAATGTGGACGTCATTCTTTCGGCCGTCCTCGCAACAAAGTAGCTACTTAGTTGCCCGCTTGTAAAACGGCGCCGGCACTTGCTTTGCGCGCACGCGATTGGCCCGCACCTGCACCAACACATCGGTGCCACTGGTAGCCACCGCAGCAGGCACTAGCGCAAAGGCAATGTTGGTCTTCAGGAAGGGCGCGGGCGAGCCGGAGGTCACCACGCCGATCTCGTTGCCATCCAGATCCAGCACTGCGTGGCCGTCGCGGGAGATGCCGCGTTCGACCATCTCGAGCGCCACTGACCGTCGCTTTGGGCCGCCGGCTGCCTGGAGTTCCAGCAAAGAGTCACGGCCGACAAACGGGCCTTTGTTCAGTTTGAGCCAGCGCTCATGGCCGGCTTCAAAGACATTGATCGAGTCGGAGATCTCATGGCCGTAGAGAGGCATTCCCGCCTCTAGGCGCAGGGTGTTCCGCGCGCCCAGGCCGCAAGGCAGAATCCCAAACTCCGCACCCGCTTCGAGCAGCGCGTTCCACACCTTCTCGCTCGTCTCGACGTCCGACGGCAAGTAAAGCTCGAAGCCGTCTTCGCCCGTATAACCGCTGCGCGAAATCAGAACATGCGGCACGCCCGCCACGTCGCCCCAGGTGAACCAATAGTTCCTGATCGATGCCAGATCCACCTTGGTCAACTTTTGCAGTGTCTCGAAAGCACGCGGCCCCTGCACGGCAAGCTGCGAGTAAAAGCGAGAGTAATCGCTGTAATGCAACGAAGGCCAGCCGATGACCTGCCTGCGAATCCACGCAAAATCCTTGTCCGTTGTGCCCGCGTTAACCACGAGCAGGTAGTCGTTCGGGCTAAGCCGATAGACAAGAATGTCGTCCACGAAAGTTCCGTCCGGAGTCAGAAGAGCGGAATACTGGGCTTGCCCGTCCTTGAGTCGAGCGACTTCGTTCATCGTGATGTGTTCAACCGCAGCCAGCGCGCCCGTCCCCCGAAACTGGATCTGGCCCATGTGGCTGACGTCGAAGAGACCTACGCCTGTCCGTACGGCCATGTGCTCTGCGATCAGGCCCTCATACTCGACCGGCATCTCCCAGCCGCCAAACCCAACCATCTTGGCCCCGAGCGCTCGGTGGGCCGCGTTGAGTGCGGTCTTTTTGAGCGGCGAGGCGAGAGGTGCATGAAGATTTGATTGAACCGGGGTTTGCATCGGATCTTCCTTTCCCAGAGCAGCCTGCTCTTTTCACGATAGGGATTGATCGGCAGCGGGGTCAAACGCGGTCCTTTCGGCACGTTGCCTTGGCGGGATGGCCGCCTTAGCGTTTTCGTGCCCGCCAGAAGGAACTCACGCTCAGGTAAAAAAACACAACCATCACGCCCGCAGTCACCAGGAAGAGCCGGTGATCGGGGCCGTGAGCCCAACTTGCCCTGACGCGCCAAAGTGTCGGAGCAAAGACCACCACAGGAATTAAGAAGAAGGCGCCCGTGACCTCGAGCCACAGAATGCCGCCCACGCGCTGAAATGGGCGCAGGAAACCTCCTACACCGCGCACGACGCCCCGGCTGATTAATCCGGCGGAGCGCCCAGCAGCGCGACCATCTGCTTTCTTGTCGGCTTGGGCACCGTCCAACCTCTCAACGGAGGGGGCCGTTCCGGCTGCGTGCGCTTCTTGATCGCCTGCCGCCATCCGCTCGCTGGCGATTCTTCCGGCGACTCGCAGTCCAGTTCCGAGCGCCCGACCGATACTCTTAGGTCTCATTTCGTTATGATGGTAACAGTGGTAGTGTTCGAGCCATGATTTTAAGCTTGTTTGCTGTTCGCTTTTGCTACAGAATGCCGATAGTATTGTAGAAAAATACCAAGCCGCCACCCGCGCCCGGTCGTTTGCGCTGGCCGCAGCCACTGGAGGGTACTAGTGACATCCCGACTGCGCGAACTGATCCAGCAACTGGGCGAGGCCATCCATGAGTCGGTCATCGAGAGCGAACAGATCGCTGGCGTGGTGCAAGACATACGTCAGCATGGCTTCGATGTGCTTTTAATGCTTGAGGCTACGATCGGCCTCAACGATGTAACCAAAGAGGATGATGAGGTGGAAGCTACCCCAGGCGAGAGCGACTCGGACGAGCCTTTTACCCAAAACGATCTCAGCTTCTTGCGCTCGTTGCGTATCTCCGTCACGGGCGAGGAGGGCGACGACATCCAACCGGGGGCCAAGTAATCGAAACGGTCGAGTTCCACCCTCTGACAGTGCACGAAACCATGTTCCTAAGAAGAAATGTCTCTATGAAGTAATTGATCCTATAGCAGTTGGGCTCTTATCTCATTTAGATCTTTTGCCTTGACAAAAAGAGGACGTCACAATTCCCATACAAGCATGAATAGCAGGAATGAGGGGAGCGCGTGGCGGTTGCCGACGCACTGTTCGAACCTCGGAGTCCTCTTGTGCGCCAGTCTTTGGGTGTCGGGTTGCGTTTCGCCTCTCGCCAAGCACTCGACCGCAATCTCGACCGCAATCGCGCCGGTAGTCGATCAATCGGCCGCCGCGTATCGCGACGCGGTGGCGCTCAATAATCTGCGCTCCGACTACGAAGCGGTTATTGCGTATAAGAACAAGGATGCCAGTTACAATCCGCGCAATACGCCCGTCTTGCTGACCGAGAAGGAGATACAAAGTCGGCTTGCAGTGTTGGCGGCCCTTCAGGTTTACTCAGAATCGCTGATTGAAGTTTCCAAGGGAACCGATTCCCCGGAGCTGGATGCGGCTTCAAAGTCCGCCGGCAGCAATCTGACTTCACTCGGCAATGATCTGGCGCCGTCGATTGAGAGTGTGCTCGGAATAGAAGCAGCCAAAGGCTTGACGACCACGACGACCGTTAGGACGGCCTCTTCCGCGGCTGCCCCGCTGCTTCCACCGGAGGCGAGAAACGGCATCAGCGCCGGCATCGACGCGCTCGGGCAGCTTCTGGTAAACCGGGTGGTCGAGAAAGAGTTGCCCGGCAAGATCGAAGCGATGGACTCTCACATCCAGGCGCTTTGCAAGGCGCTTGAAGACGATGACGAAGCGCTTCAAGGCATTGAAAAGCGAGACTACGACCGAATCCTCGACCTCGAAAAGGGCTTCATTCTGGAGGACGAAGAGCCGGGCAAGAATGTGAATCCACAGGAGCATCGCACCGAGATCATGAAGCTGCCGGAGTTTGGGCGCCAACAGAAGGACGCCGACGAAAAGCTCGATTCTCTTCGCAATGCGATCGACAAGCTCGCCCTGGCCCATCATGCCCTGGCCGCTGAAGTACAACATCACAATCCCGGAGGCCTGAAGAACAAGCTGAGCGAACTCTCCGATGCGGGAAGCAATCTCGGCAAATTTTATTCATCGCTGCCGACGAAATGAAGCAATAAGGAGCAAAACAGTGGCTACTTCGCCTCCAGGGAATCTCCCTGCAACACCCTCGATCCCGCTGACCCCCGAAGCAAGAGATGCTTATCAGGATCTGTATGACAAAATTCAGGCAGGCATCGACAGCACAATGGACGAGGCGACCGTCGAAGCATTGAACGCCTGGTTCCCAGAAGTGGAGCAGGTACTTACCAAGGACGACCTCTATAAGATCAGTGCTGATACCGCGATCTTTGACGCGCTGAAAAGGCAGATCGACTACGTTAATGGAGGCATCAAAATCTTGCGCGGCCAGATCGCTTCAATCGCCTCTGATTTTGCCATGGCCGGCGACGTGATTGCTGCGATCGACAAGGTTCTTTCGCTCGTTCCTAAAGCATGAGATCCTCTGCTATTTTGAGATTTGGCGCCGGCAGGGCCTTCATTGCTCGCGCGCTTTCCCCCGCCCGATCGCACCGCCTACAATAAATATTGGAACTTTGAGCCCACCGAGGAAAACCATGCCGCTCTCCGGAGAAGCTATTCGCCTGATGAACTATATTGACGACGTTGCCGTGACCCTGCGTCGGGTGCTGGCTACCGTCCCTACGCTTTCGGCCGAAGAGCGCACACGCGTCGCCGAACACCTGAAGCAAGCCAGTCCAAGTGCCGACGACGTAGCCCAGGCCCTGACCGTCAAGTCCAGCCCTGCCGAAGTCGCCGCATTGCTGGCCAAGTCCAGCGCAGAAGCCGCGATCCCGGTGCTGCCGGTAAAGCCCGCTCCGCTTGCCTGAGACCGTGGCTGTGATCGGTGCCGGGCCACTCGGCCGTTGGCTGGCCCTGGCTGCGGCCGGCGCGGGATTCACCGTGCTGCTGGAGGACGTGATGCCCGCTAACCTGCATCATGCTGATGAGTGGCTTCGTAGCGAACTGGGGCCGCAAGCGCTTCAGAGCGTTGCCTTGGTGTCGACCATTGAGGACGCAGTGCGCGAGGCCGATCTGGCGATCGATTGCGTGCCAGATGAGTTGGAGTCGAAGCTCGAGATTCTCTGGCTGCTCGACCGTATGGCCCCTCCGCGAACCGTACTGGCCACGCCGACGACGCGCCTATCGATTGCGGACCTTGCCAACTGCACCTATCGCCCGGAGAAATGCATCGCCATCGCGGTAGACGTCGGCCGCCTGACAGAAAAATCCGATCCGGGGTCTATCGGACGGAGGATTCTGCTGCGGACCACGACCGAGACTGCCCCAGAGACGGTGGCGCTGATAAAGCGGTTTTGGCTGCGACTTGGGTTTTTGCCGGACTTTGAGGTTGTGAACGGCAGACCGGTGTGAAGTGACAGCGAAGATATCCGGCCAGATTTGGGAGTTCTCTAAAACCCCAATCAGCGGAGCATGCCTCACAACTGCCTGCTCCGCCCACCATGCTTTCTGGCGATTCATTCGTTGTTCCCGGTGGAGTTCGTGAAGACAATTCCAAATCCGCTCGCGGCTGGCATTTTGGCGAAAACGCTCTCTTGGCCTTTCAATCTATCTCATAAGCGAATGCGATTGCAGTGATTCTGGACCGGACAAAAGAGATTTCAGATTATAACTCTCCAATCTTCGCAATGTTGAGAGCACCCTGTTCGCAGTGGTAATCGGGAGATAACCAGATATTGAGTCCCCATCACGAGTCAAGTAAATTCCTATATTGGCAATTACAAGCACGTCGCCACGCAGATCGGGAAGCTGCGGGTTTTCGTCAGCAGCCTTATATCGCCTAAATTCGCCGTATTTAGGGTCTACACTCACGCTGGCTCTAGGATATTTCTGCACATTTTATGGTCCGCATACCGTGCGCTCTTTATAACTAATCCCCAAAGAGCCAGTGCTAAAGAGAACAATCATCGCATAGCTCGCTTCGCGCGCCCTCCTCAAAACAATACATTTTACGCAGCCAATCGCGCGGATTCTCAATTTATTTGAACGTGAGCACTAATCAGATAGGTCCTCGCGCCGATGGAGCAGATAGGGATGCCACAAAACATCAGTGACAGCTAGCGGGCTGCGATGCAGGGTTTGCGGTTTGGTTCCAAGATCCACCGCGGAGCAGACGAGGCGGCAGCAATTCCCTGAGATTTGAGAAGCGCAGTTTGTCCCGCGTTTTCTTGACCGGCGGCCCTATTACACCCTGACTCTCTGAGAGCCAGTGATTCTTGACGGAGGAAGCAAAAATGTCTGAGAGGCAATCTACACCAGCAGCAACCACCCGCAAAGGGGTTCTTACTACATCCACAAGCATCCTGAAGGGTTGCTGCAGTCTGGCATTCCTCCTGGTATTTTTGCTGGCGGCCATGGGCACGGCCAGCGCTTTGACACCAAGTACAACTACGCTGAATATCGGTCTACCAGCTACGCCGGGTAGTTCGATTGCAGGCAGCAGCGTGCCCTATGGCACCAGTGTGACGTTAACTGCAGTCGTGGGCACGAATGCGACGGGCACGGTGGAGTTCAAATCCTCGACAAGCGTGGGTGGCGCGTACACCGATATCACTTTATGCGGAAGTGTCCAAGTGAACTTTGGAGAAGCGATCTGCACCACCCCGGCGCTGCCGCTGACGACGGTGTCGACCCCGGCCACCTTCGATAACGTGCAGGCGATTTACAGCGGAGATGGAACCTTCAGCACCAGCACCAGCTCTGCGTTAACGCTTGGGATCACGCAAACCACCCCCACCACCACGCTGGCTGGCGTACTAACAGGTTCGTCAACTACGATTGCAGGCGCGACCGAGACCTATGGCACCAGCGTGACGCTGACCGCGGTCGTGTCGGGTACGTCGACGGCTTCATCCTCGCCAGGCAATGTGAATTTTACCTACTCTAACGCATCAGGCCCGATCACCTCGCTCTGCAGTATCGCGGTGGTGGCCGCTGGGTCCCCTGGCGCAGGAACAGCGACATGCATCACTGCGGTGATTCCGGGGGGCAACAACACCCTGAGTGCTATCTTTAACACAACTTCAGGTGGCTTTGCCTCCAGCGCCCCCAGCAATACCATTAGTTACGACGTAAATGCAGCAGAAACCACCACCACCACTCTGGCAATGAGTCCGGTTACAACTGCGGCCTATGGCAGCAGCGTGACCCTGACCGCGACGGAGATATGCTCTTCGGTCACCTGCAGCGGGGCGGCAGGCACGGTGAGCTTCACCTATGGTGCAACTTCGGGAGCCGCGACCACCAACATCATTCCGGGATGCGGCGCAGTGAACGTCTCGAGTGGAACAGCGGGCTGCGTCTCTGCAGTGCTGCCGGTCGGAGCCAACTTCTATGAGGCTGCCTTTACCCCGACCAATACGAGCGACTTTACCATCAGCGCCAGCACCCCGGCGACTTATACGATAACTGCTGCCGCGCCGACGCTCAACGTAGCGACTTCGAGCCCCAGCCCGGCCTTCGGCTCCCTCATCACGCTGACCGTGACTGGACTACCCGCAGTGGCTGGAGGCACAGGAGATTCATTGGCCTTCGCCTACGGAACCAGTAGCACCACCGCAGCTAACGATATCACCCCGCTGACATGCAGCAACACCATAACCTTCAGTGCAGGAACAGCGACCTGCACCACCAACCTGCTGCCGGTTGCAGCCAACTACGTGAAGGCCAGCTTCACTGCTGGAACTGCGACGAAGGCAAGTACCGGTACTGTCGGTCCCTTTGTTTCCAACTTGGTGGCTGTCACGCCAACGAAAGTCACTCCGACCGTAGTACTGACCACCTCGCCATCGGGCACCGCGATCGTAGGCGGCAGCGTAACGCTGATTGCGACCGTTACCCCTGGAGCGGATGCCGGTAATGTGGCCTTCACATGGGGCACCGCAGCCTCCCCAACCGGCACCTTCGCGACGTCCTGCGCCGCAATAGCTGTTTCGGCAACGCTGGGAACGGCGACCTGCACCATTACGGGCGCTGGTCTGGCATCGTCACTACTGCATTCAGCCTACAACACCGGCGGAGGCTACTACCTCCAGGCTGTCTACACCCCCCATACCGCAGGAAACTTTACCGGAACCATTCCCGTCGGCACAGCACAACTTATCGTGACAGCTGCGCCCGGCGCGGTTACGACTACGACCGTGACATCGGGAACTCCCAATTACTATGGGGCGACGCAACTGACCGCGACCGTCGGGAATTGCGCGTCCTCCTGCTCGGGATCGGTGACCTTCAAGAACAGCACCACTACGCTCGGAACCGTGGCGGTGAATGCGAGTGGCGTGGCCACACTGATTCTCCCCGCCAGCGCGCAACCGGGACTCGGCACCACCACCTCGGTTTCGTACACCTCACCTTTTACCAGCACCAGCGCCAGTTTTGCCAACAGTACCCCCGACAACGCCTTGAAGACCATCACCGTCGTCTCCAACACGACAACCACGGTGGCGAAAGCCTGGACAGGCACCCTCACCGCTCCCACTGTACCGAACACAGATCCCACCGGCGGCGCTGCAGTCTCTGCAACTGCCCCCATCCATCCCGGCAGCTCCTTTACGCTGTATGCGACTGTCGCGCCCAACACGGGAACCGTCGTTGCCCTCGGTGGACACGTGAGTTTCTACGATGTTTCTTCAACGGTTACCACGTTATTGGGAACGGTGGCCGTCACTCCGATTCTGGGTACTGGGGGTACCCCGACCCAATTTGGCGTGGCCTCACTGACGGTCAACTGCGCCACGGTCAGCGCCACGTGCACTGCTGCTCTGTTGCCAGCCACGCATTACTTCACGGCAAGCTATGGCGGCGTCTACGATCATTCTGGGACGGGAACAACGACGATCACAGGCAGCACGTCAGCGTCGTGGCCTGTGTTGGTCAACGGCCTGGCGACTCTGACCATCACCGGTTCCAGCCCCAGCGTGGTCTATGGCACGGCCGCCACGGCCCTCCCCACGATCACCCCGGTGTATACCATCACGGGCGGAGCGCTGGCTAGCGGCGATAGCGCGCATTGCAGCAACACCACCGGCACGTTCGACAGCTACGGGAATCCCAACTACACCTGCACCTCGGTGCCTTCGTTGAGCAAGCAGCCGCTCTGCGCCTACACCGGCACCACCTACACCGCGACCACCGCTGTGGGGGTAAGCGCCACCACCACCACTTGCAGCGGCGCAGCTGACGCAAACTACACGATTGCCACTGCGCCCGGCGCGGTTACCGTAGTCGGGAAGACTCCGGTGTGGACCTTCAATGCCGTGGAGGGCAGCTACGGCACCCAGATCAACTTCAATGCCACAGTAGCCGGCCCTGATGCCGGCGCCATCACCTATACCGTGGACACCAGCTTGACCTGCTCGCCCTGCTCGACGACGCAAGTCACCCACCTGTCCGCTACCGCCGCGGTAGGAACGTACTATGTAACGGCGCACGTGGCAGCGGACGCAACCCACGGCTATGCCGCGGCAACGGCGCGTCGCTCGTTCTTCGTGACGCAGGTGACGCCAGTGGTTGCCTGGCCTATTCCCTCAGCGATTCGCTATGGCAGTCTGCTGAGCGCCTCGCATCTCGGCAGTTGCACCGCCAAGGGTGGAAGCGCCACCGTGTCTGGAGCCTGCAGCTGGGCCAATTCAGCTAACGCCAGCTCGACCAAACCCAATGTCGGAGACACCGCGAGTGCGCTCTTCACTCCCAGCCCCTCGTATGGTACTGCCTACGCTGCGGTGACGGAAACGATTCCGGTGAACGTGACCCCGCAAACGCCGATCATCATTACGCCACCGACCGCCACCGCAGTTGTCAGCGGTTCGGTTGTATACAACGCTAGCGGTAACATATCCAAGCTGGGCACCAATGGCGTAGCCAATAATGCCGCCGGTAATCCGGTTGGAGGCACCTGGAGTTGGACCTGCGCACCCACCTACGCACTCGTTGCCTGCCCCACTATCACCGGTTCGACTCATGTCAGCGTGACCTTCACCCCCAGTGGAGCGGACTACACCGCCGTCTCTTCAACAAACAACGCAACATCGGCAACTGTTACCACTGCCACGCAGGTAACTGTTACCTGGCCGACGTTCTCGACGTCTCATACCTATGGAACGCCGCTGAGCAGTATCAGCGCCTTAGGAGATGTCGCCGGTTCCGCTGTAGCTGGCGTGACCAACGTTCCAGGCACATTCACCTGGACCACCCCGCAAGCCGGAGGGACCACCCCAGCCAACACCTATCCCGCTGAAGGCACGACGAATGTGTCGATGACCTTTACGCCATCCGATACTGCGACCTACGAAATTGTTGTCGGGACTGTAGCCCTTACCGTCTCAGCGATGGCTCCAACTGTGAGCTGGTCGGCGATTCCGGCACCTGGAATCTACGCCGGTTCGCTTCTGAGCGCTTCGGCTATCGGCACGGTGCCAGCCACGCGCTATGTCACGGGTCGTCAGGGCCTTCCGGTGACCGGTACTTTCAGTTGGGATTCCAGCGCAAACGCCCCGGGGAGTACTACACCACCCATCGGCACCACGGGCTACACTGCCGACTTTACGTCCACCAACGCTGACTACAGCAGCACACAAACCGGCACTGTGTACGTCACCGTCAACCCCTGCGGCTATCAAGACAGCGCGAGTTATGCCAATGATGCGTTCGCCAACTATGTCACTACCGACCTCACCGGCAGTTTGGTGGATTCGGTTGCTGGCGCCACCTTCCCGCTGTCGCTGACCAGCAGCGCGTCGAACGAGAGTGTGCTGTGCGCCGTCAACGCCAGCGCAACAGATACTTCTGTGACGACAACCGTGGCCACACCGGACATCACCCAGGCTTCGGTATCCCTCAGCGATGTTGATTCAATCAACTACGGCAGCAACGCCGCGGTGCTGGCGTATGGATTCGACGCCATTTCCGGGGATAAAGGCGCTACCATCACCATCACGGACGGTGGCACGACTCATGCGAGCGATGGCACGGCCGGCTCCATCTCGGCCAGCGGGATTTACACTGCGGGTGTCTTTGCCAGCATGAACGGCACAGTCGACATCACCAACACCAACATCGCCACCACGGGCAAACACTCGCCGGCGCTGGCGGCGACCTACAATGGCACGCTGGAGATCTACAATGTGACGGCAACCACCGCTGGGAGCAGCGACAGCGACAGCGGCGTGATCGTGACCGGTACTGGCGGCGGCCAGGTAACAGTCAACGGCGGCAGCTACACCAACAATGGCAGCGGATCAGACAACGCGGGTCTGCGCGTGGCTGGCAGTTGCCCGCTCAGCGCAGCCACTTGCAAGACTCAAACAGCCTTAACCTCCAGCAACTCGACCCCCTGGAGCGCCGTCACAGTGAATGATGGCGTCTATGGCACCTCGATCTCCTCCGTCGCAGGTCCGGCAGTGGTGGTTGAAGGCGCAAACTCGGTGGTGATCACCAGCAGCGGTAACAACACCGCGCTCTCTGGCGCGCTGGGCAACAACTATGGCGTCTTCCTTTACCAATCGGGTACATTGACCGACGCCTCGCCTGTGACCAACGACAACCCCACCATCTTCAGCATGACCGGCGGTAGCCTCAACTACGCCTGCGATGCAAGTTCCGTCAATGCTTGCGCTGGCACGGGTCAAGTACGTACCAACGATCAAAACCTGAAATCCACAGTCTTCTCTGTCACCAACACCACGGCCACCATCACCTTGGAAGATGTGGCTGTGACCAACGGCACCAACACGTCTCCAACTGCCGACAGCATCCTGCTGACCGCCGCGCAACTGAGCACCGGACCCGCGACGGTAGCCTTCAACCTGCTGGGAGAAGCCATTACTGGAGACGTCATCGTGGACACTGGAAGCACGGTGAATATGAGCCTGGCAATCGATGGCAACTCCGTCCCAACCACCTGGACGGGCACCTTTGGCAACGGCATCTATTACGACTCAGGCACTTCTGGCCCTCAGACGCAGGGAACCGTAAACCTGACCCTCGACGCAACCAGCACCTGGATCGTCACCGCCAGTTCTGTCACAGTGAACCAACTGACGGGACCCCACTCCAACATCTTCTGTGCAAGCAACAACTCGGGTTGCACAGTGAACATCACCCATCCAGCATCGTCGTTCAGCCCCAACACCCACACCGACTATTAGGGGGATCCCCTGGTCTCAAAATCAAGACCAGGGGCACCCCATTCAGTAGGACGACAGGAACACGATCGTAGTAGTTCGAGCACAGGCGGGGACCGGGGAGCAGGCAATACTGCTCCCCGGTCCCCGTTTTTTGTTCTCTCCATATTTGCAAGGCACCGTACCTGGCCGTCTCAACATCGCTGCGTAACCCAACTGAAAAAGGGAAGGCTTGGCCATCGCTCGATCCATGTAACGACGTCGTTCCCGAATCGGTCGATTCAACTTCGATATTCCAAAACAGAACTGAACAGGAGACTGACCGAAATATGGACAGTATTTGCCCTTTAGCGCAGCCCTACTATTACAGACGAAAGCCACGCTGCGGCTTGAAACTTTTCAGGAGATATCCGCCATGAATGATACATTCAGGTTTGACCAGACTTCGCCCGTTGCCCTCTTCGGCTGCCGTGTATCCGGCCTTTCAATCAAATCTGGCAGAGGGTCCGCAATATGGATTTTTCTAGCGGTTCTGTTAGGCGCGACATCTTCGGTTGCCTCCGCGCAGATGACATATCTGGGCGTGCAGACAACGCTGACCAGCGCGTCCACGACCAATTGTTGCAATGTCCCCAACGGCGTGGCGGTCGATGGCAGCGGCAACGTCTATGTGGCCGACTCCGGCAACAAGAAGGTGTATAAGCTTCCGGTGGGTGGCGGCGCGGCCATTACCTTGGGAGGGATTTCATTTAACAGTCCCGTGGGGGTGGCGGTCGATGGCAGCGGCAACGTCTATGTGGCCGACTCCGGCAACAGCAAGGTGTATGAGCTACCCGTGGGCGGCGGCGCGGCCATCGCTCTGGGTGCCCAATCCTTTATCACTCCGGCGGGGGTAGCGGTGGACAGGAACGGGAACGTATACGTCGCCGATTCCTCTGCTCCAGCGGTCTATGAGATCGAGGCGACAACGGGCGCGGTCAATGGCTCGTCCACGGTGATGCGACTGGGCGACATTTATTACTTCCCTGACCCCGTAGGCGTAGCGGTGGACAAGAACGGGAACGTATACGTTACGGATCAAATCAACGAATCTCTCTATCAAATAGAGGCGGGCTCGGGCATCACGGCATCAGGCGGCGCGGTTGACTCCAACTCCCACGTGATTCTGGTGGGCAACACCGCTCCCATCAGCACCGCTTCCGGGGCCCCCTTCCAGCCAGGTGGGGTAACCGTAGACGGGTCTGACAATGTCTACATTACCGAATGGGGCAGCAAGTCTGTGCTGGAGATGGTGGCGGCCAATGGTGCCTTTTCCAATGACCCCAATGACCCCAACTCCAACTCCACCTTTTATGTGGTGGGCGGCGGTGCCTACACCTTCTCCTCCTCGACGGGGGCTGCGGTGGATGCGAACGGCAATGTCTACGTGGCCGATCCCATAGACAGAAACGTGCAGGAAATCTCGACCGCCCCGGTGGACTTTGGCTCGCTGGCGATAGCTGCCAGCCATCCTGTCTCGATGACGCTGGCCTTCCAGGTGGGCACTGAGGGTGCTCCCGCAGCACTGCCGCTGGTCGTGACGCAAGGCGCAACTGGCCAGGATTTTATCGATAGCGAAACCGGTAGCTGCACAACAAATGGCTTGAACTCCTTGGATGCGGGCACCAACTGCACGGTAACAGTGAACTTCGCGCCCAAGCGGTCAGGGCTGAGGCAGGGTGCGGTGCAGGTGACGGATGCCACAGGCGTCATCACGACGGTATATCTCTACGGCGTGGGCCTGGGTCCGATGATTACCTTCCCCACAGTCACCGCCAATGGCGCGCCCATCGGTGCGGCTTGGGGGCCGGTACAGATCACCACCGCCATCTCTCCCACGCCCAGCCCCAATGGCGTGGCAGTCGATGCCGGCGGAAATGTCTACTTCGCCGATAGCCAAAGTGCTGCGGTGTATGAGGTAAGGACGGACGGTTCCTTTCTAACCCTGGCGAACAGCGACACCACTGAATTTGGTAGTCTGGCGGGGGTCGCACTGGACGGCGCCGGGAATGTCTATGTTGCCGATGCCGGTAATGCTGCCTATCCGTCCGGCGCGGTGTATGAGATTCCGGCTGGTCTTCCCTCCAACTACTACCCCATCGGTTCCGGAGGCTTAGCCTCCATCATCACGACCTACGTCAGTTCCCCCTCTGGCGTGGCGGTCGATGGGGTCGGAAACGTCTTTGTCGCCAATGCGGGCAATAGTACGGTGGTAGAGTTCCCGGCGGTGGGAGGCACCCCCGTTTCCCTGGGTTCGTTCACCAACACCAGTACCCCCAATGGCATCGCGGTGGATGCTAGCGGAAACGTTTACGTTGCCGATCCGGGAACCAAATCGGTGTATCAGATTGTTGCGATAAACGGTGTCGTCTCCGGCAGTTCCGCCGTCAATACGTTGGCCACTGGCTCCTATCGTCCCCAAGGCGTGGCGGTGGACGCGGGCGGAAGCGTTTACTTCTCGGATTCCGCGACCAACAAGGTCTATGAGATTTCGGCAGGAACCAGCACTCCTTTCTCCGTGGCCACGGGCTTCAGTACGCCCATCGGCATCGCGGTAGACAACAACGGCAATATCTTTGTTGGCAATGCCAGCAGTGGGGTCGTCGACGAAATCACCCTAGCCACTCCTCCGTCGTTACTCTTCGCTGCGACGGCAGAGGGCGCGACCAGCAGCGACAGTCCGCAGACGGTAACCGTGGCCAACAGCGGCAACATGCCGTTAACCTTCTCGGCATATCCGGCTGTTTCGACAGTCAACTTTACGCTCGGCAGCGCTGTGTGTTCGAACTCGAATGAAACGCTCGCCTCGGGGCTCGCCCCGGGATCGGCCTGTTCCCTGCCCGTCAGCTTTAAGCCGCAGGCGACGGGTCCCCTCCACGCCGCGTTGAGTTGGAAAGACAATAACCTGAATGCGAGCAGCGTAAGCCAGAGTATTTCCCTGGGGGGCACCGGCACACCACCGACGATTACCGTGACTCCATCCTCCTCCAGTCTGGCCGCCGGAACCGTTGGGGTCTCATACGACGGCGTAAACTTCAGCGCTTCAGGCGGGACTGGACCCTACTCCTACACCTCCAGTGGGACTTTACCTCCTGGACTGACGCTGAGCAGCAGCGGCGTACTCTCGGGCATACCGACAGCGGTAGGAAATCCGTACAGATTTGGGGTGATTGCGACGGATGCCTATTCCAATCCTGGGAGCCAGATCTACACGCTGGCGATCAGCCAGGGCGCGGCCACGGTAACCATCTCCAGTAGTGCGCCCACCTCGCCTGTCTATAACGGCAGCAATGCGCTGACGCTGAGCTATAACGGCGACGGCATAACCTCGGTAGCTGGCACCAGCAATATCTGCACGACGAGCAGAGTCACCAACACCAGCTACACGGTCGCCTTCACCGGAGCAGGCAGTTGCACGCTGACCCCGAGCGCGGCGGCAGGCACCAATTATGGCTCTGCAACGGGCGCGGCACAGACCTTCACGGTTGGTCAGGCGACACCGACGTTGAGTATCTCCAGCAGCGTGCCGCCCTCGCCGGCTTATAACGGCAGCAGTTATGCGCTGACGCTGAGCTACAACGGCGACGGCATAACCTCGGTAGCCGGCACGACCAATATTTGCACGACAACCAAAAACAGCAACACCAGCTACACGGTCGCCTTCACCGGAGCAGGCAGTTGCACGCTGACCCCGAGCGCGGCTGCAGGGACCAATTACCTCTCCGCGACAGGCACAGCGCAGACCTTCACGATTGGTCAGGCGACACCGACGTTGAGTATCTCCAGCAGCGTGCCGCCCTCGCCGGC
>CAYTJN010000033.1:26263-29776 GCA_964438125.1 uncultured Occallatibacter sp.
ATTACCTGGGCCGCACCCGCATCGATTCTCTCCGGAACTGTGCTCAGTTCGTCACAACTGGATGCAACCGCATCTGTGGCCGGCACCTTTGTCTATACTCCGGCGGCCGGCACAACGCCTGCTGTGGGCAACGACACGCTTGCGGTCACCTTTACCCCGACCAATACGACGGACTATTCCACAGCGACGGCGTCCGTCATCCTGGTTGTCGATAATCCGGTGCCGGTCATCAGCAGTCTGACGCCGCCAATTGCGGGCGCTGGTGGAGCAACCTTCACGCTGACCATCACCGGGACGGGATTTGTTTCGGGTTCAATGATTTATTGGGGCACCACCGCACTGTCCACGACATATAGCAGTGCGACGCAATTGACCGCTCCGGTTACGGCGGCGCAGGTTGCAAGCGCTGGCACGACGGCAATCACCGTGCAATCGCCTGCGCCTGGCGGAAGCACTTCCAATGCAATGCAATTTGAAGTGGACTCTGCGAGTTCGACAACCACGGCTCCAACATTTACCTCAACGAGTGCGACCGTGGCGGCGGGCTCCCCGGCCAACTATCCGGTGACCTTGCCTTCCTCGGTGACAAGTGCCACAGTAACCTGCCTGAATCTCCCCACCGGGGCTGCGTGCAGCTATTCCTCTACTAACAAAACAGTGACGATTACGACTTCCTCGTCCACGCTTTCGGGAGCCTATCAAGTCATCGTCGTCTTTACCGAGACGTTGAGCGGAGCGGCGAGCGCAAGTATTCTGCTGCCTATCCTTCTGCTTCCCCTGGTGTTCCTGAGAAGAAAGCTGACGGCGCGGGGTGTCTGGATCGCTGCCTGCCTGGGGCTGGCCCTGATGATGGTCAGCGGCTTTAGCATCGGTTGCGGAGGCTCTCCTAGCGTTCCTAGCGCCAAATCAGTACAGAGTTCTGGCGCAGTCACTCTCACGGTCAGTAATTGAGGATACGGCTCTGGACAGCAACGAGCAATTTCATTGTCATTGGCTTCTCCTCCCCCGATCTGCCGGGGGAGGAAACGGGGATCTTCTGGGTGCACGTACTTTTTGGCATCCTGACCGCTGTAGATCTGGAAATAGGCTGAGCGCGAGTCTCCGGTGGCTCGTGTTCATCGGTATTCTTGTCCACGACTGGAACAACAATGAACTCTGGAAACTTGGCCTCGATCATGCGGCAGCGGACGACAAAGTCGAGAGGATTCCGCTTGGTTGGCGCGCAGGCGCAGCCTCCTCTGGAAAGGAACCCTTCTAAGCCGTTGAGTCTAATAATGGTCGGGACGGGCAGATTTGAACTGCCGACCCCTCGCACCCCAAGCGAGTGCTCTACCAGGCTGAGCCACGTCCCGACACAATCGAGCCGACTCAAGAGAGCCG
Organism: uncultured Occallatibacter sp.; assembly: GCA_964438125.1. Taxonomy (GTDB): domain Bacteria; phylum Acidobacteriota; class Terriglobia; order Terriglobales; family Acidobacteriaceae; genus Telmatobacter. The sequence goes on from CAYTJN010000033.1 coordinate 27,644, forward strand.
GCTTCTGGGGTCTGCTCCAGTTTACACGAGGCAGGCCCTTGTGCGCTTGCGCCGAAAGGGGAAATCGACTCCATCGCTTCCGGGTACTTCTACCGAAAACCGTCACGTTAAATCAACCAGATTGAATCCAATTTATATACGCAACAAGTCAGCCCGGCTGCTTACTGCGATGGCGGAACAAACTCCTGGGGCAGGGCCGAACCCTCGCTGAAGAAGAACTGCTCCATCTGCTCGACCAGGAACTGCTGGGCCTGCGGAGTCCAGGGTTGCAGGCGATACTCGTTCAGCAGCATCTTCTGCCGGTCAACCCATTCGCCCCAGGCTGCCTTGGAGACGTTTTTGTAGATCTTCTGCCCAAACTCCGAATCGAAGGGCGGCTCCTCCAGCCCCTCCATTTCCTTTTTGTAACGAACGCAAAATACCATGTGTGCCATCGGATGTGCTCCTGAAACTATTGTATCCGCAACTGCTTGAGCAATTGTGAACTGCCCGGCTATGGCGAATGACCCCACAATTCCATTAGTGCTTTGTCGGCATTCCCGCTGCTGTCAGATTCCGACCGGGCAGTGAAGTCCCCAAAAGGAGGCACTATGTCCGATTCGAATCCGTCCGGTCTCTCCGACAACGCCGCCGGAGGCATCGCCTATATCACGATCGTCCCGGCCATCGTCTTTCTGATCGTCGAACCTTTCAAACGGAGCTCGTATGTTCGCTTTCAGGCGTGGCAATCGATCTTCTTCTTCGTTGCCTGGGCGGTAGCGCATATTTTGGTGGGGATTGTGCAGAATCTTGTCCCCAACATCGTCTTCCTCACCTTGTCTCTATGGCAACTTGTCGATCTCGCCTTCTTTGTCGTCTTGGTTATCGTCTTTGTGCAGGCTTTCAATGGTAGGCGCGTAAAACTGCCCATCATCGGTGAGCTTGCCGAGAGACAGGCCAATCGATAAAGGGCTTCCCTTATCGCCGTCGGCCCTTTTTGCCCAGTTTCTTTCTGGCTTTGAAAGATCGCCCCAGAGCGCTGGTTGCCTTTTTCTTCTTGGCTTTCGGTCGGGACTTGGCGGCACTCTTTCCCGCGAGGCTTCCTGTGAGCGAAAGACCCTCCTCGACAATCGAGAACTGCAACTTGCGCTCTTGCGCCAAGATTCTATCCAGGATCACTTGCACGTGGTCGCCGGCGCGGAAGCGGCGGCCGGTGCGTTCGCCGATGATCTCGTGCGTATTTTCGCGCCAGGTGTAGCGGTCGTCGCGCAGCGAATCGATCGGCACCAGGCCCTCGACGAAGAGGTCGGTCAACTCGACAAAGAGGCCGTATTTGGCGGGGTTCAGCACCAGGGCGGCAAACTCTTCGCCGACGCGGTCCTGCATGAAGCGCACCTTCTTCCACTCGACCAATTCGCGTTCTGCTTCGGCGGCGCGGCGCTCGGTCTGGCTGGTTTCCTCGGCAATTTGGGCAAGTTCGGCCTCGGGAATCGGGGGATCGATGAAACTCCCAGGCTCCCGCTTCTTTGCCCGGTGAACCACGATGCCGGCGAGCCCTTCATTCGGATGGGTCCAGGGCGAACCGTGCCGGCCCTCGGCCAGAACGCCCTCCCCACTCACTCCCTCACTGAACAGCGCCTTGGTGATGCGGTGAACGATCAAATCCGGATAGCGGCGGATGGGCGAAGTAAAGTGGGTGTACGTAGGAGCGGCCAAGGCAAAATGGCCCTCGTTGATCTCCGAGTAGCGCGCCTGCTTGAGCGAGCGCAGCATTAGATAACTGAGAATCCGCTCCTCCGGCTTGCCCTCAATCTTCGCGGCCAGTTTCTGGTACATGCGCGGAGTGACAGGGATGTCTTCGGGCACCTCATGCACACGAGGATTGCGGCCGGTGCGTTGCGCGTCGCGACGGTCCCCACGCGTCTGGATGCGTTTGACCGGCAGAGCACCCAGCCCGAGCGTATAGCCGAAGCCGGCGGCCAGTTCTTCAAACTGAACCACCCGGCGCGGCTCAGGTTTTTCATGGATGCGGTAAAGCGAAGGCACGCCCATGTCCTCAAGCCAGGTAGCCACGCACTCGTTGGCTGCCAGCATAAACTCCTCGATGAGCCGGTTGGCCCAGGTGCGCTCGGACTTGGTGACACCGCGCATCTG
>CAYTJN010000034.1:0-28632 GCA_964438125.1 uncultured Occallatibacter sp.
ATTTTGCAGGCAAGACCGGCACGGCCCAGGTAGTGGGAGGCGGCGACACCCACACCAAAGGCGGAGCCAAGACCCCGAACTCCTGGTTCGTTGGCATGGTCCCCCGACGCAACCCAGAGATCGTGATTGCAGTGCTGCAGGAGCATGGCGATTGGGGCTCGCTTTCGGCCCACATCGCCGCGCAGATGGTCGTTACTTATGTGAACAAGAAGCGCAGGGCGGACAAGAACGTCGTCGAGCAGGCCAGCCTCGGAAAGCCTGTTGAAATGGGTGCTGTGTGGTCTGACCCGGCGCCGGCCGACCCCAAGCGCCCCGCGCCAGAGCAGGAATCTGTCCTTCACGCCGGACACTTCATGGTCGATCCCGGTCCGCTAGGAGGAGCCAGATCTTTGGCCAGCGCTCAGTTTCCTCTGCCGGCGTGGCTCTTCGCCTCGCCTCTTCGCTTCAAAGAAGGCCGGCCTTGATGCGGCGATTCATGAGTTTTCGCGAATTCGACTGGACGCTGCTGGGCATGGTACTGATTCTTTGCACTATTTCGGTGCTTGAGATCTACTCGGCAACGCTGCATACCAAGTACACGGGCTTTCATACCAAGCAGCTTTTCTATATTGCCGGTGGATTGGTGGCCATCTTCCTCTTCTCCAAGATCGACTACCACCGGCTGCTGGACTGGGCTCCATGGGCCTATGGAATCAGCTTGTTGGCGCTGGTAGCAGTGAAGCTGGTGGGCACGAAGGTGCTTGGAGCGCGGCGTTGGATCAAGCTTGGCCCCATTCACTTTCAGCCCTCCGAGTGGGTCAAGTTGATCCTGATTCTGGCCGTTGCTCGCTACTTTGCCAATCTGGGCGGGCGCAGCCTCACGTCGAAAGATATTTTCAAAGCTTTCTTGCTGGTCGGTCTTCCCATGTTGCTGGTGCTCGTGCAACCAGACCTGGGAACCGCGCTGACGTACACGCCGATCCTGGTTGCCGGCCTCTTCCTGGGCGGCATCAACATTCGCCAGGCGTTGATTCTATTGACCTGCGGATCGGTATTTATCGTTGGCGCGTGGAGCAGCGGCAAGGTGCTCAAACCTTACCAGAAGGCGCGGCTGACGAGCTTCATCAATCCTGACAACGACCCTAAAGGCACCGGCTACCAGCTTTTGCAATCCAAGATCGCCGTCGGTTCCGGGGGAGTGTGGGGCAAGGGCGCCACAAAGGGGACTCAGACCCAGGGCGATTTCCTGCCGATTCCCCATGCGGACTTCATCTTTGCCGCATTTGGAGAAGAGCACGGATTCGTCGGCGCGATTTTTGTCCTGCTGCTATACTTTTTCATATTGATGCGTTTGATTCAGAACGCACAAACAGCCGCAGACCTGTCCGGCTCCCTGATTATTATGGGGGTAGTGGCTGTGTTGAGCTTCCAGATTGCGGTCAACGTCGGTATGGTCATCGGCTTGATGCCCGTCACCGGAATCCCTTTACCGTTAATGAGTTACGGAGGATCCTCGGTGTTGTTTACCTTCCTGGCACTGGGTGCGGCGATGAATGTCCGCATGCGCCGGTTTGTGAACTGAACGGATTTACAGGTTGTACCTCTTGTGTCCCGCCGAAACGGTCCGGTCCGCAAGAGCACCATGTTTGAGGTATTCGCCGGCCAGGTCCCGATGGATCGCGCGCCCGGCAGGACAAGGGTTCATGAGCACGCAGAGACGGGAAAACGGCTTCACTCCAGCGACGAAGACTTGTCGCCGGGGACCCCGGAACCGTTGGCGGCGTATGAGTTGCACGGGACGCGCAGGAGTTTTGAAGGTCGCTTTCGAAGACCTTGCCGCGCGGTATGCACGTGCTGATGCCAGCGGTGGAACGGCCCCGTCAGGAGTTCTGATTGACGACCCCAGCGACCTCAATTTGTCGCCGGGGACTCCGGCAAGGTTGGCCACCATCTCTCTGCAATCGGATTACCGTATCGTAAAGCTTGTTTTGCAAGGACTTCGCGACGGCTCGCCACCCTTCGGGTGCGGCCATGGCGAGGAAACCGGCACACCAGTGAACCACGGATCATCCTTTTCGCCCATTCCCTATCCTTCCGGACATGCACGTCTCCATCGAACCTTGCCTCAGGTCCCGGCAGGCAGACGCCGCCGGGCGGAAAGGTACGATGTCAAAGGAAATTTGCATCTCCAGCACGCCGCATGAGACGCGGCTGGCAATCCTGGAAGACGACCAACTCGCGGAGATCTACTACGAACGCGAAAACGAATACACACTAGCGGGATCGATCTACAACGGGCGCGTCACTCGCGTTCTGCCTGGCATGCAGTCGGCCTTCGTGGACGTTGGCCTGGAGCGGGACGCCTTCCTTTATGTAACCGACTTCCTGGAGCTCGAAGACCCGGAAGAGACGGACGAGTTGGAAAAGGCTGCGGCCAGCGGCAGTAACCTGGCTCCCCGCGAGGTCCGGCAAGTGGATACTGCGGAGAGCCGCGGTGGACGTCAAGCACAGAACCAGAGATCCGGCCAGAAAATTGAGCAGCGTCCCCAGGAAGCGCGTCCGGCACAAGACCGCCCTGCCCCTGGGAAACCTTTCGCTGAAAAGCCTGCGAAGGGCCGAATCCTGATTGAGTCCGATCCCGAACCGGGAGAGGCCACGGCTTCGGCACCCACTGTCGGCTCCGAGGCCGTCATTGACGGGCAAGAGGATTCCGGCGCGCCGGGCGCCAAGCGCTGGCGCGGTCGGCGTCGTCGCCGTGGTGGCCGGGGTGGCACGCAAGGCTCGCCCCAGGAGAATCAACCGCAAGGCAGCGAAGATTCCGCAGCAGCCTCCGTGGAAGAAATCGACGAGTCGGAGCCGCATTTCGCAACGGAGATTTATGCTGCAGGCGCCCCCGCGGACAAGCCGACGCCGCAAGAGAGTGAAGCCGCCGAGCCCGCGCCTCGCTTCGAGCGCGCACCCGCTGCATCACCGGTCCCCTTCGTCATGCCTGGCGAGTCGCTTTCGAAGTATGGCCGCGCACCGGTAGACGGCAAGCCAGGCGAGGATACGGCACAGGTTTCGGCACCCGTCCGGCCAGCGAGCAGTTTCAAGCCCGCAACGATGATTCAGTCGCCCATCGAGTGGGATGGCAGCGGCCTATTGCCCGGCGAGTCGCTCTCAAAGCACCGCACCCGCCCCAACGAACCCGAGTCTGACGAGCAGAATACCTTTGCCGAACCGCAGAGCGCCTCCAAGGTTTTGCCGGCGGCTAGCGGTTCCGCTCCCGATGCTGTCGAGGAACAGGAGTTCTTCGAAGAGGTGACGATCGCCGAACCACAAACTCCTGCCCACGGGTCAGTGAGTGAATTCGGCTACGAAACCATCAAGGAAAAATTTCTCCCCTTGCCGGCAAAAGGCGACCTGTTCGATGAAGAGATGGTCGAGGAAGAGCTGATTTCGCATAACACGGCTAAAGCTGCGACGGAGTCAAACCCGGCCGAGCCGGCACCGAGGGTTTCCGCGCCTGACGACACAGAGGACTACGCCATCGAACCTGCGATCGACCAACCGTCGGTCGAAGATACGGTTGCAGCTCCGATGACAAGGCAGGATGAAGTGCTCCCAGAAGGCGCGCACGATGAGCCGGCGGCAGACTCCAGACAGGAACCCGACGCGGCCGCCTCCCATAACCTGCACCCCAAGCCTCCAACTGGTTTCCGCCTCTTTGGCCTGGGCAAGAAGAAGAAAGAAGAAGATCCGGCCTCGAAGCCCGAAGCCAAGCCCGCAGCGGTCGCCACGGCCTCATCTTATGCGCCCGGCAGCGGACTCATTGTGGAAGAGACTATTGAGGAAGAGGAGTTCGACGCTCCCCGCCACTCTCACGTCGCCAAGGGTGGAGATCATGATTCTGACGACTTTGAAGAGGAGACGCTGCCCACGCAGATTCGCTCCGGCGATCTGGGCGAGATGTTCCAGGAGGCTCACCTCGACCATAAAATCCAGTTGAACTTCGACGACAAGAATGGCGATGAGGACGATCTTGACGAAGAAGAGGAACCCTCGACAGAAGGCGAGCCTGCCACCGGAGCACCAGGCCAGCAGCGTCGCGATCGCAACGCTCGAGGCCGTCGCGGTCGTGGTGGCGCCCAGGCGGCGCCACCGGCCCAGAGCAACCGAGGACGCGGCCCCTCGCGGCGGTCAATGCAAATGTCCGACCTGCCGATCATCAGCGACTTGTTGAAACCGGGCCAGGAGATCCTGGTCCAGATCGCCAAGGAACCCATCGCCAAGAAGGGTGCGCGCATCACCTCGCACATCGCCCTGCCGGGACGCTTCCTGGTCTTCATGCCAACGGTGAACCACATTGGCGTGAGCCGCAAGATCGCCTCTGAAGAAGAGCGCCAGCGCCTCAAGCGCATTCTGGTGCATGAACGCGGCGAGGCCTCAGGCGGAATCATCGTACGCACCGCGGCTGAAGGCGCATCCGAAGAGGAGCTTCGCAACGATCTGCGATTCCTGCTCAATCATTGGGCCGAAATCAAGCAGCGCTCCGACCAATCCAGTTCTCCTGCGCTCATCCATCACGATGTTGGGCTGATCGACCGCATCCTTCGCGATCAGGTGAGCAGCAACTTTTCCAGCATCTGGGTTGATACGGAGGCCGACTACGAGCGGATTGTTCGCCTCCTCAACCGCTTCTCGCCGTCGCTGGTTCGCCGCGTGAAGCTTTACACCAAAGAGACCCCGCTCTTCGAGCACTTTGGCATCCAGGATGAGATCGCCAAAGCACTGCGTTCCAAAGTGTGGCTCAAATCAGGCGGCTCGATCGTCATCAATCAGACTGAAGCCCTGGTGGCCATCGACATCAATACAGGTAAATATGTCGGCAAGTCGGCGCGCCTAGAGGACACCATCGTCAAGACCAACCTCGACGCGGTGCCTGAGATCGTTCGCCAGATTCGGCTGCGCGACCTCGGCGGAATCATTGTCATCGACTTCATCGACATGGATGACCGAAAAAACCGCTACAAGGTCATGGCAGCCCTCGAAGAGGCGCTCAAATCCGATCGTGCTCCAACAAAGGTTCTTCAGTTTAACGATTTCGGCTTGGTCGCTATCACTCGTAAACGCGTCAAGCAATCTCTGGAACGCACTCTCTCGGTTCCTTGCCCCACCTGCCAGGCTACCGGCATGGTCAAGAGCCCAACGACCGTCTGCAACGAGATCTACACCGAGCTGCGCAAGATGAAGAAGCACTTTGAAGGCGCCGATGTGCTGCTGCGCGTGAATCCGGAAACGGTCAAGGTGCTCAAGGCCAACAACGGCAACTGGCTCGTCGAATTTGAGGAGCTGGTCGGCAAGAATATCCTCGTCAAGAGCGACCCGACGCTCCATCCCGAACAGTTCGATGTGCAAGGCTGAGTTCCACCCAAGCGATCAACCCGCACGAAAAAGGACCCCCTAAAAAGGGGTCCTTTTTTATGCGAGGCACGATAGTAAACCGATACAATTCCTGATAAAGCTTTTCTGCCTTCGCGAATGATCGCCCATCCCGGTGGTACTCATGCAACGAATCCTTATTAAGGAGAAATCGTGGGAGATCTGAAAGTGTCGAAAGCTCGCCTGGATTGGAGTCTCGAACGGGGTGTAGCCTCCCCGGCGAATTTCATTCTTTTGCTGGTTGTCTTATCTCTATTTCCAGTGATTCTTTCGATCACCGATGCGCTTTCGTTCTCGACGATGGAGATAACAAGCCCACATTACGAACACGCCTTCTACAAGTTTTGCGCCACCGTCGGAAGCTTTCTGTGGATCTGTTTTTTTATCACATTGATTGGCATCGTAAGACGGAAGCGGATTACGATTCGCCAATTCATCGGCGTCAGATGGAGTGGCTTCGGGGCGGTCGCGCGCAACCTGGGAGCCTCTTTTCTCGCATTGGTGGCTCTGGCCGTGGTTGGAAATGTATCCAATACAGTACTGGGCCGCTTCCAGACGGACAACAGCGCATATCGCGCTATGACCGCGCATAACTCCGGCGAGGCTCTGGCCTTTCTGTTTCTGGCCGTCACAGCAGGTTTCGTTGAAGAGTTTGTCTTCCGCGGTTATATCCAAAAACAGTGCCAGGCCTGGTGCGGAAGCATGTGGATTGCATCGATCCTGCAGCTCGCAATCTTCACGCAGGGTCACATCTATCAAGGGTGGATAAGGCTGATCCCCGTCATTCTCATCGGCGCTATTCTCACTGCGACTGCATTGTGGCGCAAGAGCCTTGCGCCGGGAATGCTGGCACACTGCGTCGGAGATGGAATCGTCGCTTTCTCTTTTTTCGCAAGGCATCTCTGATATATCCGGGCGCCCTCACTATCGAGTGGCATCAATCACTATTTCCTTCACAATCTTTCTCAAGACCGCAACCTCTGGTCCAGGTTCGGTGTCTAAGGAAATACGGGGGGGCACTGCGACTCCCGAAGACCAGAAAACGCAATTCAATTACGGAGGTTTTGGAATGAATTCCCTTCATTCAATGTTGTCGATCAGGCGCTTTTTGATCCTTTGTGGCTTGGCGGGCTCTGCGATCGTTATCGCAAACGCACAATCTTCCTCCTCAAATTCGTCCGGTTCAAATCTCTTCATGGCTGGCAAATCCAGTTCCAACGAGTTTCATCTTGACTTCGGCGCCGGTTCCGACAGCGGAGCAGCGGCAGCGACCTATTCATCTTCTGCTCTGCCCGCAGAGCCCGCGGCCTCCCACTCAGACATGGGCGGTGCAGGTGGCGCTGCTCAAGACCCGTCGACCGGCAGACGGCACAAAATGTATCAGGGCTTCGCGCTGGAATTGGGCGCAGGATTCAATGCTCCCATAGGGAACGACACCTCGAGTGTTGGGAGCGGTCCTTTTAATGGTCCGTTCATCACTTGGGGAGGCAACTTGACCGCTGGTGGCGGCCTGCGCTTCTCTCAACGTTTCTCGCTGCTGGGCGAGTTTCAGTTCATTGACGATAAGCTCCCCGGTGCATTCATCGCATACGACGGCGGACAAACAGGCAATACGCACATCGTATCGATCACAGCCGATCCCATGATTGATCTCTTCCCTAAGCGAACGACTGGCGCTTATATCACCGGCGGCGGCGGCTACTATCACAAGTCGACAAATTTCAATGTCTTTGGCGGGTACGATTATTATGGGAATCCTGTCTTCCTGACTGCGGACTCGTTTTCTTCCAACCAACTCGGCGGCAATTTGGGCCTCGGCATTACTCGCAAGTTAGGCGGTGTCTACGGCGACGGCAAAATGAAGCTCTTCGCCGAGGCGCGATATCTTTTCATCAACACCCCGCCCATTACCGCAAGCAGCGGCAACGGCCTTGGAACGACCGAACTGATTCCGGTGACCCTGGGAGTGCGCTTTTAAAGTATCGACGGATTGAGACTGTAGACCTCCGTGCCCCATCCATTCAGCGTTTTCGGCAGAATGGATGGGGAAACTACGAAACGTCCAGTTACATAATTGTCGAAAACGTTGCGCTTTAAAATGGTCGCCTATTTTAATAGGATCGTTTGAGAGTCATACCCGCAAGAACACTTATAAAATCCCCACCACTCGTAACCTCGTCAGCCCGCCCGCCAGTACGCCAAATGGCGAGATGGCTACCAGGACCAGTTGGTATCGAATCGGCTGTTGACCGCGCAGTTGTAACGCGCTCAGCGCGGCCAGGGCCAGCACCACGAGCGCCAGTGCCAGTACGTGGATCAGCGGATTGGCCGCGGCCGCCCATGCTGTAACATAGCCGCCGGCGGCCGCGGCCAGAAACGCGAAACCCAGGTTGACGACGACGTAATCGAGGGGCAGCGCGCCTGAAGTGTCTGACCAACTCGGAACCATCCGCGTGAGTAGCGCGGTCATTCCAGTCAGCAATACCGCCGTGACCGCAAAACCGGAAGCAAGCGCCATGAATGCATGAAGAATTACCACGGCTTGCGCTCTTGTTCCGGTTGCGCGCCTACCTCTCCGCGTTCGATCCTTTCAAGGAAGGTTCGAGCCAGCTTTCGTTCGCCGGGATGGCTCTCACCGTGGATTGAGCAAAGATCGAGAAACTCGTCGCAGAGCGCATTTCGCTCTTCGTTTTGGGCGAAAACACCCTGCAACGCAAGAGCCAACTCGCGCAGTTGAACCGCTTCCGGCCACGAGCTGCCTTCGTCTTCGTTCAGGAGTTCTACGTCAGAAAACAGTCCGCGCCGACCGCGAGCACATTCATCCAGGCAGGCCATCAGTTGTTCGCAAAACACTTGCGCCAGCGTTTCCAATTGACCGGGTTCTGCCTCGTCCTGTGGGTCCATAACTGTCCTCGATTCGGTTGTCAAACAATCCCGCAACCAGCATCATGAACGCTGCGGTGGGTGTCAAGCGATTTGGAGCTTTTGCCGAAGTGCATTCCGCGCTGAGTATCAGGGCGCTGCCATTTCAGCTTGTGACTTGGCTTCGTCCTCAGCAAGCAGTTCATGGAATCGCTCCGCGGGGACCGGGTAACCGAAGAACCATCCCTGAGCGAAGACCGGTTGCGCCAGCGAATAGAAATACTCGGCCTGAGGTGAGGTCTCGATCCCTTCAACGATCACCTGAAGTTTGAGCACCTCCGCCATGACCAGGATCTGTGGAAGGATGGCAAGCGTCACAGCCTCGGTTCCGATGGCACGGGTAAACGACCTGTCAATCTTGATCGCGTCGATATCCAGTTCATGTAAGTAGGCGAGGCTGGAGTAGCCCGTTCCGAAGTCGTCGATGTGCACGCTATGGCCCATTTCGCGCAGCCGGCGAATTGTCTCGATTGCAACTCCCTCCCGTGCAGTGGAGCGTTCAGTGATCTCGATTGCGATGCTTTTCGCCGATACACCGGCCCGCACAAGCGCCCCTTCAAGATTAGGCAGAAAAACTGGATCGCCGAGATCCTTCGCCGCTACGTTGATGCTGAGCCGAAAATCGGGATTGCTGCGGAGCGTCTCTCCAAAATCGCTCATGCCATGACGCACCGCCAGTCGTGTAAGAGCTCCAACAAAACCGCGGTCTTCTGCAAGCTTGACAAATGTCTCCGCTGCGACGTCAGTGCCCTCTTCATCAATCCAGCGCGCCAGCGACTCCGCCCCCACGATCCGTCTTGTGGCCAAATCGATGATCGGCTGATAGACCATCTGCAGCTTGTCCTTTGCAATCGCCCTGCGCAGTTGCTGCTCCATGCTGCGTCTGCGCCGATATGCGAGGGAGTAAAGAAAACCGAATGGCGCGCCCAGCATGCCACCGAGGCCCATGCAGGATCTCAACATTGTATGGTCCCGCTGTATGGCCTCCGCAATGGTGATGCGCGTCGTCACGCAGCTCAACTTATCCTGCGAACACCTGGTCAAGTAGAGTGTCCCCCCCTTGCGGGCCATCCCCTCCGTGGTGAAAATTGCATCTTCGGGCTTGGTCGCCGTGCTCAACAACAGGGCAGGATTCCGGCTCGATACGGGCCTTACCGTCATAATGAACGGCAAAGTGGTCGACTCCAAACGCCTTCCCGCGCCAGAGTTAATCACCACATACAAATCCTTGAATTGCAGACCAAGTGTAGGTTGATCGCGAACTTGCAAGGGGCCGGCCATCACATATACATTGGCCCCTCCCGGCATCGAATACTCGAGTTTCATAGGGGCGGTCGAAAGATCGGCCGGCCCCAGCGTAGCCGAACAATCGATCTTGCCATTGCGCATTCGGCCGCCGTCTCGCAGGAAGTCAGTCTGAAAAAGCAGCTTGCGAAAGTAAGCCAGCTCAGCCTCGGAGCAATAGGGATACGGCGAAGCGTTCATCACCTTCATAGCGGCGTATGTTTCTTTCAGGGTAGCGCTCTCTTCAGCGATCAGCCGATCCGCATCCCGGCTAAGCTGCGCCGATGCCTGCCGGAGAGCCAGACCGTCCCCCAGCAGGTAGCCCCCACCGATGCCACAGACCCAAGCTAGAGTCGTGGCAATCAGAGTCACCCGAACGCGTTTTTTTTCCCTCTTCTTCGCACTCTTCATTGGTTAGTGGACAAGATGCGTCTATCGCAGGGTAGCATTCAACATCACCTGAATTGTCACCGGCGTATCCAGTCTATCGGAAGAAGAATAATGGGAATATAAGATTGTGAAAACCATTGGCAAACGAACGCTGTCCAAGCCGGGCGCGATCGGGCTAGGACACGGCAGCAGAATCGAGCGTCTTCTCCTCGTCTTCGATCAACAGACCAAGAAACTCCTTGACCGGAACTGGACGTCCAAAGAGCCAGCCTTGCGCCATGATCGGCTGTCCGTTGGTGGGAAAATACGCGGCTTGCTGCACGGTCTCGACGCCTTCGACGATCACTTCTAGATTGAGAGCTTTGGCCATGGCCAGGATTTGCGGCAGAATTGCCACAGTTACCGCCTCGGTGCCGATCGCCTGGGTGAAGGACCTGTCAATCTTGATGGCATCCACTGAAAGGTCGTGGAGATAGGAAAGGCTGGAATAGCCCGTTCCGAAGTCGTCAATATGGATGCTGTGGCCCCGCCGACGCAGTTGATGGATCGTCTCAACGGCTACTTTGTAGAGGGCGGTTGAGCTCTCGGTGATCTCGATTGCCAGACTCTGAGCCGAAACCGACGCCTGATCGAGGGACCGATCCAGCATGGGCAGGAATTTCGGATCGCTCAGGTCCGCGGCCGCCACGTTGATGCTGAGGCGAAACTCGGGGTTGGCGCGGAGTGTCTCCGCAAAATCGCGCAGGGCGTGACGCACCACCAACCGGGTGATTTCTCCCACAAATCCATTCTTCTCTGCAATATTGACAAATACATCGGGGCCGATTGCTAAACCCCGCTCATCGGTCCAGCGCGCCAACCCTTCCGCGCCGACTATGCGCTTGCTGGCCAGATCGACGATCGGCTGATAGGCCAAGTGGAGCCTGTCTTTGCGAAGTGCTTTGCGAAGTTGATGTTCCATGTTGTGGTGGCGCCGATAGAGGATCGAATAAAAGAAGCCAAAAAAGGCGCCGATCAACCCGCCCAGAACAATGAAGATTTTCAGATCCCGGTGTCCGGCCTGGAGTGCTTCGGAGGTTGAAATAGAAGCCGTGATGCAGATGTGATCGATACTTAGCGACGAACACCGGGTCGAATACATGACCTCTCCAATGCGAAAGTCGCTATTGCGGGTCAGGATCGGTTGCGTGACCTTGGAGTCCGTCTCCGCTAAATGAGCGGATTGACTGTGCGAAGCATCGACCACTGTGGGCTTCATTCGGATGGCGGAACGTTCTCGAAGGTTTTCGAAATAGGGATACAAAATCACATACGAATCGCCCATTTGGAGGGTGATAATCGCTGCACTCGGTAACCCGAAGAAGAGAGGGTCCCGGTACACCTTCACTCCATCGGTGCCGATGGCCTCCGGTTTCGGAAGTTCAATGGTCGACGGATGATCACGCCCGATAGTAGTGGAACAAGCGATCCTGTTGTCGCGGATACGGCCGATCTCTTTGACAAAAACGGAATGGAAGAGAAGATGATGAAGAAACCCCATATCCTCTTCGGAACAATGGGGATAACTGGAAGCGCTCATCGCATCGAGCACGCCGTGGTCATCGCGCGCATACATTTCGGTCTCGCTGATCGCTCGTGCCGCATCGTGCTGCAGCTCTTTCGTGGTCAGCCTCAGAGTGACTTGCCGCCCGAACCAGTAGCCAGCCATCATGCCGCATGCAGTTGCCACGACGGTTACGGCCAGGACAACCAGAAGACGTGTTTTGATGGGGCGCGTCATTCAGGAAATCAACACCCACTTCCGATCGTCAGGTCCCGCTTAACCACGCACAAATACGGGTACAGGTTGCTCATCGACCGCAATGGGGACATCCTTCAGCGAATCGGGAACAATTCTGACCAACCCTCACCTCATGACCCGAGCTTGTTTTTTTCACAGCTTTCCGGGCAGTCTGAGTTCCCCCTGTTGCACCGCTCCTAAAAGGGTTAGGAGCAACTGACCGAAGGCCGTCGCGTCAGAAATCAGCCATTATTTGTCCTCCCAGCCGACTTGTGCATTGAATTTCCCGGCATTTTGCCCTATGCTTGAAATGCAGACGAGTTTGTCCGCCTGAGTTGCCGTGGGTACGCCGGCTGGCGGAGAGATGAGTGGGCTTACAGCCCACTTTTTATTTGCGGAAAATTTCAGGGTTTTTCGGGCAGTTTTGCGGGAGAATCCGCTCTTTGGCGGCACAGGAACGGGATCCCAACGGGCGATGGCGCTCGCTGGAGTGTTGGAAACGATGGCGGTAAGGCTGGACGCAATTCGATCGGCGGCAGCGCGCGTGGCGGCCTCTCACGGGCTGGATCTGGTGGATATTGAGCTGGTCGGGCCATCGAAGGAACGCATCCTTCGTGTATTTATCGAGAAAGATGCGGAGGGCCGAGCGCGGCTGAAGGCATTGATCGCGGCCGGAGCCGAAGATGGGAACCTGCCGGAGCGGCTGGTTCAAGAGATTCAGGAAGGCACTCTGAGTCCAGATCGCCTGGAGCAGCTTTCAGGCGTCACGCATGAGGATTGCGCAGCCTTCAGCCGGGATTTTGGTGTGCTGCTGGATGTGGAAGATCTGGTTCCCGGCGCGGAGTACACGCTCGAAGCCAGCTCTCCGGGGCTGGACCGCAAGTTAGCCCGGCCGGAGGAGTTTCAGCGGTTCAAGGGCAGTTTGGTTAAAGTGCTCACCTTCGAGCCGATTCGCAACAACCGGCATTGGCAGGGACGGCTGACGGCCAGCACCGGCGAGACGATCACGCTCGACCTCAATGCGGTCAAGCAGAACAGCAAGAGCCGGAAGACCGGCGTGAGCACGGTGGAGATCGCGATCGAGAACATCGAGAAGGCGCAACTGGTACCGGAGATTTGAGCCAGGCGTAAAGAGTGTCCGACAAGACGCAACAGATCAGAACCAACGTTGAGCGAAGAGCCGACGTTCTAATTCAACCCACTGAGCCGGCGGAAGCAGCAAACGAACTTTCCCCGTACGCGCAGTACCAAAGAGAGAGCAAGCAAAGTATGGCCAGCGTTTTGTATCAGAGTATCGAGCTCTTGAGCCAGGAAAAGGGCATTGACCCCGGCATCGTTGTCGGCGCCGTCGAGGAGGCCATCGCCCTGGCCACGCGAAAGTACTACAAGACCCAGGAAAATATGCGCGGCGAACTGAACCGCGAAACCGGCGCAATCACCGCCTACATTTACAAGACGGTTGTGGCCGACGAGGAGCCGATCGAGGATCCGCTCAACCAGATCTCGCTCACAGACGCCAAGGAGCTCGCGCCGGATGTCGAAGTCGGCAGCGAAATCCGTACCTATAAAGACACCAGCCCCTTGGGCCGCATCGCCGCGCAACTGGCCAAGCAGGTGATCTTCCAAAAAGTCCGCGAGGCTGAGCGCGATACCGTTTTTCTTGAGTACGCTCACCGCGAAAAAGAAGTGCTGAATGCGACCGTGAAACGGATTGAAGGCCAGGACGTGATCTACGACCTGGGCAAAGCCGAAGCCCGCTGCCCGAAGCGCGAGCAGTCGCGGTTGGAACAATTCTCCATCGGTGAGCGGGTCCGTGTGGTTCTTCTCAAAGTGGACCGCGCCGCCAAAGGGCCGCAGGTGATTGTCTCGCGCGCCGCACCGGAGCTGGTGCAGAATCTCTTTCAGTCAGAGGTCCCCGAGATCTACGACAGCACCGTGGTCATCAAAGCCATTGCGCGCGAGGCCGGCGAACGCACCAAGATCGCAGTTCAATCGCGCGACAAGGATGTTGACCCCGTCGGAGCCTGCGTCGGCATGAAGGGCATGCGCGTGCAGTCGATTATCCGAGAGCTGCGCGGAGAAAAGATCGACATCATCGAGTACAGCGACGAGATCACCACCTTTGCCGAGAAGGCGTTGCAGCCGGCCAAGGTCAGTCGTGTCTCCATCGCCGACCTTACCGACAAACAACTGGAAGTGATCGTAGACGACACGCAGCTTTCGCTGGCCATCGGCAAGAAGGGCCAGAACGTTCGGCTTGCGGCCAAGTTGCTGGGCTGGAAGA
Source organism: uncultured Occallatibacter sp. (assembly GCA_964438125.1). Taxonomy (GTDB): domain Bacteria; phylum Acidobacteriota; class Terriglobia; order Terriglobales; family Acidobacteriaceae; genus Telmatobacter. Next base: position 14,061 of record CAYTJN010000034.1, read on the forward strand.
TCGACATCAAGAGTGAAGAGGAAAAGCGCCAGGAAGTCGAGCAACAGATGCAGGATCTCACTGGCGGCCCCTCTACACCTATCGAGCAGGTCTCCGAGCTGGGCGATGGCATTATTCAGAAGCTGGTGGCCGCCGGCATTACCACTGTCGAGGCGCTGGCCGATATGACGCCGGAGCAGCTCGAAGAGATTCCGGGCATCGGCGAGAAGACGCTGGAGCGCATCAGCGTCGCGGTTCGCCACTACTTCGGCCAATTTGAAGCGGGTGAGGACGGCTTCGTTGCTGCACCCGCGGAGGGCACAAGTACTGAGTCGGCGCCGACCGAAGCTGGGCGCGACGCGGTTCTAGCCACTGGCGAAGCAGGGGCTGAAAATGACGCCTCGGTTATTCGCGAAGCGGAAGGCGTTCGCGCTGCTGAAGAGGATTCCGAGATTCGCACCGAGGCCGAAGAGGCGATTCAGGATGTCCCTCCGGCTGACGAGGCGGAAGTCGAAACGCTCGAAGACCGACCGGTTGAGGCGCTCGGGACCGATGCTCAGAGCGCGGACGAACCGCTGCTGGAAGAGATTGAAACAGGAAGCGCAACATCAGGCGAGCATGCAGCTAAAGAGCACGGAGAATAGAATGCGCCGTGTCTTTAACAGGCGACAACGGACGATTTAAGAACAACCAATGCCATGAGGTAGCTATGAGCAACTGAGGCCTTGGGCGTCACGATTTGAAAAGAGGCGGATGAGTAAGGTTCGAATTAACGATCTTGCGCGCGAGATGGAGGTCAAGAGCCGACAGGTTCTCGACATATTGGCAGAGCTCGGCCTGGCCGCCGGGAAGACTCATTCCAGCTCGCTGGAAGACTACGAGGCCGACAAGGTGCGCGCGCATTTTGACCGCGGATCGCGGCCTGCAGGCCAGGCAGGCGCACAGGCGTCTCGCGCCTCGCAGGGCATTACGCCCAAAATCGATCTCTCGCATATCTCCAAACCCGGCGATGTGCTGAAGGCCATTCTGGCCAAGAAACAGGAAGACGAAGCGGTGGCGCGCCACGGCCATGCGCCCGCGAAGCCCACCGTCGCGGCTCCTGTTGCGCCGCAGCAAGCCACGCCGCGCCCAGCGCCTCCGGTGGTCTCCGCCGCGCCTGCGCCCGTAGCGCCGACTCGCCCGGAACCGCGCAAGATTGTTCCCCAGCCCCGCTCCGCGCCGCCCATTGTGGTTGCGCCGCCACCGCCCGCAATTGCCAGCCGCCCGCCCGTGGGGCCGGTGGTTGCCAAGGCTCCGGCTGGCGCCGCAACTGCGCCCCGCGCTGCCGGCGCGGCCGCTCCGCCCGCGGTGGCCGTAGTGGTCAAGCCGCCGACAGCTCAGCCCGTCCGCGAAGCTCATCAGCGCGCCGCCGAGCAACCAACAGCAGTCAAACAGCCCGTCGCGCCCCCGGTTACAACTCCCGATGCCGTCGCGCCCGCCGCTTCAGCGGTGGTCGCAGAGGCTCCCCTGTCACAGACTGTTGCAGCCCCAGCCGCGGAAGCCGCTGAGACCCTCACGATCACAGCCGCGCCGGCTGCCGAAGCAGAGGCTATTGCGCCAAAGGAAGAAATCTTAGCCGCCATCGATCTCGCTGAACCCGATCTTGCTGCCCCCCCGGCGGCTCAGCCCGCCCACCGAACCAAAGGGCATACCCATACTCCATCGCCCACCCCGGCATTACCCGCCCGCCGCATGGTCATGCCGCAAACCGGGCCGCGACCGGTCTACACCGCGCCGCCGGTGGTGGTCGCTCCGCCCTCTGCCAACAGCGGAATCGCAGCCGGTGGAATTCAACGGGGCAGACCGATCTTTGACCGTAACCGGCCTTCCAGCGGTCCAGGCAGTTATCCCCAGAGAACTTCGAGCGGCCCTGCTGGAGCACCTGGCCAATTCCCAGGCGGCCCACGCCCCAAGCATCCTACTCGCACGACTCCCGGCGGATATGCCGGCGCAGGGGGCCCTGGCGCACCAGGCGCGCGCCCTGGCTTTGGCGCTCGACCGGGCTTTGGACCACCGCGCCCAGGCGGTCCACCTCGTCCAGGTGGCGCTCCATCAACCGGCGAAGCACCACCACGTCCGGCACGCGCACCTTCGAGAGGACGCGGCGGCCGTCCGCAATATCCCAAGACCAAGGAAGGCCCGATGAAGGGCTTTGTGCCACCGCCACGCTATGGTGGTGTCCAATATGGCGGCGAGCCACTTCCCATTACCCGCGAGATCACAGTCACCGAGGGAATCAGCGTTAAAGACCTGGCCGAGAAGCTCGACGTTCGCGCCAAAGATCTTATCGCCACCCTCTTGATGAGCGGCATCTTCGTAACTGTCAACCAGTCGCTTGACGCCGAGATGGTCAAGGATGTCGCAGCCAAGTTCGGTGCCGCCGCCACGGTCATCAGCTATGAGGAGGAGATCGCCAACCAGGCCATCGAAGAAGTTCTCGAAGCTGAAAACACGGGCGAGCTCGAAGTCCCGCGCTCCCCTGTTGTGACTGTGATGGGCCACGTCGATCACGGCAAGACTTCGTTACTCGACGCCATCCGAAAGACGGACGTCGCTGCCGGAGAAGCGGGCGGCATTACGCAGCACATCGGCGCATACAAGGTCCGTTTCCTCAAAGAGGGCTCACCCGCCTTCGGCCGCGAGATTGTTTTTCTCGACACGCCTGGCCACGAAGCCTTCACCCGCATGAGAGCGCGAGGAGCAAAGGTTACCGACATCGTCGTGCTCGTGGTCGCGGCGGACGACGGCGTCATGCCTCAGACCCTTGAGGCCATCGACCACGCCAAGGCTGCAAATGTGCCCATCATCGTGGCGATCAATAAGATCGACAAGCCCGAAGCCAATCCGGATCGGGTACAGAAACAGCTTGCCGATCGCGGCTTGGTCCCGGACGATTGGGGTGGCGACACCGCCTACGTCAAGGTTTCGGCCAAGAAGCGCATTAATCTCGATGGCCTCCTCGAAATGATCTGCCTGGTTTCAGATGTCAAAGCGCCCAAGGCAACTCCGGGACGCAAAGCCGTCGGGTCGGTCCTTGAGGCCAAGCTCGATCGCGGTCGCGGCGCGGTCGCCACTGTCCTGGTACAAGACGGAACCCTGCACCTCAACGACAGCTACATTGTCGGCAACACCTTTGGCAAGGTACGCGCGATGTTCGACGACCGCGGCCGAGCTATCGAAGAAGCCGGCCCCTCTACGCCGGTTGAAGTTCTCGGCCTTGAGTCGATGCCTGACTCGGGCGACACCTTCCTGGTCGTAGCCGATCGCGATAAGGCCAAGGGCATCGCCCAATACCGCAAGATGAAGGAGCGGGACGCACAACTTGCCAAGAGTTCTCGAGTCTCTCTTGAGGGCTTGGCCGAGCAGATTCGTCAGGCAGGTGTCAAAGATCTGCCTCTCATCATCAAGGGCGACGTGACCGGATCGGTGGAGGTGCTGGCCGATTCGCTGGTCCTTATGTCTACCGAAAAGGTGCGTGTCAAGGTCATCCGTTCCGGTGTGGGTTCCATTACCGAAAGCGATGTGCTGCTGGCGACTGCCTCCAACGCCATCATCATCGGCTTCAACGTCCGCCCGGAGCGCAAAGCCGCCGAGTTGGCACAACAGGAAGACGTCGAGATTCGCCTGCACTCCATCATCTACGAGTTGCAGGACGAAATGCGCCTTGCCATGTTGGGGCTGCTCGATCCAACCTTCAAGGAGAACTACCTGGGCCGCGCGGAGGTACTACAAGTCTTCCGCATCCCCAAGGTGGGCACCATCGCCGGCTGCCGCGTTCAGGATGGAGCCATCCGCCGGGACGCGGAAGTCAAGGTCATGCGCGGCACCGAACAGGTCTTCAAGGGCAAGATCAGCTCCCTCAAGCGCGTCAAGGACGATGTCCGCGAAGTCACCAACGGCATGGAATGCGGCATCGGGCTCGGCGGCTTCACCGACATCAAGGAAGGCGATCTGATCGAAGCCTTCTCGACGGAGAAGCTGGCGGCCGATCTCGGTGCACTGACCACGGCGAAGGCTTAGATTTCATCCGCAATCACATCACGGCCGGCTTCCCTTAGGAGAAGCCGGCCGTGTTATTAGACTAGAGTTGATATTGGCCAGACCGGACGACCTCATGTGACCCGAGTTATTTATCGTCAAAGTTGAGCCAAATTGACCAGACAGCTCTTCAGGCCATGTGTGAATCTTGTCATGAGAGGCATCCCCGAACGATTCTCCCCTCCTGTCGGTTCCCTTTAAGCAATTTCAATCTTCGCCTTACCCCATCCGCGCCCTCCCCCACAACAAATGCCTCTCGAACGGGCTCGCTGGAAAGCGAGCCCGATCCATTCATCTAGCGGGCTTCGTTGACCTGTGGGCCGCTATAAAAGCATCCAAAAACACCGAAGCCAGCCCCGAAAGGCTGGCTTCGATTTCTTACCGCAAGGTGGCGGATCGGACTACATGTCCATCTTCTTGGCCGCGTGTTTGTGATGATGCCGCTCGTGCAGGGGCTTGCGCACCTCAGGCTTCACGGCGCTTTCATCCACTGGGGTTGTTCCAGTGACGTCGGCAGCGAAGTCGGCACCTGCGGGCACCAGGTACGGAGTCACCATTTTGCCATCGGTGGTGCTGGTGGCTACGGAAACGCGGGCCGGGTCAATACCCTTTTCGGTCACCAGGTATGCTTTGACATTGACGGCGCGCTGGGCTGCGACGTCTTCCATTTTGGCGTGCTTTTTGTGATGCTTCGGCATTGCCTTTTCATCCGCCGACGCACTGCCAACCAGCACGACCTTGGCATCAGGCTGTTGTTGGAGGCTCAAGGCAACGGCGTCAAGCTGCGCCTTGGCTTCATTGTCCACGCGCTCCGGACGCTTGCTGTCCCCAGCAAAGCTGATCGCGGAGAGCGTCTGGGTATGCGGAACCGGAGCCACGTAAGGAGCAAGGATTGTCACGGTGGTGCTCGCGGCTGCCGTATGTCCCTTGTCGTCGGCCACGTTGCAGGAGATACCAACGCTCCCGGTGGGCGCGCCGGCCGAGGAGAATGTGGCTGTCGCTCCGCTGCCGCTGATCGATCCCGCGGCTGCCGAATAGGTGTAGGTCAGCGGGCGGCTCTGCGGGCTTAGGCCGGTGGCCGTGATCGTGCTGGTCTCGCCGGGCTTGATGGTCACAGGGCTTGCAGCGCAGGCCAGGGTTGGCGGCTCAAAATCCTTCACCGTAAAGCTGGCTGTGCACTCGGCGCTCTGGCCGGGCTTTTTGCCTTCCTTACCTTTCCGGCCTTCCTTGACGGTTGCCTTGACGCTATAGCTGCCGGGCGCCAATGCGGCGGTATTGACAGTAGCAGTTGCGCCGTTGCCGGTCACGCCGGTACCCGACCAGTCGTAGACCACATTGTTCTTCTTGTTGGTATCCACTGAGCCGGGAACCGCGGTCGCCGTGACCGTGTCACCGGGGAATATGGCGGGTGGATTGGCCTGACAGGCCAAGGTCACCGCCGGGGGTTTTTTGCAGCCCATGGGCACCAGTGCGAGACATGCCAAAGCCGAAACCTGGCAAAAAGACCTGAACGAACGGTAACTCATCTGTGTTTCCTCCCCTTTTCAAAAACTGCAACTGCGAGATAATACGGAACCTGCATCATCATGTTAGCCTCAACAGCCCCCGTTCTTCCAGAACATTCGCTCTCAAGCCTGTGAAGAACGCAATCGTTGAGCCGCGCTCCCGCAATCGGATCAATGCAATCACGGGTAGAATTTGCAGGTCCCAGAGGTGAAAGTGAAGCCGGTAGAGTTACCGGCTGAAGACCACATACTTGCGTCCCAGGTAGAGCCGGAAGCCTCCAGCGGGGTCGGCGACAACCTGCAATGGCATGGGCCGCTTGAGTGTCGGATCTTCGGCAGCGTCCGCCGTGAGCACTTCATGGCCGCCCACATCGGTCACTACAAATTTGTTTTCCGCAACAAATCCCGCACCGTAAAAGCCCGCTGCAAGACTCTGTCCGCCCAGCTTGATGGGAACCTCGGTGATCAAGCATGCCTGATACTTCGCCTGCACGCCCGTCGTGTAGCCGCTCGTGTCTACCAGTGCCGCCACGACGTAGAACCCGTCTGCCAGCCTTACGCCGCCGGAGTTTCGCAACTCCGTGGGTGCCGTCTGCCCGCGATAGAACACGGTTGCAGGCAGCAGCTTTTGAATCTCTGCCGGCTTGAGTACTGTATCGCTTCCCTGCGCCATCATCGTACCCGGCACCATCATCCCCGTGACCAGCGCACCCGCCGCCAACTTCAAAATCCCGTTGAAATGCATCGTCAACCTCCTTGTTTTCGCTGCGATTGGAGTATACCGCACGCTCCTTGGCATGGGCAGAGCAAATTCGTTCGCCGGCATGGATTGGAGCGCCGGGGCCGCGCGTCGTACACGGTCTGCCGATCCTCCTGTTTGCACGCGCCGGTTTCCCTTCAAAGGCTGGACGGTGCGACAATCGTTGCGTCCGGGCTCAAGGTCTCGGAGGGACTCATTCCCACGGAGGTAAATGCTTGTGAAGCACTTTATGATCTGTACGGCGCTGTTCGTCGCCACAACGCTCACCCTCTCTGCACAGCAAGGCCCACCGAAAAGTCCGCCGGCCACCGAATCGGCGACCATCGGCGGCAAGGCCATCAGCGTCACCTATAGTTCGCCCGGAGTCAAAGGACGCGCCGGACATCTCTTCGAAAAAGACGGGCTCATCGGCCACGATCCCACGTACCCGGTGTGGCGCGCGGGCGCCAACTCAGCAACCAAGTTGCATACCGAAGCTGATCTGACCTTCGGCGGACTGGCTGTTCCGAAGGGCGATTACTCCCTCTATGTCGATCTCTCGGACCCCGATAACTGGGTGCTGATCGTGAATAAGCAGACCGGCCAGTGGGGTACTAAATACGACAAGGCTCAGGATCTGGGCCGCGTCAAGATGAGCATGAGTAAACCCGATGCAATGGTCGAGAACCTCAAGTACATCATCACCGACATGGGAGGGACTACCGGCAAGCTGACGCTTGAATGGGAAAATCGCTCGGCGTCGGTCTTGATCGCCGCGCATTGAAATCGAGCCTCAAGCGCCCCACCCTCGCCGCGTCCTCGTGTCTGCGGCCAGGGTGGGAGCCACGCGATTTGCAGATAATTTACTGCCCTGCCGATACAATAGGTGAAGTGAGTCATTCTTCCTGTCAGGGGTGAGAACTTTGCCGTTGTATGCGTATCGGTGTACCCAGTGTGGCCACCGTTTTGAGAAAATCCAGAACTTCAGCTCCAAGCAAGAGCTTGTTTGCCCGGTTTGCCAGGGTGTGCTTGAGCGCCCGCTCACCGCGCCGCGCCTGCACTTCAAAGGAGCCGGCTGGTATGTGAACGACTACGCTGCGAAATCCAGCGCACCTGCCAGCGAAGCAGCTTCCACAGCAGCGCCGGCCGAGAACAAAACTCCTGCCGCAGCGAAAGAAAGCACTCCCAGCAGCACGCCTGCCGCCGCCGCTCCGCCGCCCGCCGCAACGAGCTAGCGCAGGCGAGGCTGCTAAGCTGCGAGGAGTTCGACCCTAGAGCCGCTCCTGATGGCCGTGTATTTCCGCAGACGATGCGTCTTGCACGACTTCATAGACACTCAAATCCGCTAAATCCCGCAGGCGATCTCAACCGGTTGGGCTATAGTTTTCGCAAGGGCCCAATTCGTGCGAAAGGACCTCGCCGCCATGACACTGGACCGTCGAAGTTTTCTAGCTGCATGCAGCCGTGCGGGAATCACCTCGGCCTTGCTGCCTGGTGTTCTCTATACGCTGGCCGCGCAAGCCCAGCAAACCGCGCCTCAAACTCCCCCCGGCGCGAGTCCAGCCGCGAACCCGGAAGCGAATCAACCAGCCAAGCCGTCGCCAAGCCTGCCCAAAATCACGCCTGAGATGATCGACCAGGCCGCGGCGCTGGCGGGCGTCGGTCCTTTCACCGCCGAGCAAAAACAATTGATGCTCGAAGGCCTCAATGGACAACGCGACGCGTACGAGCCGATTCGCGCGCTGAAGATGGCTAACTCCTTGCCACCGGCCTTTGTTTTTCATCCCCTGCCCGCCGAGGCGCAGACGGACGCTCACGGAAGCTCCGAGGAACCCAATTGCTCCGGTGAAACTGCGATTAGTTCCGTAGATAACGTCGCCACGGAACCGCCTGAGCTACCCGAGTCGGGACATATTGAGAGCCTGGCCTTTGCCTCGGTGGCAGAACTTGGCGCGCTGCTGCGAACGCGAAAAATTACCTCGCTCGCGCTGACAAAAATGTATTTGGAGCGGCTCAAGCGCTACGACCCCAAACTGCACTTTGTCATTACGCTCACCGAAGACCGGGCACTCGCTCAGGCCAAAGCCGCCGATGCCGAGATCGCCTCCGGAAACTACCGCGGCCCGCTGCACGGCATTCCCTGGGGCGCCAAGGATCTGCTTGCGGTCAAAGGCTATCCGACGACATGGGGCGCTGGCGGCTTCGAGCACCAGTCTTTCGACCAGGACGCAACCGTGGTTGAGCGGCTGGATGCGGCCGGAGCGGTGCTGGTGGCGAAGCTAACCTTGGGGGCGCTGGCCTTGGGCGACAAGTGGTTCGGTGGGCGCACGCGCAATCCCTGGAATCCGGCGCAGGGTTCAAGTGGCTCTTCGGCTGGCTCGGCCAGCGCAGTTTCGGCCGGGTGTGTCGCCTTCGCAATCGGCTCTGAGACGCTTGGTTCCATCTCTTCTCCTTCTACCCGCTGCGGCGTGACCGGGCTGCGGCCAACGTTTGGCCTGGTCCCTCGCACAGGTGCCATGGCCTTGAGTTGGACGATGGACAAGCTGGGCGCCATCGCGCGCTCGGCTGAAGATTGCGCACTGGTTCTGGCGGCGATTCATGGACCGGATGGGAAGGACGCCGCGGCTCACCCGACATCGTTCGTCTGGCAGCCGAAGACGGACTTGCGCGGCCTGCGCATTGGCTATCTCAAGAGCGAGTTCGATCCGCCTGCGCCGATTAAACTCCTCGATCCCGCAGCCAACGAAACTGCCGAAGAACTTCAAAAGCGCGAGGAGAAAAATACTCAACTCAAGGAAGCGCGCGCAAGGCGGGACTACGACCGGCGCTTCGATACCGCCGCACTGGCCAAGTTGAAAGCGATGGGGATTGCGCTGACTCCCGTCGAGCTGCCCAAGCTGCCCTGGGATGCCATGTCGAACCTGCTGCTTGCCGAGGCTGCGGCGGCCTTCGACGACCTTACTCTTTCCGGACGCGACCGGCTGCTGACCGAACAAGGCGTCGAAGACTGGCCCAACGACTTTCGCGTTGCCCGCCTCTACCCTGCGGTCGAGTACATCCAGGCCAACCGCGCGCGGACACTGGCGATCCAACAACTCAACGCGCTCTTTGACCAGGTGGACATCATCGTGACGCCTTCGACGAATACGCAGCTCACGGCCACCAACCTGACCGGCCATCCGGCACTGATTCTCCCCAACGGACTGCGCACTGCCGGCGCGCCTCCACCGCCCAAAATCGATGATGGCGACAGTGACGACATTGGCGGGCCGGGCACTCCTGTCTCGCTCACGTTCCTCGCCGGCCACTACCAGGATGCGAAATTGGCGGCGTTCGCGTGGTCGTATCAGCGGGCCACCGGCTTCCACAAGCTCCATCCAAAACTCGACTAAGGCGTCGTCACTGTGTGCGCCGCAAGGTTGACGGTGAAGCTGTCGACGGTAGTCGGCGGTGGCGCGCTGGTGCGTGAGGTTTGCGTGGTCACGCTGACAACGAGGGAGTCAACCTGGATCGTGGCCGCTCTCACCGTGATGCGCAGGAATCCGTACTCCGTGTCGTTGTACGCGTCGAGAGTGATAGTGTTGCCCTGGCCGTCCGGCTCGGAGTGCTGGCCGGCGATCGGCTTGCTGCCATCTGTTTTCTTTTTCAGGCCAGGCAAATTGTAGTAGCCGCCGTTGCCCGAGACGACATACGGAATCTGCCGCCCGTCGGCCGACATCGTCCGCGTATAGCGCTCGTAAAGATGCGCGTGACCTGAGAGCACCAGATCGGGCCATATGCCTGCCTGCGCGCAACAATCGTCGATGGCCTTGAGCATCGCCGGGCTGGGAGAGTGTTCGCTGCTACCGGTAAATGGCGGATGATGCACCGCAATGATCAACGCCTGCGGATTCTTGCCGGCCGTCCGTGCCGCCAGCGCTGCCGCCAGTTGCTGTTCGAGAAAGGTAATCTGGTCTGTGCCGATCGCCGCGCTGCTCAGCACGCCTGTGGTTTCGCCGGTGTTTGAGTAGAGACCGATGATGCGCGCAAAAGGAGCCGTCAAAGTGAAATAGGCCCCTGGCTGCGTCATCGTCGTCCGCGAAAAACCGGGAACACCTGCCTGCGGCGCAGGCGTGCAGAAGTTGTCGATAAACGGCTCCAGCGAGTAACTGACCGCCTCGCCCTCAAACATCACGCCGTCATGGTTTCCTGGAATCGCAAAGATGGGCCCGGCGTAGTTGCGATAGGGATCGTAGAACTGTTCTGGGTAATAGGTTTCCTGTCCGAAAAAATAGACCACATCTCCGAGGTGAAAGAAGAAGGCGGGCAGACCGGAGCCGTAGCTCTTTCCTGTCAGATCGGCGGCCATCGCGTCAGCCACGGCGAGCTGCGGTTCGGCCCGGATGATACCGCCCGTGTCGCCTACCGAGTGAAAGACAAGTGAGCCGGCAGCGCTGATCTGAGCTAATGCGTCTGCGGGCAGCACGGCGCCCAGGTCCATCACCGGCGGGCTGATGCGCGGCGCGGGAATCGGTTCGATCTCCTCAATCTCCTCGGAGGTCGGTATATTTGCGTCGGCGTCGATTTGGGCCGCGCTATAAGTGACGAAGTTATCGGCGGTGTAATGCGGATTGGCAAAGCTGAATCCATTGGCGGACATGGGGAAGTCCTCCTCGTTGTTGGAAGTTAAGCTCGCTGCGTCTGTCTTTTTCTTGCCCCCGCGGAGACGGGGTTGAGGTGGAGGGATTATAACCCGCAATCAATGAACTGCCTGTAAATAGCACCCGTTTAGTGAGAGCGCTCTCAAAGGCTACCCCACAGGTGCGATAACAAATCGATCAGTGAGCCAGCGTCGAAAACCTCAAGCGCTGCGGCCTCCGTTGCTGACCGAAGCGTTCAACTGACTCTGCCAATTCGGAAGCGACTAATACACGCGAATAAATAAGGCCACGCCAGAGTTTCCTCTGAGCGTGGCCTGGAGTTGAAATAACCCTTACTTCGATTGGGGCTGCGGGGGAGTGGCAGGTGCTGCCGGAGCTGCCGGAGCCGCAGGGGCCGTAGAAGATGCGGGAGCCGCGGGCGCTGCCGGTTTTGCCGGTGAAGTCCCAGCGGCTGGAGCCGCCGGTGTGGCCGGAGTAGCGCCGGCAGCAGGCGGTGCGGTTGCCGGGCCGGGCATCGGATGAGCTGGACCGCCCATTGGCGCATGCATTCCTGGTCCGCCCATCGGATGTTGAGGCGCTTGCGGTGCGTCCGCGACGTCCACCAATTCCAGATCCAGGATCAGATCGGATTTGGCCGGAACCGCCGGACGGGTGGCTGCGGCGGGAATCTCACGAGCGCCGAAACCCAGTTCCCACGGAATGAAGACGCGACGCTTGCCGCCAGCCTTCATACCCTCGGCTCCCAGGTCCCATCCAGGCATCGGGCGGCCTTGCCCCATGACCACGGACATCGGCTGAGGATCGCCCAGCTTGGGCTTGCCATCGTCGCCCAGCACCGGCTTGCCGTCCTTATCTTTTACAGGCTGTCCGGGGTGGTCGGAGGAGGAGTCAAATTTTATGCCGTCCGCTCCGGCGGTCCATAGAGTGTAGTGGAACTTCAGCAACTTGCCCGGCTCAGCGGCGGTGCCGTCACCGACCTTCTCGTCCTGGTAGCGCAGGGCAACAGAATAGAGAGTCGACTTCGGTCCCTTGACGGGAGTCACGCCTGCGGGCAGCTTGTCGGCCGGTTCCGTGGACTTAGTGGTCGTCGCACCGGACTTAACGGCTGGCTTGGCCGCAGTTGCCGGCTTGGCAGCGGTAGCCGATTTGGCAGCGGCTGGTGCAGCACTTGCGGGGGTTTGGGCGCTTGCGGCGACGGCGCTTGCCGCCATCAATAAAATCAGGAAAGTGTTTCTCATGGTGTTTCAAGCTCCGGTTGATTCTTGTGAAAAGTGTATCAGGCGCTCCCGCACTTGCGCATATCACATGCGCGGTCAGCAGCACTTGGTTGGTATCGTAATCTGGGTCAATGCGTGGGCATGTCACTCATGTCCACCAGCTCGACATATCGCCAGCCTGCCCTAAAAGATCCGAACGGGATTCCGCTGCTGTGATGCACAGGGTCAGCCCTGGATGAGTTCTGCCTCAGCGCAAAGCCAACAGTCCTGCAAGCAAAGCTGTTCTCGGTGCCAAATGCTCCACCATTACGGACTCGTGGCGTGCGTGAGCCCCCTCACCGACCGCGCCCATCCCGTCTAAAGTGGGAATGCCCAGAGCGGAGGTGAAGTTGCCGTCCGAAGCTCCTCCTGTCGAGGCCTCTTCGAGGGCATACCCCATCTCGGACGCCAGTTCTCTAGCTTCACGGTAAAGACGCAGGGTGGCGCGAGTTCGCTCCATCGGCGGACGATTGATGCCTCCGGAGACGGCCAGTTGGCACCTTTTGTCCACCGGTTTGAGCGCGGCAAAACGCCGTTCCAAACGCGGTCCGTCGGCCTTTCGAACGATCCGGCCATCCACCTCGGCCCACGCTTGAGCGGCAATCACGTTCGATTTGCTGCCGCCTCCAACGACCCCGGCGTTCACGGTCACTCCCCGCTTGAGGTCGGTCCAGCTACTGACTCTCTCGATCACCTTGGCCAGTTCCAAAACCGCGCTCGCGCCCTTTTCGAAGTCCACTCCCGCGTGCGCAGCCACTCCTGTCACGTCGAGCCGCCAGTTGCCAACGCCTTTGCGAGCGGTCTTGTAAGCCAGTCCTTGCGCCGGCTCGAGAACATAGACTCGTGCGCAATCCGCCGCCAGACGCTCCGTCGTGGCGCGCGAAGCTGGGCTGCCCACCTCTTCATCGCTGTTGAGCAAGACCACAATCTCTGACTGCAACAGTCCCGACTCGGCCAGCATTTCAAGGGCGGTCAACGCCATGGCTACGCCCACCTTCATGTCGAACGTGCCTGGACCCCAAAGCCGGATTTGTCCGGCATTGTCCGGGCCCAGTCGGCAGGGCATTGTCTTCAGCGTGCCCAGCGGCCAGACTGTGTCCAGATGGCCCAGAAGCAGCGTCCTTCCAGCCGCACCCATCTTGGACTTCGACCCAAAGCGCGCTTCAAGCAATCCGCCAAAGTCTTTCATTCGATGGATTTTGACGCGACCGCCCAACGAACTGGCACGACTCGCGGCGATCGAAACGCAGGCATCCAGGGCCGCTTTGTTATCGGACGGTGATTCTGCCCGCACCAATTCGATTGCAAGATCGATGAGCGCCGTTTGCTTGCGTCGCGCCCCTGCCAGCAACGCCCGCATCGGTACAGGAAGACGTTTTGTCGCAGACATTTTTTGCTACCTTTCCCGGTTTTTAACAGGCGAAATCTGAGATTTCATGATTCTACGACGGTTAGGTCAGTTCCCGAATGGTCCCTAGTGGGCAAAACTTACCCTATTTGGTGCAAAGTGTGGCAAAAATACCACATGACAGGGATGGCCCGTGCCGTCTAACGTTAGTGCAGTCGTCATTGCCGTCCAATGCTGGAGATGAATATTTGCACAATTTAGGGCAACTGACTCCCGCGCACCTGGAACAGACGATTGTCGCGCCCCTCGAATTCACCGGGATTGGACTACACTCCGGCGCACCTGTAACCATGCGTCTGTTGCCTGCTCCGGCCGGCTCCGGCATCGTCTTCCGCCGCACAGATCTCGACAACTTTGAAATCCCCGCCATCGGCCGCTACGTGGCCAAAGTCAGTTACGCCACCAGCCTTATGCGCCAGGGCGTCCTCATTCAAACGACGGAACATCTGCTCTCCGCACTGATCGGCATGGGCGTGGACAACGTCATCGCGGAACTGGACAACCTTGAGCTGCCCATCCTCGACGGCAGCGCCTTGCCCTATGTCGAGGCATTCTTCAGCGTAGGCATCCGCACCCAACGCCGTCGCCGAGAGACCGTGCGCGTCTTGCGGCCGGTCGAGGTGCGTGAGGGGAACAAATTCATCGGCGTTTATCCCGGCTCCGGCTACAGCATCGAATACACCATCGACTTCCCCGCGCCCGTGGGCCGGCAAAGTTCCAGTATCGATCTGGCGGCCGAGACTTATGGCTCCTACATTGCCGGCGCACGGACCTTCGGCTACCAGGCCGACGAAAAGCGCCTGCGCGATATGGGACTGATCCGGGGCGCGAGCCCGGAAAACGCCATCATTCTTGGACCCAAAGGGCCGGTCAACGGGCCGCTCCGCTTTGAGGACGAATATGTGCGCCACAAGGTATTGGATCTGATCGGCGATCTGGCCCTTGCCGGCCGCCGCCTGGAGGGTCTT
>CAYTJN010000035.1:0-28474 GCA_964438125.1 uncultured Occallatibacter sp.
GACAGCCCGGAGCCAACACGATCAGCGTAGTGAAGGCCATCAAGGCCATTCTTCCCCAGCTTGAAGTGAACCTGCCGGCCTCGATTCAAGTAACTCCGCTGACCGATCTCACCACGGCGATCAACGCGTCTGTCTCTGATGTCGAGTTTGAACTGGTGCTGACCATTGCGCTGGTGGTGATGGTCATCTTTCTTTTTCTGCGCAACCTTTTCGCGACCATCATTCCCAGCATTGCCGTGCCGGTTTCGCTGGTGGGAACCTTCGGTGCGATGTATGCGCTGGGCTACAGCTTGGACAATCTTTCGCTGATGGCGCTGACGATCTCGACGGGTTTTGTCGTGGACGACGCGATTGTAATGATCGAGAACATTACGCGCTATCTCGAGGCCGGAGACACGCCGATGGAAGCGGCCATGAAGGGCGCGGAACAGATCGGCTTCACCATCATCTCGCTTACCGTGTCACTGATAGCTGTGCTCATTCCGCTTCTTTTCATGGGCGACGTTGTAGGCCGCCTCTTTCGCGAATTCGCAGTGACTCTCGCGGTAACGATTGTCCTGTCGGCTGTTGTCTCTCTCACGCTGACGCCGATGATGTGCTCCCGCATACTTCGACATACTCCGAAAGAGCAACAGGGACGTTTTTTCAAGGCTTCGGAGCGCGTTTTCGAGAACGTAATTGCTTTTTATGGCCGGACGCTCAAGTTTGTTCTCGGATACCAGACCATCACTTTATTGGTTGCCGCGGCGACGCTGGTACTCACAATCTTTCTATACATCGTTATCCCCAAGGGGTTTTTTCCGACGCAGGATACCGGGGTAATTCAGGGCATCTCGCAAGCGCCGGAGTCTATCTCCTTTGCGGCCATGGAGCAGAAGCAGCAACAATTGGCAGCCATCGTTCTTCAGGACCCCGCTGTCGAGAGTCTGTCTTCCTTTATTGGCGCGGATGGGACTAACACAACGCTCAACAGCGGACGAATGTCGATCAACTTAAAACCGCTGAGCGCTCGCGATTTAGGCGCCTCCGACGTAATTCGGCGGCTCCAGAAGAGTCTGAAGCAAGTGGATGGCATCGAGCTTTTCATGGAACCGGTGCAGAACATCACAGTGGACGATCGAGTCAGTCGCACACAGTATCAATATACTTTGGAGGATCCGGACGCAAATGAGTTGAACCTGTGGGCCGGGCGGCTTGTCGACAAGATGAAGCAGTTGCCGCAACTGGCCGATGTGGCCACCGATCAACAAACCGGGGGGCTGGCGGTATCGCTGGTGATCGATCGAGTGAGCGCATCGCGGCTTGGTATCGCGCCCTCGACCATCGACAATATGCTGTACGACGCGTATGGGCAGCGCCAGATCAGCACAATGTATACGCAGTTGAACCAATATCACGTGATTCTGGAAGCCGCTCCAAGCTCCCAACTAGGTCCTAACAAAATTCAGGATCTCTATATACAGACTAACGCTTCGGCCGGGAGCTCTGGTCCGGGAGCATCTTCGTCCTTCGCGGCCTCGGGGTCTTCGTCCGCCGGCTCGAATGCGATTACGACTTCGGTGGCCTTCACCCCGTCCTCGGCGGTGCTCAGCGCTCCATCGAATGCGATCAAGTCGAGCGTGGGTGCGAGCAGCACAACTTCGATCGCGAATGCAGCCACTACCACCGCGGCTGCAAATGCCGTGCCTCTCAGCGCATTTACTCATCTTGAAAGAGTAACTGAGCCGCTCTCAATCAATCATCAAGGTCAATTTCCGGCGGTTACCGTTTCGTTCAATCTTGCTCCCAATGCGGCGCTGGGCGGGGCAATCACGGCGATCGAAAAAGTTCAGAAGGAGCTGAACATGCCGGCCAGCATTCAGTCCGGCTTTCAGGGAACGGCTGCTTCGTGTCAGGGGTCGCTCTCAAATGAAGGCCTTTTGATACTAGCCGCGCTTGCTGCCGTTTATATCGTGCTCGGGGTCCTCTATGAGAGTTTCATCCATCCAATTACGATTCTTTCGACCTTGCCTTCGGCCGGCGTGGGCGCGCTGCTGGCACTTGTTCTCTTCAGGCAGGACCTGAGCGTCGTCGCGATTATCGGCATCATCCTGCTGATCGGAATTGTGAAGAAGAACGGCATTATGATGGTTGACTTTGCAATGGAAGGAGAACGAGAGCACGGAAGAAGCGCAACGGATGCTATTTATGAGGCCTGCTTGCTACGGTTCCGTCCTATCATGATGACGACGATGGCTGCGCTCTTGGCGGGGATTCCGCTGGCACTTGGCAGAGGCATGGGTTCAGAGCTACGTCGGCCTTTGGGCATTGCCATGGTTGGCGGATTGCTGCTGAGCCAGGTGCTCACGCTCTATACCACGCCGGTGATTTATATCTTTTTCGATAACATTGGTCATCGCTTTAGCCGTTCAAAGAAAGTCATCGACTCTGGCAATGAACCAACGCCGGCGGAGGGCTGATGAATATCTCCGCGCCCTTTATTCGCAGGCCAGTGGCGACTACGCTGCTCACAGCTGGGATCGTGCTTGTGGGGGCCATCGCGTTCAAGGTGCTGCCCGTTTCTCCGTTGCCACAAGTTGATTTTCCAACGATCTCAGTCTCGGCCAGCTTGCCTGGCGGAAGTCCTGAGATTACCGCGTCTTCCATAGCGACTCCTCTCGAGAGGCAGTTTAGCCACATCGCCGGCGTAACCGAGATGACTTCATCGAGTTCGCTGGGTAGTACTTCAATTACACTGCAATTCGATCTGAGCCGTGACATAGACGGCGCCGCGCGGGATGTGGAGGCGGCAATCAATGCCGCGCGCACTTATTTGCCAGCTAACTTGCCCGCCAATCCAACTTATCGCAAAGTAAATCCTGCCGATTCGCCGATTATTATCTTGGGACTTACTTCGGATAAGTACGACAGACCGGCACTCTATGACGCGGCATCGTCGGTCATGGCACAAAGGTTGTCGCAGATTGAGGGCGTTGGACAGGTTGTGGTCGGCGGAGGCGCCAGCCCTTCCGTGCGGGTGGAAGTCAACCCCACGTTGCTGAACAGTCACGGGCTCACGATCCAGAACATCCAATCCACCCTAAGTCAGCAGAATGCTCACGAGCCGGCCGGGCAGATCTCAGACGGGGATACGACGGCGGATATCATTACCAACGACCAGATATCTCACGCCGCCCAATACAGACCTCTGATTGTAGGTTACAAAAATGGGGCGGCAATCAGGCTTGCCGATGTTGCAGACGTCGAAGATGCGGCGCAGAACCTTCGTACGGCTGGATATTTGAACGGCATTCCGTCAATTCCGGTGATCATCTTCCGTCAGCCGGGTGCAAACATCATTGATACCGTCGATCGAATCCGGGAAGCGTTGCCATCGATCGAGGCTTCGATCCAGCAAGGCATCAAGACAACGGTTGTTCTGGACCGCACCACAACCATTCGTGCGTCTGTCAGCGATGTGGAGCGCACTCTCATTCTGTCTGTTGGCCTGGTCATTCTTGTTGTCTTCATCTTCCTGCGCAGCGGGCGAGCAGTGCTGATTCCGGCCGTCGCCGTTCCCGTCTCGCTGGTTGGCACCTTCGCGGTAATGTATCTGCTCGGTTTCAGTATCGACAATCTATCCCTTATGGCGCTGACCATTGCGACAGGCTTCGTAGTGGACGATGCGATCGTGGTGATGGAAAACATATCCAGACTTCGCGAGACAGGCATGACACCGATGAAGGCTGCCTTTCAGGGGTCCAGCGAGATTGGGTTTACCATCCTATCAATTAGTTTGTCGCTGATTGCGGTCTTCATCCCAATTCTGCTTATGGCCGGAATCGTTGGCCGCTTGTTCCGCGAGTTTGCGATCACGCTGTCGACCGCGATTGTCGTTTCGATGCTCATCTCCTTAACCACTACGCCAATGATGTGCGCCTATCTGCTCAAGGATGAGAGAACAGTCAAGCATGGCCGCGCCTATGAAATAAGCGAGAAGGGATTCGCGTGGATGGTCTCTGGATACAGCCGGTCTCTGGCGTGGGTGCTGAAGCATCCTGGACCGATGCTGACTTTGCTTGTTCTGACAATCGCATTGAACTTCTATCTCATCGACATCATTCCCAAAGGGTTCTTCCCGCAGCAAGATACGGGAGCCATACAGGGTAGTGTGCGCGGTCCGCAAGATGCATCGTTTCCGGTGATGGATAACTCGATCTTGCAACTGGTGAAGGTAATCAAAGCCGATCCGGCGGTGGATAATGTCATTGCATATACGGGCGGCAACGGAGCATCCAACACAGGCAGCATTAACATTGCACTCAAGCCGCTGAATATTCGCAAGGTCGCGGCGCCGGCCATTATCGATCGCTTGCGACCTAAGATGAATCGCCTTCCGGTTGCCTCGTCTTTCCTGCAGGCGGCACAGGATCTGCGGATTGGAGGAAGGTCGAGCAATGCCATGTATCAATATACGATTCAGTCGGACAACGTGACAGATCTCTCGCATTGGGGACCCATCCTGCTTACGGGAATGCAGAAGATTCCCGGCTTTCAGGATGTGAGCAGCGATGCGCAGAATAGCGGCCTGCAAGAGTTGCTCAACTACGATCGACCCACTGCTGCGCGGCTCGGCATTACGCCGCAGTCCTTGGATCAGTCCCTCTACAGCGCCTTCGGACAGTCGGAGGTTTCCATAATTTACACACAGCTCAACCAATATTATGTAGTTCTGGAGGTAGCGCCCACTTACTGGCAAAGCCCGGAGGGCTTGAAGAGTATTTACCTCAATACAAGTGGCAATGGCGTGGTCCCACTTTCCACGGTCACTTCAGCGAAGGCCAGCACTACCCCGCTGACAATCAATCACACCAGTTCATTCCCATCCGTCACGGTGTCGTTCAATCTTGCGGAAGGCATGTCGTTGAGCGATGCAACCCGATTGGTTGCCCAGATGCAGGAGCGGCTTAATATGCCGCAAACGATCCGCGGATTCTTTGCCGGAACAGCATCGGCTTATCAGACCTCGCTGGCCAGCGAACCACTCCTCATCGGTACGGCCTTGCTGGCTGTCTATATTGTTCTCGGTATTCTTTACGAAAGCCTGGTGCATCCATTGACCATCATTTCCACGTTGCCATCGGCAAGTGTTGGAGCCATGCTGGCGCTGATGCTTTTCAAAGTGGACCTTAACGTTATCTCCATTATCGGCATCATCCTGCTGATAGGAATCGTGAAGAAGAATGCGATCATGATGATCGACTTTGCTCTGGTTGCGGAACGCGAACACGGCAAGACCACCAGAGATGCCATCTTTGAAGCCTGCCAGCTTCGCTTTCGTCCCATCCTGATGACGACGATGGCGGCCTTGTTTGGCGCGCTGCCGATGGCCTTTGGAACCGGAACCGGCTCCGAACTCAGACGTCCGCTTGGCATCACGATCGTCGGTGGGCTGATCGTGAGCCAGATGCTGACGCTTTACACCACGCCTGTTGTGTATCTGTTCTTCGATCGGATGCGGCTCCGATTCAAGGGCAAAGAATCGGCGGGCCTCGAGCATGGAACCGCGGAGGCAACCTAGATATGGAGTGTTCATTATGAAAACGACGATCGACCATTCATGCAGACTGCTCGTGACGTTGCCAGCGATGTCTATCGCTGTGTTTTGCGCGATGCTTACGGGATGCAACGTTGGTCCTAGGTATTCTCCGCCTGCTATGACGGCGCCGCCGGCTTTCAAAGAATCTACGGTGCCGTCTCAGGAAACCGGTGGGTGGACAGTCGCGCAACCTCAGGACGCGGTTCTTCGAGGCAAGTGGTGGGAAATTTACCATGAACCCGAGTTGAATTCTCTCGAAGACGAACTCAATATAGACAACGAAAATATTCGTCAGGCTTTCGAAAACTTCATGGAAGCCCGAGCCCTGGTGCGCGAGGCGAGGTCGCAATACTTTCCCGCGGTCAGTGTTGGTGGATCTTATGGCCGGTCGCAAAGCTCCGCCAATGTCTCATCCTTCTCAAGCAGCGGAACAACATCCACGAGCAGCGCGACGCCGACCGGCAAACAGACGCAGTTGTTTTCTCTTTCCGCCGATGCGTCATGGGAGCCTGACCTGTGGGGGAAAGTGCGCAACACCGTACACGCCAGTCAATATAATGCCCAACTTTCGGCCGCCGATCTTGAGAATGAGCGGCTCACAGAACAAGCCAGTCTTGCCGTGTACTTCTTTGAGATCCGCGGCCAGGACGCGCTGCAAGAATTACTGAACGATACAGTCGAAGCCGACAAGAAGGCGCTCGATGCTGTCAAGGCCGCCTACGACACGGGCGTTGGCGATCAGATTTCGGTTGTGGAAGCGCAGACGACCCTATCGAGCGCGCAGTCGACAGCTATCAACCTCGGAGTTGCGCGAGCGCAGTATGAACATGCGATGGCCATGCTGGTAGGCAAGCCGGCCTCGACGTTCTCCATTCCGGTTGAACCGAAGACGAGCGCGCCTCCGCCGATACCCATTGGGTTGCCTTCTCAGTTGCTCGAACGGCGTCCTGATGTAGCCGCCGCCGAGCGCAACATGGCCGCTGCGAATGCGCAGATTGGAGTTGCTCGGGCCGCATTTTATCCCGCCCTGACGATATCCGCCGGCGGAGGCGTGGAGAGCGATGCTATCAAGCATCTCTTCGATTGGCCCAGCCGCTTCTGGTCTGTCGGCCCATCGATCTCAGAGACCGTTTACGATGGTGGACTGCGCCGCGCAACGGTCAACCAGTACATTGCAACCTATAACGCGAACGTCGCGGCATATCGTCAGTCGGTGCTGACGGCATTTCAACAGGTTGAAGACTCGCTGGCGTCGGTTCGTATTTTGTCGCAGCAAATCCTGCGCCAACAGGAGGCGGTCAACTCAGCCAGTACGTCTTTGCGCCTTGAACTGACACGCTATCAAAACGGCATCGATCCCTATATTGACGTGGTTACTTCGCAAACTACTTTGCTGCAAATTCAGCAGTCGCTTACCAATCTGCAGGTGCAGGAGATGACGGCGTCGGTGCAACTGATTGAGGCTCTTGGAGGAGGCTGGGACCGGTCGCAGTTGCCTACTCCTGCCGCGATTACGCAGGCACCTGACAAAGCGGCAACTACGATTCAGCATTAGTTTGGAGTCAATATTGGGCTCGATGCCACAAGCGGTAAAATAATGATCATGCCCACTTACAGGTCTCGAACATCCACGCATGGACGCAACATGGCAGGTGCGCGCAGTCTATGGCGCGCCACCGGAATGCAGGACGGTGATTTTGGCAAGCCCATCATCGCTGTTGTCAACTCCTTCACCCAGTTTGTTCCCGGTCACGTTCACCTCAAGGATCTGGGACAGCTTGTTGCCGAGGAGATTGCACGCGCTGGCGGCGTTGCGAAGGAGTTCAACACCATCGCTATCGATGATGGCATTGCGATGGGTCATGACGGAATGCTCTACAGCCTTCCTTCGCGCGAACTGATCGCCGACTCGGTTGAGTACATGGTGAATGCGCATTGCGCCGATGCGCTGGTCTGCATCTCAAACTGCGACAAAATCACGCCAGGGATGCTGATGGCTTCGTTGCGCCTGAATATTCCCGTGGTCTTTGTCTCTGGCGGGCCGATGGAAGCGGGAAAGATTCAGAATGGGAACGGCCTGAAATCGCTGGATCTGATCGACGCGATGATTCTGGCGGCCGACCCGCAGGCGAGCGACGCCCAGGTGGATGAGTATGAGCGCTCCGCGTGCCCCACGTGTGGCTCCTGCTCGGGCATGTTTACAGCCAACTCAATGAACTGCCTGGTTGAGGCGCTGGGCCTTGGACTGCCTGGCAATGGCACCATTCTGGCGACTCATGCGGACAGGAGGGAACTATTTCTCCAGGCGGGGAGGATGATCGTCGATCTAGCCAAGCGTTACTACGAGCAGGACGACGACGCTGTGTTACCGCGCAGCATCGCGACCTTTGAAGCCTTCGAGAATGCAATGACGCTCGACATTGCGATGGGCGGTTCGACGAATACCGTTCTGCACCTGCTGGCTGCGGCGCAAGAGGGCGAGGTTCCCTTCACCATGGCCGACATCGACCGCCTCTCGCGCCGCGTTCCAAACTTGTGCAAGGTGGCTCCCTCGGCACCTGCTGTGCATCTTGAAGATGTGCATCGCGCCGGTGGAGTCTTCGGCATCTTGGCGGAGCTTGACCGCGCCCACTTGCTGCATTCGAAGACGTACACGGTGCATGCCCGAACGCTGGGCGAGGCTATCGAAAGATTAGATTTGAAGCGTACTGTTAATCCATCTGTTGCGGAGTTTTATCGCGCGGCGCCGGGTGGGGTGCGCACGACTGTCGCATTCAGCCAGAGCGCGCGTTATGCGGAACTGGATGTGAATCGGGAGAGTGGCGTGATTCGCGACCGGGCACACGCATTCAGCGCGGATGGCGGACTGGCGGTCCTGTTTGGCAATATCGCTGAGGATGGTTGCATCGTAAAGACAGCAGGCGTTGATCCCGCGCATCTGACTTTTGCTGGTCCGGCGCATATCTTCGAGAGCCAGGACTCAGCGGTCGAAGCCATTCTGGGCGACAGAATTCACCCCGGCGATGTGGTGCTGATTCGCTACGAGGGACCGAAGGGCGGTCCGGGAATGCAGGAGATGCTCTACCCGACCAGTTATCTGAAGTCCAAGGGATTGGGCAAGGTCTGCGCTTTGATTACGGATGGACGCTTTTCTGGCGGGTCGTCTGGACTTTGTATCGGCCATATTTCACCGGAAGCGGCAGAAGGCGGTTCGCTGGCGCTGGTCGAAGAGGGCGACACGATCGAGATCGATATTCCCAAACGTGTGCTTCGCGTGGCTTTGTCCGATGCGGAACTGGACAGCCGCCGAAAAGCTGTCGAGGCCAAAGGCTCAGTGGCTTGGAACCCGGCGACGCGCAATCGCAAGGTCTCGAAGGCTCTTCAGGCGTATGCGGCAACGACTACCAGTGCATCGAGGGGAGCCGTGCGGGACGTAGGGCAAATTCAGAAATGATTGGTCCGGGGAGGAGAGCGAATGGCGTGATAGGGCGCCCGAACCGCAGGTCCTTCGACTCCCTTCGCTTCGCTCCCATCGCTCAGGATGACAGCCTTAGCGAAATAGAAAAGACACGCCTTCCGTCCTCAAAAAGCAACAAATTGGCTTCGCCAATCTCTTGCGACGGCGGTCACATCCCTTCAAATACATCGGCTCTATAATCAGGTTGATTTACCGCGCAATTTTTGTGTCGAAGCGTGGCCGGGCAAGAGCTGGCCGCTTCACGCGACATGGAACTTGATGAAACGCCCGTTGTTAATCCAACCGAACGAAGGAGCGCAACTCCAGATGCATACACACGAAATTGAACAGATGTGCATAGTCGCCAAGGGTCCGAATCACGGGCCGGCGCCTATCCCACAAGAAGGCCGCTGGACCAAGGCCAAGGAAGTCAGCGACATTTCAGGTTTGACTCACGGCGTCGGCTGGTGCGCTCCACAACAGGGAGCCTGCAAGCTGACGTTGAACGTCAAGAAAGGCATCATCGAGGAAGCACTGGTCGAGACGATCGGTTGCACCGGCATGACGCATTCTGCCGCGATGGCCGCTGAGATTCTTCCCGGCAAAACCATTCTTGAGGCCTTGAATACCGATCTGGTTTGCGACGCGATCAACGTGGCGATGCGCGAGCTGTTTTTGCAGATCGTCTACGGCCGCACGCAGACGGCGTTTTCAGAAGACGGGCTGCCGATCGGCGCTGGCCTTGAGGACCTGGGCAAAGGCTTGTGCAGCGTGACGGGAACCATGTACGGCACCAGCGAAAAAGGCGCGCGCTATCTTCAGTTGGCCGAGGGCTACGTTACGGAACTGGCTCTGGACGCGGACAACGAGATCATCGGCTATAAGTTCGTCCGGCTTGGACCCATGATGGATTCGATTGCCAAGGGTGTGGATGCACAGACCGCCCTGGTCAAGGCAACCGGGACCTATGGCCGTTTTGCCGACGCCGTGAAAACCATCAACCCCCGCAAGGAATAAGGAGAAGATCATGGCTTTGTTTGAAGGATACGAAAGACGAATTGCGCAGATCGACTCCTATCTTGCCGCTGCGGGCATCGGGTCGCTGGAAAAAGCTGAAAAGATCTGCCTGGACAAGAATGTGGATGTACGGAAGATTGTTAAATCCATCCAGAACATTGCGTTTGAAAATGCCGGCTGGGCTTATTTGATTGGCGCTGCCGTTGCCATCAAGAAGGGACAGACGGTTGCCGCTGAGATTGCCGAGACCCTTGGGACCGGGCTTCAAGCATTTTGCATTCCGGGCTCGGTTGCGGACGACCGCAAGGTCGGTATTGGTCATGGCAACCTGGCGGCGATGCTGCTGCGCGAAGAGACTGGCTGCTTCGCCTTTTGCGCGGGCCACGAATCGTTTGCCGCTGCTGAGGGTGCAATCGGCCTTGCTCGCTCTGCCAACAATGCGCGCAAGACTCCATTGCGCGTGATTCTGAACGGCCTTGGCAAAGACGCGGCGCTGATCATTTCGCGTGTGAACGGATTCACCTATGTTCAAACCGAGTTTGATTATGCGACCGGCAAGCTGAAGGTCGTTCGCGAAAAGGCCTATTCTACGGGCGAGCGCGCGGCTGTTCGTTGCTATGGCGCCGACGATGTGCGCGAGGGCGTTGCGATCATGCAACTCGAGCGCGTCGATGTCGCCATCACCGGCAACTCTACCAACCCCACACGCTTCCAGCATCCGGTGATGGCGATTTATAAAAAGGAGCGGCTGCTCGATGGGAAGAAGTTTTTCTCGGTCGCTTCCGGTGGAGGCACGGGAAGAACGCTTCACCCTGATAACATGGGCGCGGGTCCAGCGTCCTATGGCATGACCGACACCATGGGCCGGATGCACTCAGATGCACAATTTGCCGGTTCGTCTTCAGTGCCCGCGCACGTGGAGATGATGGGTTTGATTGGCATGGGAAACAACCCGATGGTCGGCGCGTCGGTCGCGGTTGCGGTTGCGGTGGCACATGCGATGAAGCCGGTTGCTGTCGCCGCTTAGCTGTCTGCCCGAGTATCTCGGATCATCTGCAGGTCGGAGTCCTCATCCATACGTGATGGGGACTTCGACCTTAATTCCTGGTGAGTATTTACGCCGCACCCGTCTGAGCGGACGCCGATCAAGCAAGTCTTTCTTATCCCGCAAGTTTGGCGATGAAGACCCCGAAGAGCACCAGGATCCCCACAACGATCGCAGTGGCTACTCGACGACGGAAAACAAACAGATCGCGGGGCGAGCCGATTCGGGGCACCATCGGAACGGCAAAGAGCAGCCCGCAGGTAACTCCGCCAAGGTGGGCCATGTTGTCGATCTGCAACCCCGATCCAATGATGCGGGTGCCAAAGCTGATGGTCAGGCCAAGGACCAGGTTAATTGCTGCAAAGTAGATCACCGATCTGCGCAGCTTGTGCAGTTCCAGCGGAGGCACCGGCAGTCGGTGGGACTTAAGCAGAACGATCAGCGCGCCGGCGATGCCAAAGACCGCACCGGAAGCGCCTGCGCCAACTGGAAATACAATCGTGGGATCCAATGTCAGACTCGCGTGGTGGCTCAACCATTCTGCGTGGTACCTCACCCAGTCCTTGTTGTACCAGGACCAATTGACGCAGGTAGATAGCAGGTTACCGGCCGCGCCAGTGAGGATGTATACGGCCACTACGCCCGCGGAACCCATTAGCGGCTCGGCAAGCAGTCCCAGATTCCACAAACACCACATGTTGGTCGCCAAATGCAGAATGCCCACATGCACAAACATGGCGGTGACGATGCGCCACCACTCCCCGCCAATCAGTACGGCGCCGGCGTTGTCGGCTCCGAAGAACATCAACTGATCCGTGGTGGGACCCATGGGCTTGACCCCGCGCACCGTCATGACGAGAAAGACAAGGCAATTGATGCCTAACAGCACATAAGTGGCGGGCGCATACGACCACGAGGGCCGCGCCTTGCGCACCGGCTCCGGCGGCGAACTGGAATCGGTCTCTGGAGGCAGGAATTGTGGTTCGGATGCGGGTGGAGAACTTCCCATGATTCACTTTATCGCATTTCCAGCAACCTCGCAGCGTAGGGCGTTTGAGTCGGCAGCGGCAGATCCTTTATAGGTCTTGGTATGGGTCTTGGCCCGCCACCCTCCTTACGATGTACTCTGGAGTTTGGACATCGGCCATCATGCGCTGCAAATCAAAGCGCCGGAAGTGAAGACAACTAAGTAAGGAGTGAGCATTGAGTTCAGAGAAGCGGATTCGGCGGGCGTTGCTGAGTGTGACCGACAAGACCGGCCTGGTGGAGTTTGCGCAAGTGCTGGCAGGTTTTGGTGTAGAACTGGTCTCGACTGGTGGTACGGCGCGGGTGCTGCGCGAGGCAGGTCTCACCGTGAAAGACATCAGCGAGCTGACGGGCTTTCCTGAGATGCTCGACGGCCGCGTGAAGACCCTGCACCCGAAGGTCCACGGCGGCCTGCTCTACATTCGCGGCAACGCAGAACACGAGGCTGCCGTCGCGGCGCATGGAATCGAGCCGATCGACATGGTGGTAGTGAACCTCTACCCTTTCGAAAAAACGGCGACTGTTCCTGGCGTGGCCTTTGGTCATCTGATCGAGAACATCGACATCGGCGGCCCGTCGATGGTGCGCTCGGCGGCCAAGAATTTTGAAGACGTGGCTATCGTGACGCGCGTGGCCGATTACCCGGCGCTTATCGAAGAGCTGAAGAGTGCCCAAGGCACTTTGAGCCGCGAAACACGCTGGCGGCTGGCGAAGCAGGCCTTCGCGTTGACCGCCGCTTACGATACGGCTATTGCCAACACATTGGATAAAATCGCCGAGGCCCCCGCGCCTTCCGCCGCTGCCGAGTTCGACGCGGTGAGCCTGCCCTCGACTCTTCGCATCAACTTCCCGCTCGCTCAATCGTTGCGCTATGGCGAGAACCCACACCAGCATGCTGCACTTTATGCGGACGGCTCAGGTCTGGGAATTGCCGGGGCGATCCAGTTTCAAGGCAAGGAACTGAGCTTCAACAACCTCGTCGATCTGGACGCGTGCTGGGAACTGGCGCAGGAGTTTGACGAACCTGCAGTCATCATTGTGAAGCACACCAACCCTTGCGGCGCGGCTACCGGCGCGAACATTCTCGAAGCCTACAAAAAGGCGCTGGCCTGCGACCCGGTTTCGGCCTATGGCGGAGTGATCGGCATCAATCGCTCTGTGGACGCGGAGGCCGCCGAAGAAATCGCCAAGCTCTTTGTCGAGGCCATCGCCGCGCCCGACTTCACGCCTGAAGCACTGATCCGCTTCGCGAGCAAGAAGAACCTGCGCCTGGTCGATGTGACGGGCGCGCCGCCCAAGCCCGTGGTCAAGCACGTGTCCGGCGGCTTGTTGTTGCAGGACGCAGATACTGGCCGTATCACAGCGGCCGAACTCAAGGTCGTCACCCAGCGGCCGCCTACCGACGAGGAGTTGCGCAGCCTGCTTTTCGCATGGCGCGTATGCAAGCATGTAAAGTCAAACGCCATCGTCTATGCCAAAGACGGCCAGACGCTCGGAGTCGGCGCGGGCCAGATGAGCCGCGTGGACGCCGCCCGCTTCGGCGCGATGAAAGCCATCTTGCCGCTCACGGGCTGTGTGGCTGCATCGGACGCTTTCTTCCCATTTCCTGACGGACTTGAAGCTGTTGCGCAGGCCGGAGCTACGGCTGTCATTCAACCCGGCGGTTCGGTGAGAGATCAGGATGTGATTGCTGCTGCCGACAAACTCGGCGTAGCCATGGTCTTCACGGGAGTGCGACACTTCCGGCATTGAGATTCTCGATGGATCTAATTACAACTGGTTGCCGCGAAGGGAGCTTCGACAACGGCGGGAAATTATCTGCAACACCGAAGCGAGGCTGATTTCTGCAATCTCGCATGCTGGTATCGTCCCGACTGTATGTTGTTCGAGAAATGCTCGATTCTCGCAACTCTTCAAATTATCTGCAAAGAAAACCGGTCGAAAATAAATATCGTAGGGGGGGTGGGGTACCCCTCAAAAGCGGGGGAACGGGCTGCGGGGGAGTAAGCACGTGCCTTCGGATCTGCTCGTTGTTCATGTTTCAATTGTGCGCGAGGAGAGGGTAATTCTCTGCAATAGGATGGCTGAAAGTTTTGGTCCACTTCTTCATCCTGGTTTCCGCCCGCCATATGTCGCAAATATTTTTTAGGCAGGAGCGCTGCATTTCGTCGCCCCCCAGGGCATCGAATCAGATGTATTTTGATGATATTTTCGCCGTTGGCATCGCCCCTACGGGGCTGAGAAGCTGGTTGGGACCCGCTTCCCCACGCTGAAGCGCGGGGCTAACGACCTTTGCACCTACGGCGCGCGCCGGGCTAACGACCCTTGCGCCTGCTGCGGGCGCGGGGCTGACAACCTTTGCGCCTACTGCGGGCGCGGGGCTAACGACCTTTGTGCCTACGGCGCGCGCCGGGCTAACGACCCTTGCGCCTGCTGCGGGCGCTGGGCTAACAACCTTTGCGCCTCCGGCGCGATAGAGATGGAGCAGAGTCGCCCAACAAAACTTATTCATGCGATTGCCCTGGTTACCCTCAGCAGTAATCTGCTGAGCTTTGGGCAACTTTAGTAAACTCAACCCAAGATGGTTCTTTTTCTTACCAATCCCCGCCGCCATTTTTTCCTCCGTCTCGCCGCACTGGTAGCGGCTGGGATGGCCGTTGCCTCCGTTACCGCTTTGGCCCAGGGCACGCACCTTTGGACTCAGTCGCGACTGGAGGAGTTTGAAAAAGGCACCCCGCAGGGCGTCGAATTGACGAGCGACGGCCATGTGACGACAGGGCCAGGACTGGCTGAGTTGGTGACGACGGCCTCGAACTACGTCTGGTCCGTCGCCGTGGATAAGTCCGGCACGGCCTACGTGGGAACCGCTTCGCCAGCGACTGTGCTGCGTATCGGGCCGGACGGCAAGCCATTCACGCTTTTTGAGACGAAAGACCTCAGTGTGCAAGTGGTGCGCATCGGCCCGGATGGCACGCTCTATGCGGCCACGCTGCCCGGCGGCAAGGTCTATCGCCTGAAGACTGATGCGACCGCCAAACAGGATGAGACGAGCGCTACAGTCGTCTTTGACGAGGCCAAAGTCGACGAAGAGGCGGCTGCGGCGAGCAATCAGAATGCAGAGAAGAATGAGGGGAAGGGAACTGAAAAGCCGGAAGCGAAATCGCACTATATCTGGGATCTGACATTTGACGCGGGTGGCCGGCTCTACGTCGCCACCGGCGGCCCAGGAGCGGTGTATCGCGTAGACGTCGCCAAGCCGGGACACAAGGCGGAACTGTTTTTCAAAAGCGATGAGGCCCACATCCGTTGCCTTGCATGGGACGCGAAGGCCGACCTGATCGCCGGCTCGGATGGCTCGGGCCTCGTTTATCGGATCAGTTCGACGGGCAAGGGCTACGTGCTTTTTGAGGCGCCCCGGCGGGAGATTACTTCGCTGGCCGTGGGCGGAAACGGGAGCATTTATGCGGCCAGCGTGGGCGACAAGAGCCATAACCCGCTGCCGCCCTTGCCTGTTCAAGGAGTGGGCTCGGTCACCATCACTATCGTCCAACCGGGCTCGTTGCAGGCGGCCAATTCCAGCGCGTCGATTCCAGAGGGCAGCGAGATTTACGCGCTCACTGAAGGGCAGGCGCCGCGCAAGCTCTGGGCCGGCAAGGACGAGATCGTATACGCTTTGACCGCTCAATCGGACGGCCTGCTGGCGCTGACTGGCAACCGCGGGCGGGTCTTCAAGATCGCCGATAACGGTAACTATGCCGACATCGCCCATCTCGATTCGCAGCAGGGGCTGAGCCTGGCCATGGCGCAGGACGCAGGCATTCTTATCGGCACGGGCAATACGGGTAAACTCTTCCGTCTGGCCGCAAGCGCAGACAAGCACGAATTTGCGAGCGATGTGCTGGATGCTGGCGCGCTGGCCCGCTTTGGCCGCATCGAAGTTGAACCGGGTTCGAATGGTTATGAACTGTTCACGCGTACCGGCAACGTGGAGCAACCGGTGCGGGGCTGGACCGAGTGGCAGCCGCTCGCCGACGGTGCGGTGGCCTCGCCCGCTGGCCGTTACCTGCAATGGAAGGTGGTGCTGCACGCGACGGGGTCGGTAGGGTCGGTGGGCGTCAACTACCTGCCCGTCAATGCTGCTCCGGTGGTGGACGAACTGGTAGTCGTGCCGGGGGCGCGCGTGAATCCTCAAACGCTGGCACAGAACCAACAGGGGGGCCAGCCACCGATGGTCAATATTACCTTTCCATCGTCGGGGCAGAGTGCAGTGGTGAACTTCGACGCCGGTTCATCGGCGCCGTTACAGGCATTCAAGGACCGTACAGCGATTACCGCACGCTGGGCGGCGCATGATGATAACGGAGACGAGTTGACCTTTTCGCTTTACCTGCGTGGCGATGGGGAAAGTGTCTGGCGGTTACTCAAGGCGGAGATCGGCGACAAGGCTTACAGTTTCGACGCTGCGCTGATTCCCGATGGCGGCTATCAGATCAAGGTTGTTGCTTCCGACGCGCCTTCGCACACTCCTGCCGAAGCTCTTACTGGATACAAAGTGAGTGAGCGCTTCGAGGTAGACACGACTCCGCCGGTCGTTTCCTCTCTCACGGCGTCTCTTGAAGATGGCGAGTGTAAACATCTGCCTTGCGGGCAGCGATTCCGTCTTAGCTTCGATGCTGAAGATGCTTTCTCACCGATCACCCGCGCCGAGTATTCGCTCGATGCTGGTCCGTGGCAGTACATCGAGCCTGTCGGCGGGCTCTCCGACTCGAAGCACGAGCACTATGAAGCCCTGGTTCCGGCTCCTGCGGCCGCGAAGACGAGCGAGCACCTGATCGCCGTTCGCGTTTACGACCGACACGATAATGTGGGAGTTGCCAAGACAGTGATTGCAGCGCAGGGGAAGTAGTTCGTAAACGAAGGAATCGGGAAGAGCAGACGCAATGCGCTTTGAACTCTATGTGGCCACGCGGTACCTCAAGGCCAAGCGGCGACAGGCCGTGGTGGGCGTGGTCACCGCTATCTCGGTCGCGGGAGTGGCTGCGGGAGTGGCGGCGTTGATCATCGCGCTGGCTATCACCAACGGCATGAGGCGCGATCTGCAAGACAGGCTTCTGGGAGCTTCGGCACACATCGACCTGATGCGGGTTCAGGCCGACGGCATTCGCGACTGGCAACCGCTGCTCGAACGCATGCGCCGCGTTCCTCACGTCACTGCGGCCGCGCCGGGGCTCTACGGTCAGGTGCTGGTCTCACGCGGGCCACGCGCGGGCTTCGCGCTCATCAAGGGCATATTGCCTGCGCAGGAACGCAAAGTCAGCAGCCTGCTTGACACCATCACGGCAGGCTCGGCGAAAGATCTCGATCCCCAAGCGCCGGGCCGCGACGCGCAATTGTTTCCCGGCCAAGGCTCCATCGACGTGCCTTACCCGCCGCTGGTTCTCGGCAAAGATCTGGCAGAGACCATTGGAGCGCAGGTGGGTGACAGCGTGCTCGTGACAAGCCCTCAAGGCGAACTGACTCCGCTCGGCCTCGCGCCAAAGTATCAGCGCTTCAGAGTTGCCGCGATTTTTCAATCGGGTTTTTATCAATACGACGCAGCCATGGCTTTTATGCGCCTGAGCGATGCGCAGCAGTTGTTCTCGGAGCCCGATCTGCTCTCGGTGATCAGCTTCAAGGTTGACGATATGTACCGCGCCCCGCAGATCGGCAAGGCGATTGAAGAGGCTGCCGGCAAGGGGTTCATGACGACCAACTGGATGGAAGTGAATCGCGAACTCTTTCGTGCACTGAAGCTCGAACAGGTGGTCACTTTCATCGTCATTGCGCTTATCGTTATCGTAGCCGCACTCAATATTCTTATTGCCCTCACCATGATGGTGATGGAGAAGACCCGCGATATTGCCGTGATGATGAGCTATGGCGTCGAACCGGCGCAAGTCCGCCGGATCTTCCTGATGCAGGGCCTGCTCATCAGCGTTATCGGCACGGTTATTGGCCTTGCGCTGGGCTATCTGGCCGCGTGGGCCGGCGGGCATTATCACTTCATCCATCTCTCGGCCGAGGTGTACTCGATCGACACACTGCCCTTTGCTCCGCGTGCGCTCGATGGTCTGATTGTGGCTGGAGTCTCGATCGGCATCTCGCTGCTGGCCACACTTTACCCATCGTCGGCTGCAGCAAGCATCCTGCCTGCTGAGGCGTTGCGCTACGAGTAGTCGACAGCACCGGGCACATTGATCTGGCCGATGCTAGAAGGCTTGGGAGTCGAAATGCACGATCCGGGTGGAAAGATCCGACTGACACTGTCTGACGATGTTAAGAGCTGGGCCAGGTTTGGTGGGGAAGATGGTGAATATCGTTATGCTCTGCGGCGAGTCTGGGACCGTTCCCTCGGCTCTGTTTTGTTTGTCATGATGAACCCAAGCACAGCCGATCCTTTTGTCGACGATCCCTCGGTGGCTAAGTGTCAGAGGTACGCACGGGCCTGGGGATATGGCACGCTCTTGGTGGGCAATACGTTTGCCTATCGCGCGACAAATCAGAAGCGACTGATGCAGGTGGCTGACCCGGTGGGGCCGAAAAACGACCAGTGGCTGCTCAAGATGGCAGCTCAGGCGGGAATGATTGTGCTGGCTTTTGGCAAGCCGCACAATAACCTTCGCCAACGCGGACGGGATGTGGTCGAACTGCTAAAGCGCTCAGGCCATGAGATGCATGTGCTGAAGCTTTGCAAGGATGGCACTCCGTCGCATCCGCTGTACCTCAGAGGGACGCTCATGCCGGCGTTGTTTGAGGGTGCCGGCACGACCGCGGGCAAGCATTGACAATGTGACACGTTTTGTGGCACATTAGACTGATGCCGAGCGTAAATCTGCGCCAACTCCGCGATACCCGTCAACTGCTGACCTGGCTCGAAGCCGGCGAGGTGGTCGAGTTGCGTAAGCGGAACCGCGTCGTGGCCAGGATTGTGCCGGAATCGCCGAAGGTTCAACCCGTCGAATGGCCGGATTTTGCCGCTCGCCGCCGTGCAATCTTTGGCGACCGCGTCATCCCAGCCGTGGAGATTCTGATCGACGAGAGGAATAGCCGCTACTGATGATTTATGCGGATTCGAGCCTCTTGGTCTCGAGCTACATTGAAGACGCGCACTCTGTCGAGGCTGATCGCCTGATGAATGCGGCGCCCTCAGTTTGGATAACTCCTCTTAACCGCTCTGAAGTTGCACACGCGATTCATCAATGTATTTTTCGCGGATCGTTGGCCCTGCCGGACGCACAGAGCGCGTGGAAGGACTTTCAAAAAGACTGTAAAGAAGGAATTTGGATTCCAGTCAATCTTCCCGAGCGAACATGGGAGACCAGCATCGATCTCGCTCGACGGCACGGTCCCACGCTTGGCGTCCGCACCCTCGATTCAATTCACGTCGCATGCGCACTGGAGTTGAAGGCCGAAAAATTCTGGACCTTCGATGATCGGCAGGCTCGTCTGGCGGAAGCGGTCGGGCTCGACATCAATCCGTGAGAACAGTGCGCCACAAGATCAGCCGCTGTCGTGGGCTTCATCTTGCCTTTTGATACCCTGATAACAATGAGCCATCCTGCCCTGATTCTCCCATTCACATCGCCACGGAAATTGCCTGAGTGATGGGCGACCTTCTACAACTTCTCCGGCGGAATCGCAATTATCGCTACACGTGGGCAGGGCAGATCGTCAGCGAGATCGGCGATAACTTCAACAACATCGCTGTCTTTGCGCTGGCCATGCAACTGACACATTCTGGCATGGTGGTCACCGGCGTTCTGCTGGCGCGCGCTATCCCGGCGATCACGATGGGTTCGCTTGCAGGTGTGATCCTCGATCGCTGGGACCGCAAGCGGATTATGATCGCCAGCGATCTGATCAGGGCCTTTGTTGCTCTGGGCTTCATCTTTGCCGCGGTATCGCATCGCGTTTGGGTTCTCTACGCCTTCAGCGCTCTGCTGATGGCGGCCTCGCCTTTCTTCACCTCTGGCCGCTCGGCGATCCTGCCCACAATCGTAAGTCCAGAAGAGCTTCACACGGCGAATTCGCTGACACAGACCACGCAGTGGATGACGTTGACGGTTGGCACCTTTCTCGGCGCAACCATCATTGCCATTGGATACACGTGGGCTTTTGTCTTCAACGCACTTTCCTTTATTTTCTCGGCGTGGTGCATCGCTCATCTGCGTGCTCCGGACGCAACAGGTTTTCGCGTTCAACGAAAGATCGTCAGCGACGACGAGATTCGTCCGTTACACGAATATCGCGAAGGGCTGCGCTACATGCGTTCGGTGCCCCTGGTCTTCGCCATCGCGCTGCTCTCGGTGGGATGGGCGACGGGCGGCGGCGCTGCGCAGATCCTCTTCACGCTCTTTGGCGAGGTGGTATTCAATCGCGGAGCGGGAGGCATTGGCCTGATCTGGGGTTGCGCTGGGCTGGGGCTGCTCTTTGGCGGAGTCGTCGCAAACTGGCTCGGCAAGGGGCTTTCGTTCGAACGATACAAGCTGGTCGTCTTCACGGATTTTGTGGTGCATGGCGCGACCTATGTGCTGTTCAGCCGCGCGCAGCGCTTTGACCTGGCGCTGTTGTTCATCTTCCTATCGCGTTTTTGCATGGCGATCAATGTCGTTCTCAACTACTCCTACCTCTTGCGCACGGTGGCGAACCGCTATCGGGGACGCGTCTTTGCCACCATCGATACTTTCACATGGGCGATGATGATGGTCTCGATGATGGGCGCCGGTGTGGCATCGATGCACTATAGTCCGCGGGTGATCGGCACCGTCGCGGGGCTGCTGAGTTCGACTACAGCGGTCTTCTGGGGTTGGGCGAACTGGACAGGACGCCTGCCTCTGCCTGCTTTGGCAGCAGAGAAACAGCCGGAAGCGGAGGCTCACGCGGATCTGGTTATCTGAGTGATCGCCTCTTCCGGTCCGGGCCTGAAGGCCCTGAGATTCGGCTGTGATTCAGGGCGATCAAGCGCCCTGCTCCCTCCCAAATGCCCGGTCTCCCTGCACCCTGCGAAATACCCTGTCGCCCTGCTCCCTCCCAAATATCCGGTCTCTTTGCTCCCGCCGAAATCTCCGATTTACAACCGTCGCACTCAGCCGCCTAGCGCGGAGTAATGATGCCGCCGAGCGCGTGACGGCGGGGCAAGACGATGCCGCGATGATCTATCTCAGCCGCAGGCGCGCCGGGCTGAATTTCAGAAGGCAGGCAGGCCCGCTTGATCAAGGCACCGCCGCATGACGGGCACCAATCAGACAAGGTTTCGTCGGCAAGCACTGCGTGGCAATTCGTGCAAATCAGTTCCATATTCAAAAGATTACTGGATTGAATCGGCGCTGTCTTTCGATTCGCCAGCGCAAAAAGACAACTTGTAGTCGAACATGATCAGTCGCACTGCAGGTGCCCGTTACACTGGAGTTATGCACCCTCCAGTTGAGCTGGTGGCAATCGACATGGATGGCACCCTGCTGCCGACCTTTGGGAGGGAGTTGACTCCACGCACGGTGCGGGCTCTCAAGGCTGCGCAGGAGGCGGGCATTACTGTCGCTATCGCCACGGGGCGCCGAATCGCTTATACGGCGCCGTTGCTCGAAGGACGGGGTCTGCGAGCGGATATGCCGCTGATCTCGTCTAACGGAGCAGTGGTTCGCACCCTGAGCGGCGAAGCCATCGACCGCTGTCAGATGGAATCTCGGGTGGCGCGCGGGCTATGTGGGCTGCTACGGCCTTTTGGCGCGGTCGTTTTCACCTTTGACCACCCAGGCCGTGGCGAGTTGGTGCTCGAAGATCTGGAACAAGCGCACGGACGAATCGCTCTGTGGGTCGAGGCCAACCGCAACGCCATTGAGGTGATCACACCACTGGAAGACGCGCTGATCGACGGGTTGGAACCCATTCAATGCATGGCGGCAGGGGGGTTGCGCTTGATGCGCCAGGCAGAAGAGGCGGTCAAGGCCAGTGAGTGGGGGCGATTTTGCGAATGCGTTCGGACCGAATATCCGGGACGCGATCTCTCGATCCTGGACCTGCTGCCGCCAGGGGTTTCAAAGGGCTGGGCTCTCGAACGGCTGGCTGCACGGCTGGGTGTGGACCGGAGAGCGACCATGGCCATCGGAGATAATTGGAACGATGTAAACATGCTGGAATGGGCCGGCCAGGCCGTGCTGATGGGCAATGCGGCCAGAGAGTTGCGGACCTTAGCCAAAATGCGCGGCTGGAAGCAGGCCCCGACCAATGACGAAGATGGCGTTGCGGTGGTGCTGGAACGCGTGCTTGTGAGGAACAAATCTGCTAAAGTGTGACCGGAAAGGTAGATCTTGCTCTTGGGTTTCGGGATGCGCGGAAGTTTTCTGGTTGCTGCGGTGGCAGTGGCGGCTCTGATCCCGGCGCGCGCCGCCGAGCGCGTAACCTTGCGCAACGGATTTGAATACGACTGCCATCATCATGTCCAGGTGGAGAATAAAGTCCGGCTCTACCTGAGTGCGGGTGAGAACAGCTATCAAGAAATTGCCGCAAAAGAGATCGAAAACATCGAGACAGTTCCCGATCCGCCTGCCCCGCCCGAGCCCAAGCCTCTCGCGCCGCCCCAGGATACCCACGCAGCTAACATGGACGCCAAGCTCTCTCCGGCGGATCTGGCGGAAATCCTCAACAAAGCCAGCCATGAGCACAACCTCGACGTGGACCTGTTGGCCAGCCTGGTGAAGGCCGAGAGCGGCGGCAACGCCCGTGCCGTGAGCCGCGCCGGCGCCCGCGGATTGATGCAACTGATGCCCTCAACCGCCAAGGATCTTGGCGTCGAGGACAGCTTCAAGCCCGAGCAGAATGTGCGCGGCGGATCCACTTATCTGGACACTCTTCTGACCTATTATCACGACAACTTGGCAAAGGCTCTGGCCGCTTACAACGCCGGCCCGGAGGCTGTGGCGAAGTATCACGGCGTTCCGCCCTACCCCGAGACGAATGCCTACGTGTGGCGCGTAATTCACGAGTTCAATCGCCGAGTGCTGGCGCGTGAGGCCGAGACGAGACGCGCGACCGTTCAGGCCCGGCAAGCGGTTGCATTATCATCCAATGAAAAGGGAACTCGCCAAGGTTCCAGCTCTAGTTCCAGGTGAGAAACTAGACTCTAGAGATAGAGGAACTGGAACGGAGAATTCTTGAAGAAAAACCGGCTGATTGCAGGATTGGTAGTGCTGGCGGTGTTTATCGCGCTGGCCTTCTATGCACAACAGAAGTATCCATTCCATTGGCAGACATTTGTCGAACAATTCAAGATGGCCGACTGGCGCAAGATCTTGTTTGCCCTTGGCAGCATCTATGCGGCTTATATCTTCCGCTCTGTGCGCTGGGCGCTGCTGCTCCGCCATATAAAAAAGGTCGGTCCCTTCTCCCTATTGGGAACCCAGGTGATCGGGTTTACAGCGGTTGCACTGATCGGCCGCATTGCCGATCCGGTGCGCCCTTATCTTGTCTCGAAGAAGACCGGGCTGCCACTGAGCAACCAGGTTGCGGTTTACATCGTGGAGCGGCTCTTTGACGCCGGCTCGATGGCTTTGATTTTCTGCTCCGTCATCCTGCTTGCTCCCGCTGGTGCGCTGCCGCATCCTGAAATTGTCAAGAAGGGCTGCTACGGAGCGTTGGTCACTACGCTCGCGGGCGCAGTGTTTCTGGTTGTTGTGCGCCTGGCCGGCGGAGTCGTAGCTTCGTTTCTCGAAGGAGTATTCGGCCTTCTCTCCAAGGGGTTTGGGCGCGCAGTCGGCGAAAGAATTCGGACGTTTCGCACGGGCTTGGACACGCTGCGCACCTTCTCCGATTTCGGATACGCCGCCTCTCTCTCGCTCGGTATGTGGGTGCTGATCTCGCTGGCCTATCTTGGGGTCACAACGGCTTTTGTAGCCAGTCCGCAACTGGCGCAATTGACGCTGGCCAAGTGCATGTTGCTGATGGCTTCAAGCATGGTTGCAAGCGGATTTCAACTGCCGGTGATCGGCTGGTTCTCGCAGATCGGCCTGGTGGCGGCGGCCATGTCCGGCTTTTTTGGCGTGGCGGCGGAACCGGCCACAGCTTGCGCCGCCACGCTGCTGGCCGTGACGTTTCTGGGCATCATTCCCATAGGCTTGATCTGGGCGCGCATTGAACACGTCAGCCTGCGCAAGGTGGCTGCGGAGAGCGAGCACGCCGAGGATGCGCTGGTTGTGGATGAACCAGCCAGTTGAACCAGCAATAAAAGCGCGACATCCCGCTCGCCGCAAAAAACAAATCCCTCGCCAAGGTCAAACCAAGGGCGCAGGCCGCGTAATAGCCGTCGCCGACGCCAGTCCGTCGATGCCTGCGGCCGCCTTCGACAGAGAGAAGCGGAATGTTTCCGGTCCCACGGCCCCGCCGGTCATGATCATGCTCATTGCCTGCTCCATGGTGAGGTCGGTGTCTGTGACTTTATCAATGGGCAGAATCTGCAAGAAGGCAGAGGTTGGGTTGATGGCGTTCGGGAGGAGCACTGCGGCAAGCAAATCGCCGGTCGTCGAGTCGGTCATGGTCTTGGTTAGAAAGCCGATGGACTTTTGCCCAGGGATTGGGAAGTCGACCAGCACCACGCGCTGACTGGATTCCTTCTTAGCCATCATGGTGTCAAGCAATTGGCGCACCGACGTATATATCTTGGCCACAAAGGGCAGCCGTTCGAGCACCGCCTCAAAGAGTTGGAAGGCCTGGCGGCCAATCACCAGGCTCGTGACCCGGCCCACTATCCAAAGCACCACCAGGGTCAGCACAACAGCAAGGACCGATTGAAGCCACGGGTGGTCGAGCCAACCTTGGGGGAAGACCGCCGCAAAGAGCTGCACAAACGGCAGGCCGGCCTTGGCTAGTTCGCCCAGCAAAAAGCTGAAGATCAGGTAGGTAACAAACAGCGGTCCAATCGTGATGACGCCAGCCAGGATATTGCGTTGCAGGCTGCGCATTGGATGGGCAAAGATTCGGTTCACGTGCTTCTCCTGTGCATGAGAATAACCGAACCGCCCTGTGCAGGTCAGTGCGGCGGTGCGCTCGACATGGCGCGACTAACCACGCGCTCGCCGCTGCTAGGACCTATATAGTGGTGAGGAAGGAACAATATGACCGACTCATCCGACGCAACTGCATCACGGGGCCGCGCGTTGACCAGATCACCGGAGTTTAACGATGCCGGTCAATCAGCCACAGGCTTCCAGCGGGCCGCGGGCGCGTTTCGTACCGTCGTTCCGCATCTGCTTCGGCTGCTGCCGCTGCTTGATGGCAATGTTGGCTCGGTCGTCTCCAATCTTTTAAGCCCGCCACAACCAGCTCCCCCACCCGCGCCGCCGATCAATCTGGCTCCCATTGAGGAGGGGCTGGCGGAGCTTCAGGAGGAGCATCGCAACCTCCGAACCCAGGTGTCGGAACAGAGCGCCTCCGTGGATCGGATCGAGGGCAGGTTGCAAACACTGGAAGAAGACGTTGACCGCAATACACTCGCGCAGCAGGAGGTCCTCAAGGAGCTGAAAGCCTTAGGCGCTCGAGTGGCGGAGTTGAAGGCTGCGGGTCACAAGGCGAATGTCTTTACATTGGTCGCCCTGAGCTTGCTTGCACTCATTATTATCGCTAACGCTGTGCTGTCCCTTCGCTTTTACCACTTCCTGCCTTAGACACGCGGACGGCATACGGCATAGCAAGAGCGGCTGGATTTTGAATCGGTGTGCGATCCGTATTCATGGGATCAATGCTCGCTTCAGTGATACAAATATAGATTTCAAGAAGACTGCAACCTTTTTGCATCCTGTTGTTGTTGGATGTTGCCAGTCGTATTTTAAGA
The DNA here is from genome assembly GCA_964438125.1 of uncultured Occallatibacter sp. GTDB lineage: Bacteria > Acidobacteriota > Terriglobia > Terriglobales > Acidobacteriaceae > Telmatobacter. The sequence continues at coordinate 25,985 of CAYTJN010000035.1, forward strand.
GGGCTAGTATTTGCGGTAGCTGATCCGGGTAACCTTGAGTCCCCCCGGCCTTTATGTCCGTAATGCAGTCGTTTCTCACGTTCACAGAGCTTCACCAACGAGTGGCGCTTTCCGGCGCACGCAGACGGAGTGTCTCTTTATGGCATGGTATGCCTACTGCATCGGTGAAAGACTAGCATTTCCTGAATTGGCCCGTCATCGCAAGCCTATTCCGATCGAATCTCTCCTTGGAGTCAGTGGAAATCAGGTTTTCGTCTACCCCGCCAGTGAACTGGCGGTCATTGTCAGTGAGCACAACCCCCAGGAAGCTCTCAACCAGAGAGCCGGAGTGGATCACGCACGGGTGATCGCAGATTGCTTCAAGCACTCCACCGTGCTGCCTTTCAGATTTGGAACTGTCTTCAACGACGATGAGAGCTTGCGCAAGTCCATTCGCTCGAATCAGCGCCAGTTTCAGGGCAATATCGACAAGCTGCATGGCAAAACCGAGATGCACTTGAAGGTATATGTCAATGATTGCTCTGGCCCCGCTCTCGACAAATACCAGACTTCAGAAGGACAAGCTAAGAATTACTTCACCAATTTGCGTGAGAACGCCGGCCGTCAGCGCGAGCGTCAGACACGCGCTCGTGCCGTCAGCTTTCAAATGCACCGGCTCTTCTTGCCACTCGACGAGGAAGTGAGCTGCCGTCTGACAGAGAGCGGCAAGATGATGCTGGACATTGCGCACCTGATCGACCGCAAACATGTGGAGCGCTACTTAAGCAAATTTTCGACCACCTGCGCAGCGATGCGCCAGTACCAGATGCAGCTGTCGGGGCCTTGGCCGCCCTACCATTTTGTTCACAAGCTCACCCGCGGTCCTCACTCCCAGACGCAGCAGTCGGCTACGACACAGGCCCCGGCGCCTGTCCTGACCCCGGTGGTCAACATGACTGAAGCAGCTTCCGTACTGGCATAAACAGCTTCAATCCGACACATAAGGCTGCCAAAAGCCCCGGTTACAACCGGGGCTTTTGGCAGTGAGCTTTTCTGCCCTATCGAAGACGGCAAAGCAATCTTTGACAGTGAATAGGTTTTTCTGATGAAAAGAGAAACGAAGGAGGCCGCCCCATACCAGCAGGCCATGCCGGCTCTTGAGTAGCCGATAGTGCGGCGATGAAATTGAGAGGGATGGTCTTTTCAGAGCAGGTATAGATCGATTTATACCTGCCCTGGAGGGGGTCGCAAATGGGCGATAACTGCTCAGCCTATTTGAAGGAGGCGATGGCGCTGGCCTCGTCGTCCTTGATGTCGAAGACGGTGTAGAGCTTGGTCAACTGCAACAGATCATGAACTTTCTTGGTCAGATTAAGCAGCTTGACGTCGGCCTGCTGATTCTTGGCTGTGGTGAATGCACTCACCAACTCGCCCAATCCTGAGCTATCGATGTAGTTGACGTCTCCCATGTTCAGCAGGATGTTTTTTGATCCCTTGCTGATGAGGCCGCGAATGGCATCGCGCAACTGCACACTGCCCTCGCCCAAAGTGATCCGGCCGCTAAGGTCCAGAACGATTACGCCATCTACTTCACGGGTAGCAATTGTCAGTGCCACTGTATTCCTCCTCGTTGGTATTGCAATTATAGTACGTTAGAGACGGTCAGCCCTAACTGTCCTTGATCTCCGGCAAAAAGGTCGGCCCACCTTTTCGCCGCCCGGCGTGCAACTCCCTTAAGTTTTTTTGGCGGCAGGCGTCAGATGTTTTACGAGCGTCAGCTCGGTTCCAGGATGCAGTTGGCGAAAGTGTACCTCATCCATGAACGATCGGATGATGAAGATGCCGCGCCCGGTGCCACGCAAGAGGTTCTCAGGGGCCAGAGGGTCGGGAAGTGTCGCCGGGTCCAGGCCTTTGCCCTGGTCGGCGATGGTGATCACCAGTGCTGAACCGGTGTTTTCGAAGGTAGCCGTAACACGCTTGGTAGGGTCGTATTCGTTGCCGTGAAGAACGGCATTGACTGTTGCTTCGCGCGCCGCCATGGCCACGTGGAAGCGCCCATCCTCATCCATGCCGGCATCCGAAGCCAGCTTCTCAGCAGCCGCTTCTACCTCGGTCACGCTCTCCATTGTCGAATTCAGCGCGAGAGTTAGTCGTCCTGCCTTTGGTTCGCCCACTTGATCTCGAACCCGCCTCTCCATGCGCTAAGGTGGTTTTCATAATCCTTTGCGCTGCCCCTCCTCGCAGTTTCAGGGTTGTTGCGGAGGTGTGTCAAGCCAAGGGTTTAGGGCCCACAGGTCGAGTGAAACGAATGAAAATCTCGATCGGTAAGAGTGGCTTTCCTGGACCACTGCCAAGGTCAGAATTTTGCACGGCGGTAACTCATGGCCGCAGGCTCGTCTTCAATGGCTCATCGTCGCTTAGTTGACCTTTTGAAGCGTTGCTAGTTTCGTTTGTCGGGTGTTGGAGTAACATTCTGGGCGTTACTTTTTGGCACTGTAGATAAGTAACTTG
>CAYTJN010000036.1:0-27948 GCA_964438125.1 uncultured Occallatibacter sp.
TATCATCTTCGACCCCAACATCCTTACCGTGGCGACGGGAATGGAAGAGCATAACAACTACGCCGTCGACTTTATCAACGCCACGCGGTGGATCAAGGCCAACCTGCCCCACGCCAAAGTCTCCGGTGGCGTCTCGAATATCTCTTTCAGCTTTCGCGGCAACAACAAGGTTCGTGAGGCCATGCACTCCGCATTTCTCTATCACGCGATAGCGGCGGGCATGGACATGGGTATCGTGAACGCCGGAATGCTTGAGGTCTATGAAGAGATCGAGCCCGAGTTAAAGCTTCTGGTTGAGGACGTCCTGCTCAATCGCCGTCCCGACGCAACCGAGCGGCTGGTCGAGTTCGGCGAAAAGCTGAAGTCCGCTGGGACAGACCAAGTCGCGGCCGAGAAGAAGGCCGAAGAGTGGCGCAACTCGACCGTCGAGGAGCGTCTCACGCACGCCCTGGTCAAGGGCATCGACGCCTATATCGAAATCGATGCGGAAGAGGCCAGGGTCAAGCTCGGCCGTCCCTTGGCAGTGATTGAAGGCCCGCTCATGGCCGGCATGAGCGTGGTAGGCGATCTCTTCGGAGCAGGCAAGATGTTCCTGCCCCAGGTGGTTAAATCCGCCCGCGTCATGAAGAAGGCCGTAGCCCACCTGACCCCATTTCTGGAGGCTGAAAAATCCGCGAGGATTGCGGCCGGCGAGGTGGTCAAGGCGCAAGGAAAGATCCTGCTCGCCACGGTGAAAGGCGACGTGCACGACATCGGCAAGAATATCGTCGGCGTCGTCCTGGCCTGCAATAACTACGATGTCATCGATCTGGGCGTGATGGTCCCGTGCGAAAAGATCCTTGAACGCGCCAAGCAAGAAAAGGCTGATCTCATCGGCCTCAGCGGCCTGATTACACCCTCTCTCGACGAAATGGTGCACGTGGCCCGCGAGATGGAGCGTCAGGGCTTCGAACTGCCTCTGCTCATCGGCGGGGCAACCACCAGCCGCGCGCATACTGCCGTGAAAATTGCTCCCCACTACAGCAATCCCGTGGTCCATGTGCTCGATGCCAGCCGCGCAGTGCCGGTCACAACCAGCCTCTTGAGCGACGACGGCAAGGCGGAATTCGTTGCGCAGCATCGCGCCGAATACGAGACACTTCGCAAGCTTCATTCCGCGCCGCGACCGGTGCTTGTCTCTCTTGAGACCGCCCGCAGCAAGCGGACTCCCATCGAGTGGCGCGCAGAAGATCTGCCCATTCCTTCGTTCACCGGAACGCGTGTGCTCGACAACTTCCCCCTCGCCACCCTCCGCGAATTCATTGACTGGACGCCCTTCTTTCATGCCTGGGAGCTCAAAGGAGTTTACCCCCGCATTCTCGACGACCCGAACCAGGGTGAGCAGGCGCGCCAGATCTTCGCCGAGGCCAACGCGCTACTCGACACGATGATCAAAGACAATCTCCTCACTGCGCGTGGTGTTTACGGGCTCTTTCCTGCCGGTGCGGTTGGCGACGATGTGGTCCTCTACGCCGACGCCGCCCGCGAAAATGTGCTCGCCGAATTTCACTTCCTTCGTCAGCAGGCAAACAGGGAAGGGAATGAGCCCTGCCGTTCTCTCGCCGACTTTATCGCACCGGCGGAATCCGGCTTGCCCGATCACATCGGCGCATTCGCAGTCACCAGCGGCATCGGGCTTAAGGAACTCTGCGACCGCTTCCGCGCCAGCCACGACGATTACAACGCAATCATGGCCGAGGCCCTCGCCGACCGTCTGGCTGAAGCCTTCGCCGAATGCCTGCACAAGCGTGTCCGCGATGAATGGGGCTATGGGCTCAATGAAGGCCTGAAGACCGAGGAACTCATTCAGGAGAAATATCGCGGCATCCGTCCAGCCGCGGGTTACCCCGCCTGCCCGGACCACACCGAGAAGGGCACTCTGTGGCAACTACTCGATGTGCAGGCGAATACCGGAATGCAGATTACCGAGTCCTTTGCCATGTGGCCCGGTTCGAGCGTAAGCGGCCTCTACTTCGCTCACCCCGCGTCAAAATACTTTTCGCTAGGCAAGATCGATCGCGATCAGGTCGCCGACTATGCCGCACGCAAAGGGATGAGTGTTGCTCAAGTCGAACGGTGGCTTGGCCCCAATCTGAACTACGACCCCTCGTAGAACTGGGACGTAATTCAGCCCCTTGTCCCGCCCCTGAATGGATCACCCCTGAACACTGTTGCCTGAAATGGAACTTTCCGCAGGCAGATTTGCGTAGAATTATCGTCGTTTGTGCGACAGTGAACTTAGGGCATTCAGAAACAGTGTCATGTGTATCCTCCGCGAACGGCCGGGGTGCAACCAGAAACCAGATCCGCACTCCCGGCCGTTCGTCTTTTCCTCCGAATACACCCCTTACCGCCCCGCCTCCCGATAGCGGCCCAGTTCCTTGACCATGTCGCAATGAGGCAGCAGTGCCCCGATAGCTCGCGAGCCATCCTCGGCGGACTTCATCTGGCAGTCGACATAAAACATGTACTCCCACGGCCTGCCATGCACCGGGCGCGACTCGATCTTCGTCATATTGGCCCCGATCTCAGCCAGCCCAACCAGCGCAGCCACTAGAGACCCCGGCCGGTTTTCCACAGAAAATGCCAGGCTGATCTTGTTCGATTCGGGATCGGTCGTCGCTTCCGCCGCCCTCCGCACCAGAAAGAACCGTGTATAGTTTTCCGGATTGTCCTCAATGCCGGCTTGCAATATCTCAGCCCCGAAGTACCGCGCAGCCGCCTCGCTCGCGATGCCTGCCGCACGGCGGTCGCCCGACTCGACCAGTTGCTTTACGCTCCCCGCCGTGTCATAAGCAGGGTGCGCTTTCATCGCCGGATGCGCTGAAAGGAACCGTCTGCACTGCGCCAGAGCCACTGGATGCGAAGAAATGCGCTCGATTTCGCTCTTTTTGACGCCTTGCAGAGCGATCAAATTGTGCCGAATGCGCACCATCGTCTCGCGTTCCACCCGCACATCGTGAGTCAAGAGCAGATCAAAATGCTCCAAAACCGACCCAGCCAGGCTGTTTTCGATGGGAATTACCGCAATATCCACCGCGCCTCCGCTCAGCGCCGCAAAAACCTCCGCCGAAAGCGGACACGGCACGATCTCCCCATCGGGAACCAGCTTCAACGCCGCCTCGTGACTAAACGATCCCGGCTCGCCCTGAATTGCAATTCTCATTTCAACTCGTCTCCCGTTCATTTCCAAAAGCTGACATCCTGAGCGGAGTCGAAGGACCCTCGGATGTCTCTTCGCCCAGCACGAACCAATCTGATGCCCCATCCTTGAGTGTTCTTTCTGGCGCAAGGATGAAAGCAATGAACCTTGTGCGAGCGAATAGCGAGCGGCTGGCCCCACCGCAGGTGGGCTACCGCAGCCACAAATCCCCCGCAACAAATCCCAGAAAGACCATGGCAATCACGCCATTCATGGTGAAAAAGGCCGCGTTCAACCGCCGCAAATCCTTCGGCGAAACAAGCGAGTGCTCGTAGGCCAGCAGCAGCCCCACGACTCCAACCCCCAGCCAGCCGACTGTCTGAAATTGAAACAGTTCGCCAAACCAGACCAATAGCCCCAGCATTGCCAGGTGCATTGCCCGAGCCGTCCAAAACGCTACCGGAATCCCTGCGGATTGTGGCAGGCTGTGCAGTCCCGCCGCCCGATCATGCTCGTAATCCTGGCAGGCGTAAAGCACATCGAAGCCCCCAGCCCACATGGTCACCGCCGCCGTCAGCACTAAAATCCTCGCGTCGAGTGACCCGCGCACCGCAATCCACGCAGCCGTCGGAGCCAAACCCAAAGCCAGCCCCAACCCCAGGTGCGACCAGCGCGTGAAGCGCTTCAGGTAGCTATAACCCAGCAGCACCAGCAGCGCCACCGGAGATAGGTAAAGGGTAAGGCGATTCATCTCTGCGCAGGCCACCAGAAAGATTGCGACCGCCAGCACAGTAAAGCCCAACACAAACTCATGCGTCAGCAGTCCGGCCGGTATCGCGCGGCTCTTGGTTCTGGGATTGGCCGCGTCCAGCTCTGCATCGGCCCAGCGGTTAAAGGCCATCGCTGCTGAGCGAGCAGAAATCATTGCCACCAGAATCCACAGGAAAATCCGGCAGCCGGGCAGCCCGTTCGCGGCCAGCAGGGCCGCCGTCAGAGCAAACGGCAACGCGAAGATCGAGTGCTCCCACTTGATCATCTCCAGCGTCGTTCGCGTCTTAGCCCACAAGCCGATCATGGCAAACTCCAACCCCAGTGTACTTGAGGGCCTGCGGATAAACTTGGCGCGCTAAGCTAACATTCTGCTAGCCGCAAAAGTCGTCGAGAGGACTTGCTTTTCGAGCACAGCTGAGTGATGCAATTCAACGGCCTCGTGTACGACAATACCTTCATGGACACCGTTCGCATCGATAAGTGGCTCTGGGCGGCGCGCTTCTTCAAGACGCGTGCGCAAGCCTCCAAGGCCTGCGACCTGGGTCGTATTCTCTCCAACGGCATCGCCGCCAAGCCGGCCCGCGAAGTCCGTATCGGCGACCGGCTTGAAGTAAAAAATGAAGGCGGCGACTTTCAGATAGAGGTCCTCGCGCTTAGCCAGATGCGCGGCCCTGCAGCCGTGGCACAGACGCTTTATCGGGAATCGGAGACCAGCAAGACAGCGCGTGCTCAACTCGCGGCCGAGCGCAAGGCCATGCACGAGTTCGCGCCTTTGCCCGAGCATCGCCCCACCAAACGCGACCGCCGACGCATCATTCAATTCCGCGGCAGAGGATAATGACGGCGCTTTTTCTGATCTCTGCCGCTCACGCCTCATGAGCGGTCGGCAAATAGGGCTGCGGCATCAGTTCCGTCAGTGCGATACCTGCCAGAATCAGCAGCGCCCCACTGGCGGCGCGAAGCCCGAGACGCTCACCCATCACAACAAACGACGTGACCCAGGCAAAGACCGGTTCCAGCGTCAGCAGCAATGCGGTGTGCGTGGGCGGCAGCACCGACTGCGCCCAGCTTTGGATGGAGAAGGCAACAGCAGTAGAGAGCACCGCGCAAACAGCCAGCGCCGCCATCACGCGAGGCGTCCATGTAATATGCGGATGCTCGATCAGCGGCAGGCTCAACGCCATGAAGAGCGCGCAGAAGCCCACTTGCAAAAGGGCCAACGGCTGGAACCCGATGCGCGGCGAGACGTGGCTCAGAGCCAGGCAGTGGAAGGCAAAGCCCGTGGCGCAACCCAACGTCAGCAAGTCGCCCAAATTGATAGAGGTCATGTCCGGCAAAAGATGGGCGGCTTGGCTCAGCAAAGAAGGCGCGCCTTGCGCAAGTGCGGTTGCGGGCGCCGTCAGCAGCACAATCCCAATGAAAGCCAGCGCAGCGCCTAGAAATGCGTTCCAGCGCGGCGCCATCGCACCAGCGGGTCGCAGCCCAGGAATCGTCGAGAGCAGCGGCACCATCACCACCATCAACCCGGTGATAAATGCCGACTTCGAGGGCGTCGTGCGGGCCAGTCCCGTGGTCTGGAACTGGTAGCCAACGGCCAGGCACAATCCAACCATCGCCCCAGCCGCCACCTGCCACCTGCGAATCTTGCGCCAATAGCGGTGATAACCCACCGCCAATACCACAAAAGCCAGCGTCATCCGTGCCAGATTGAAGGCTGCTGGGGTGGCATCGGCAAGCGCCGCCTTAACCACCACAAATGTCGAACCCCACACGGCAACCACGAAGAGCATCAGTAGGTAGGCGCGCAGCTTCATTATTTTTGATTATTTCAGCCGGGGCCTGAACGACGATAAAGCGATAAAACGGCTACGGCTGGCCTGCGGACGGCGACGGATGCTTTGACAGGTATTTGATCCGGCAGTCTGGCGGCGGAGACGGCTCTCCGGCGGCAGGCGGAGAAGCTGTCAATGCAACTCCCAGCGATAAAACCCCGTCGATCTTACCGTACGGCGCAAGACTGGGGTCCAGGTAGATGCCGCGCGGTCCCGAAGGGTCCTTGTCCGGAACTCCGCCGGGAGCTGGGCCGCAGGCGCCATCGTAAGTCGTCCACGACGCGCCACCTCGATCCGTAACTTCAAGGCTCAGTCTTTCCGCGGCGGGCAGATACATGGCGGCGAAATCGTAGCCAAACAGGGGTGCCTGCATTCCATGAACGTTTCCGGTCAGAATGATATTCAGATTTGTCGGTGTCACCTTGCCCAATGCGAGCAGCATATCTCCCATTGCTTTATCACGCGCTCCGGCTCCGGTATCCGCCGAGGCCGCATCGAATGCTTTGACAGTTAAGTTCGCATAACTGTGTCGCAAGTTGCGCAGCGCCAACATGAGACGAAGCATTGCCTCGCTGGCTCTACCGTCCATTCCGTTCTTCCAATCTGGCTGGAGCAGCAAGTTTCTTTTTGCCCCTTCGATGTCCTGTGCAGTAAGAATCTGATCCAGCGCCGGCTGTTCGCTGGTTGGCCGCTCCAAAGCCACAGTGACACTTCGGCCCCGTTGAAGGGCATCGCAGACGAGATCCAGAAAAGCGGGTGCCGTCTCATTTGAGCCGTGCAGTTCACCCACGAAGATCCATCGGAGTGCCGGTTTGGACCACAGTTGTTCCGCGCCCGGCAAGGGCGAACATGCAGCTCTTTGCATCTCCTGCGAAGTAGGATTTGCAGTGGTCGGAGAAAGGGAGAAAGACGATGTGGAAAGTCCAAGGACAAGCAAGGCGACGGATACGCGCATGAGTGCAGTCTAACAGGCGCTTGCTCTCGTGCTACTGTTCGGCCGCCCACTCCGTCATCGCCAGTGCGAGCAGCAGCACGCGCTTTAACCCTGTTTCGCGATCCTTCGCCGAGTACCACTCCGCTGCGGTGTGCGCCCCGCCGCCATCGCCGCCCGCGCCGATCGACAGTGCCGGCACTCCCAGCGAGAGCGGAATATTGGCGTCTGTCGAACCTAGACGCAGCTTGGTACGCAGACTTAAATGGCGGTCCACGGCGCTAAGTGCCTCCAGCAAGGGCGAGCCGGCAGGCAATAGCGCGGCCGGCCGGTCTCCAATCTTATCGATCTTGAAAGCCAGCAGCCCTCTGCCGTTCTTGCCGGCAGCTTTTGCCCGTGCGTTCCACTGCTCAACAGCATCCTCGACAGCGCGGTGCAGCGCCACTTCAAGCAGCAGAAGTTGCTCGCCGCTGGTGGAGCGAAAATCGATCGAGGCTTGTGCGCTTTCCGGGATGGAATTGACGCTGGTACCGCCCTGGATGGTGCCCAAGCTCAGCGTTGTCCGCGGCTCTTCGGGCAGCGGCGTCTCAGCCACAGCGACCAATGCGGAGGCCAGCGCGGCAATCGGATTGGCTGTCCCCGCATCGGTAAAGCTGTGTCCCCCAGGGCCAGTGACGGTGACCCGATAGCGGCGGCTGCCCAGGGCCTGGGTTACAGCCGAGTCCGCGCCCGCGCCATCCATGACGATGTGCGCGGCGATGCGGCCGGCCAGAGCGCCCCCGTTGTAGAGTTGGCGCATGCCACGCAGGTCGCCCTCGCCCTCTTCGCCCACGTTGCCCATGAAAACGAGCGGCGCAGCCAACTTGGCTCCGCTGCCCGTGAGAGCCCGCGCAATCGCCAGCATTCCGGCAACTCCCGCGCCGTTATCGCAGGCTCCGGGAGCTTCCAAGCGGTCACCGTTCAGCACCGGATTCAAAGCCGTCCCAGCCGGGAAGACCGTGTCCAGATGCGCGGAAAGCACGACAACTGGCCCGGTGCTTTCTGCCGACAGTTTCGCGGCCTTCAACCAGCCGAAGACGTTGCCGATTGAGTCTGTTTCCACTCCGCTGAGGCCGACTTCGGCAAAGCGCGCTGCCAGCCACGCAGACCGCGCCTCTTCGCCAAAAGGAGGAGCGGGAATCGCCACCATCTCAGCCTGCCAATCCATCACAGTCTTCGGGTTACCGTGCAACCACGCGAACGCCGCGTGAACCGCCCGCTGAGCCGCCAGAGACGTCACCCGTGTAAATGCCGAGTTATAGGGAAAGATCGCCATGCCAATGGTCCAAGGTTAGCAGGGAAGACGAAGACGGGGAGACGCCACCTTCTCAACCTGCACGCAGACGGGCTAACCACCCGCTTCGTCATACTCCACTGAGACCAAGAATAGCCCTCGTGCAGGAGCTGTCGGCCCGGCAGCAGCGCGGTTGCAGGCAGCCAGAATCGCGGAAATATCCTCGCAGTGCACGCGTCCCCGACCGACGTCCAGCATCGTTCCCACCAGGTTGCGGACCATGTGGTGCAAAAAGCCGTTGCCTCGGACGCGATAAACCAGCAGACTGCCTGCCTCGATCGCCTGTTCCTCCCAAACAGAAGAGAAGATTCTCCGCACCGTTGGAGCCGCAGGAGCCTGAATTTGAAAACCCTCTCGCGGCAAAGGCCGGCGTTCTGGCTCCGCATTCGGATCAACGCTGCGGTCCGAAATATCGGGGTCCGTTGCGGCGAAGCTTCGGAAATCGTGTTCACCTTCGAATGCTTTGGCGGCGGCCTGCAACGCGTCCAGGTACATTGGCCAGGAGCATGAATAAACGTAGCGCGCCAGAAATGGCGGACAAATCGTATCCCTGAAAACGCGGTACTCGTAGGTCTTTGCCAAAGCCGAGTGCCGAGCGTGAAAGGTACCGCACGCGGTTCTCGCTTCGAGGATTCTTATTGCCCCTGGGAGAGTCCGGTTTAGGGCGCGCATCAGGTTCTCGGCGGGGATGGGCACCGCAAGCGCGAAACTCGCCACCTGTTTCAGCGCATGCACTCCCGCATCTGTGCGACCCGAGCCCTGAGGTAGAGGTGACTCGCCTGTAATCCGCCTCAGCGCGGCCTGCAACTCGCCCTGAATTGTTCGTTCCCCCGGCTGCACCTGCCAGCCGCGGAACTCCGTCCCGTCATAGGCCAGGGTCAGCTTCCAATTCTGAAGCACGGGCGCGGGTTGGTCGTTCTCGGTCAAGTTCGATCCTGAAACCAGTGTACCGGCCAAGGTTTCAGCGCGCCTTCGGAGGTGCCCGTGGCCTTACAAATCCGGCAACAAGCTTGGCGGACCGGCGTGCCGCCAAATCTGGTCCCTTATGAGGGCCACAAGCCTCGCAATCCCTCAAATGGCCGGAACACCGACTGCCTTTCCCTTCATCGCTGGTTGATATACTCAGCTTTCAAACCCTGGACTGCCCAGCGGCACGAATCTGCGATACGAATCTGGAACGAACTTCCGCTGGAACGAATTTCGTGGCACACGCGTATTGACAAATAGGCCGAAGGTTTTTTTGGACTGGACTTCGCGATGAAGATCATCCTTGAAGAATCACAAATTTGCGTCCGGAGCGGCTTTCGGGCCGTCTTCAAGAATGGCGCCCCACATGCTTCAGTATTTTTTCCTAACAGAATCCATGTTGTGGAGAGGAACCATGCAATTGTTCGGAAATCGTGTCTTTGAGCAGCAGAGAGAGACCACGCGGATCAAGCCACAACGGGCCACTCGTGGGCAGGCAGGCCAACGGCTGCGCGCTGTAGCGGCGTTCATGCTGGCGCTGGCGGCGGGAACACCCTCCGGATTTGCCCAGCAAGTGGAAGGAGCTGGATCGACAGTTCCGGATAAAGCTGGGTCCCAGTTGCCATCGGCCCCGGCCCCGGCCCTGACTCAGCCCCTGAATCTGCGTTCGACCTCGCGGGACTACTCTAAGCCCGCTGGCAGGCTGCTCGGCAACCCGATCAACATGTATCGCCCCACCTCCATCCCCAAGGCGAGCTTTGTGAACTCCGTGCGCCTCACCGACCTGGTCAAGGACGGCAAGATCTACTTGAGCCTCTCTGACGCGCTCGCGCTGGCCCTTGAAAACAACTACGACATCGCCATTGCCCGCTACGATCTCGATATTGCCGATACCGACATTCTGCGCACGCGAACTGGGGCTCAGCCTCTGGGCGTACCGACCGGCCTGGTGGCCAACACTTTGAGCGGTTCGGCATCGACATCGACCAGCGGCGGTGGACCGGGCGGAACTTCGGGAGGCGCGGGTGGCGCCGGTTCCGGGTCTGGCGGCGTGACTTTTACCACAGCGGGCACCGGGCCTGCCCCGGAGCAACTCGAGCCCGCGGTGAGTAGTGCGATCCAGTTTGAGAGGGTTGAGTCTCCTCAGACCGGCGCTTTTTCACCGCGCTCTTTTCAGAACACAGATTCCTACAACTTCACCTACAACCAGGGATTTGTTACCGGTACATCGTTGAGTGTGGCGTTCGATAATTCTCGTGTGACCAGCACCAGCTTCCTCAATTCGTATAGTCCGCAGCTCGATGCGAACTTCAAAGCCACGGTGACTCAGCATTTGTTGCAGGGGGCCGGCATTTGGATCAACAAGCGCTTCATCTATCAGGCGCTCAACGACCGGCGCATCGCCGATTCGTCATTCCGTCAGCAGATTCTTTATACGGTCAACCAGGTGGAGACGATCTACTGGGGTCTGGTGCAGGCCTACGAGGATGTGCAGTCCAGGCAGCGCGCTCTCGAACAGAGCACCAAGCTGGCTGGCGACGATCGCAAGCAGTTGGAGATTGGCACAGTGGCTCCGCTGCAAGTCGTGCAGGACGATTCGACTGTCGCGACTGACAAACAGGCGCTCATCAATTCACAGAGCTCTTTAAACTACCAGCAGCAGATCATCAAGCAAGCCATTGCCCGCAACTTGAATGACCCTGCGCTGTCGACCGCTCCGGTGATTCCCACTGACCGCGTGACGGTCGAAGAGATTCCCGAGGAGAAGCAGCCGGTTGAAGCGTTGGTGCAACAGGCATTTCAGCAAAGTCCCTTGCTGGAGCAACAAGTGCTCGCGCTCAAAAACGATGAGATCACGCTAAAGGCCGCAAGAATGGGACTGCTGCCGGTGCTTGATGTATACGGCTTCTACGGCGGTACGGGTGTGGGTGGCTCGCAGAGTCCGGATTGCCTCAATCTCTTTGGCGCAGGGGGTCCGACACCCTGTGCCCCTGGATCGATCCCTTCTGTCGGATATGGAACCGCCTTCAAAGATCTGTTCAATAGCAGTTCCCCCGACAAAGGGATTGGTTTCAACGTAAACATTCCTATCGGCAACAAGTTTGCTCAATCCGTGCAGGCGCGCTCGCTGATGGAGTATCGTCAGGCCGAGCTGCACCTCGAACAGCTCTACACGCAGATCCGCATGAATGTGGTGAATGCGCAGTTTGCGCTGATCAATGACCGAGCGCAGGTTCTGGCCTCCGTCGCTGCAAGGGATTATCAGCAGCAAAGCGTCGATGCCGAAGTCAAGAAGCTGCATCTGGGCGCTTCCACCTCAGCTAATGTGCTACTGCAGCAACGAGGACTTGCGAATGCGGAGGATGCGCTGATCGCTGCCAACGCGCAATATGCCAAGGATCGCGCTGGTCTCTATCAGATCATGGCTTCGACCTTGCAGCACTACGGCATCAACTTGAACGATGCAGCGTCGGGCCAGGTGAACACGACGCCTGTCGTTCCCGGAGTGGCGCCCATGAAAGATATGAAAGAACCTGTGATGACTCCGCCCGCTGCCCAGTAAGATGCAACTCGGCAAGTCAGCTACGGAATCTCCGTGCCCCATCCTTTCCGCTTTCTACTGCGGAAAGGGTGGGAAACCACGATCCTCAAACTCACCGAATCGCCCTCCTTACCGCTCTGCCACCAGATCCAGCAGATCAAAGAATTCGGGAAAGCTGATCGCAGCCGACTCGGCACCCTGAATCAGCGTATCCCCTTCGGCACGCAACGCGGCCACACTAAAGGCCATGGCGATGCGATGGTCGTCGCCCGAGTCAATCGTTGCGCCATGTAAGTGCTGCCCTCCAGGCACATCCAGTCCGTCCTCGAACTCTTCAACCTCGGCGCCCATGGCGCGCAGATTCTTCGCTACCAGCGCGATGCGGTCGGACTCTTTCACGCGCAATTCCTTTGCGTCCCGGATGCGAATGCCGCCGCTGGTGTAGGGGCCAATCGCCGCCAGCACGGGCAGCTCGTCGATCAGTTGCGCGGCCAGAGCCCCGGAAATCTCCGTTGATCCGAGCCCTTCCGCCGGCGCGGTTATTTGAAGCGTGCCCACAAGTTCCGCGTTCTTCTCTTCCAGATTCAGCACGCTGATGCGCGCGCCCAGCGATGTCAGCACATCCAGCAGCGAGGCGCGCGTGGGGTTCAAGCCGAGGAAATCCAGCACCAGGCTGGAGCCGGGAAACAAGGCCGCAGCGCACAGAAAGAAAGCCGCCGAAGAGATGTCGCCCGGCACGGCGGCCTCAATTGCGTGCAGCGCCTGCGGCCCCTCGATCGCCACCGAATCCACCGTACGCGTGAGAGTCGCGCCGAAGGCTCGCAACGCTAGTTCGCTATGATCGCGCGTGCGTACCGCTTCGCGGATCGTGGTCGTTCCGGCTGTCTGCAAACCAGCCAGCAGTATGCAGGTCTTCACCTGCGCGCTGGGCACCGGTGTTGTGTAATCGATGGCCTTCAGCGTACAGCCTTCAATCGTCAAAGGCGCGTGGCCTTCCGTGAGTTGCAGCCGCGCCCCCATCTCCACTAATGGTTTACGAATTCGCTCCATGGGCCGCCGTGAGAGCGACGCGTCGCCCACCAGCGTAAAGCGACCCTCCTGCGCTGCCAGCAAGCCCGAGATCATGCGCATCGTCGAACCGGAATTACCGCAATCGAGAGGTGCGGCGACAGGTGTCACGCGCCCGCCAACGCCGGTCACCTCTACCGAGCCATCTTCGAGCACGGACACACTCGCTCCCAAAGCCTTCATGCACGCGAGCGTCGAAGCGCAATCTGCGCCTGTTGAGAAGTTGGTAAACCGCGAGGTTCCTTCCGCAAATGCTGCCAGCATTCCGTAGCGGTGGCTGATGGACTTGTCGCCTGGCAGGCGCAGGCTGCCCAAGACGTTCTTTGCTGGGCGGATAATACGTTCCTCTGTCACGTCAGCTCCAAAAGTTATCTCAATTCAAGTCTAAATAATGAACGCGACCAAGGGGCGACCGACGAAGGTATTCGGGAGTATATCGACGCGGAGCCGGTCACTCGATCTTGCCGAACCAGCCCCTGGAAGTCGATCTCGACAGCAATGAATAGCTTAGCCGATACATTGTCTTTCACGTATCATAAAGTGCGATGAGCATTGACCAATGGAACAATTTCTTCCTAATGGTAGGCGGCGGAGCTGCGGCTCTGGCGGGCTTGGTATTCATCGCCATGTCGATGAATCTCTCGATCATCACTCAAGACGCAACCCATAGAAATCGTGCCATTGCGACGTTGACCGGCTTCACCGCCGTCTTTATGATCTGTGCGCTCGCCCTCATTGGAAATCAAAATTATCGATGGATCGGCGTTGAATGGTTAGTGGTCACGCTCATCCCGACGATTACTTACATACGAGTCTACGTCCGGGCCACAAAAACAGGCAGAAGCTCCGTAGGACTTAGCATCGGCCGCTTCATCTTGGGCACATCTTGTTACGTAGCTCAGATCCTAGGTTCGGTCTTACTAATATCAGGATATGTGGCCGGACTTTATATAGCCTCCGTAGCCATGGTGCTCTCTTTCGCCTTTTTCATTTCGGCCGCGTGGCTCCTCATCACTGGTATTCCCGACAATCAGGTTTAAACAGCGGACGACGGATCAATTGTTCCTACCGCACTTTCATCACAATAATCGTCTCATCGTCGAAGCGGTCTTGATCGCCCATGAATCGACTGACGTCGGCAAGTATGGCGTCGGCAATCTCCTGCGCGGAGTGGTCGCGCTCGCCACACAGCAGATCCGATAACCGCTCCTGACCATACATCTCGTCTTGTGCGTTCTCCGCGTCCAGTATTCCGTCAGACACAAAGATGACCACGTCTCCCGGCTCCGTATGTACTGTGAGTTCATCGTAAGTCACATCGGGAAACATCCCCAGCGGGAAACCTTCGGCGCGCACCAGTTCCGAAGCGCCGGCGTGGCATACGACCGGCTGCACGGCGCCCGAGTTGGACACGGTCAGCGTGCGGCTCTCGTCGTCCCACACAGCAAACAGCATAGTCACATACTGCGATTCGAGCTTTCGCTCTTGAATCGCGTCATTCAGCGTCGCCAGCATCTCGGCCGGCGCCGGCTGCTGCTGTGCCGCCGAGCGC
Organism: uncultured Occallatibacter sp.; assembly: GCA_964438125.1. Taxonomy (GTDB): domain Bacteria; phylum Acidobacteriota; class Terriglobia; order Terriglobales; family Acidobacteriaceae; genus Telmatobacter. Next base: position 14,177 of record CAYTJN010000036.1, read on the forward strand.
ATGATGCCGCTTACCAGCGCTGCAAACAGCGCCGCGGGTGCTGCTTTGCCGCTCACGTCGCCCAGCACAATCGCGGTCTGGCCGTTGCCGTAATCCAAAAAGTCATAGAGGTCGCCGCCAATGGCGCGCGCCGGCAAAAAGCGCACTGCCATCTCGATGTTGGCCATCTCTGGCGCGGATGTCGGCAGCAGCCGCAGCTGCACCTCGCGCGCCATGGTGATGTCTCGCTCCAGTTGCCGCTCCTGACCGCGCACTGCCTGGTAAAGCCGCGCATTTTCTATAGCGATGGCCACTTGCGCGGCCAGCGTGGTCAACATGCGCTCGTGTTCCTCGTTGAAAAAATTTGTCCGCGTATGTTCCAGATCGAGCACGCCGATGATGCGCCCCTTGTGAAACAGCGGCACGATCAGCTCCGAGCGGGTCTCCGAGTTCATCGGCACGTAGCGCGGATCGTTGAGCACATCGGGCACGTTGACCATCCGCCACTCGCGCACCGCCGCACCCACCAGGCCGCTGGTGATAGGCAGTCGCCGCATGGGCGCGTGGGCGTACCCAAAGCGCCATGCATAGCGCGTGATCAGCGTCTCGCCCTTCTCGTCCAGCAGCATGAGGGTGAACATCTGGTAGTCGATAAGCCGGCGCAGCAACTGCCCAACCCGCTCCAGCAGCGGGTCCAGGTCCAGGATTGAAGTCAGCTCCGTGGCGATCTCATTCATCACCGTTAGCGTCTGGGCCTGGCGCGAGACCCGCGCATAGAGTCGCGCATTCTCGATTGCCTGGGCGATGCGCGAGGCAGTCAGCGTGAGCAGGCGCATGTGCTCAGGGCGAAAGTAATTTGCCTGCTCGCTCTCGATGTCCATCACCCCGATGAGCCGATTCTTGACGATCAGCGGCACCGCCAGTTCGGAGCGCACCATGGGGTTGACCTCGAAGTACGCCTCCGAGGTCGTTACATCGTTGAGCAGTACCGGCTGGCGGGTCAGAGCGACTTGCCCGACCACCCCCCGGCCAGGGGGAATGTGCAGCCGCTCCACCTGAATGGTGTGCCCAATCTGAAACCTAACTCGCAGTTCGTGCGTGCGGTCGTTCTTGAGCAGAATGGCAAAGATACTATACGGTATGACGGTGCGCACAAGATCCGCGGTGCGACGCAGCAGGGTCTCCAGATCCAACGTCGTATTCAGAGCGTCAGTAAGCTGCATGAGGTAAGCCACATCCGTCGGCTCGACGCGGATATTCGCCGGGTCAAGATGCGCCCCCCCGGCAGCCGGATCAGCCGGACGGTAGTCGCCCTCAAGCTCCGGTTCTGGGCGCGAAGATGGTTGACGGTCGGGCATCGCTGTTGATGAAAATCATAGCAGTGCGGGGAAGAAGAATCAGGAATCGGGAATCAGGGGACAGTGCATCAATGGTCAACCAACACCTCTGGCTTCTTCACTCCGCTCCCAGCTCTCGCACGATCGCCACAGAGGCTGAAGCTCCGATGCGATTGGCGCCGGCTTCGAGCAGCGCCCTCGCGTCGGCAAGAGTGCGAATGCCGCCCGAGGCCTTCACTCCGCAACGGCCGCCCGCAACGCCACGCATCAGCGCCACATCGGCTGCGGTCGCGCCACCCGAGGCGAAGCCTGTCGACGTCTTGATGAAGTCCGCGCCGGCCAGGATCGCTATCTCCGACGCGCGCAGCTTCTCAGCCACATTCAACAACGCGGTCTCCAGAATTACCTTGAGCAGCCCTCCGTGTCCGTGGGCGATCTTTGCAATCGATCGGATGGTTTGCTGAACCGCTTTGTAATCGCCGCTCTTTAAAGGACCGATGGGAATCACCATGTCCAGTTCGCGCACGCCGAGCCGGATGAGCGCCGTTGCCTCATAGCGTAGCGTCGAGACCAGGGATGCGCCCAGCGGAAAGCCGATCACCGCGCCCACCACTCTGTCTGTTCCTGCAAGAATGCCGACTGCCGTCGAAGCCCAAACTGGGTTTACCATGGCGCATGCAAAGCGGTAGCGCATCACCTCTTGGCAGAGCGTCACCACTTGATCGCGCGATGCCTCCGGCCTCAACATCGTGTGATCTATGACCGATGCTAGAGAATGCCAACTCGCCAAAGCCTCAGTGGCGAACGAGGCTGAATCGAAGCTGCCATTATCGAATTCCAGCTCTACTTCCCGAATTGGGGTGATCACGGTCATGCGGTCCTGCTCCTGACTGACCCAGCGCCGCTCACAACCTTCGGCCCGCCGGGGGTACTACCGCTGATGAGTATAGAGCCTGCGGGAGCCTTAACCAAATAACGTGGAGTGCCCATATATTTTCAGCAGGTCTGAGAGCCGGTTCCGACGGCGAATAACCCGCAAGATCCCTCCTATGAAGTAGACGCCGGATCGACCCTCCAAGCGGCTACGGAAACCACCATTCTTGCGCCGCCCAATTTCAAAATGCTCACATCTCGGCCCCTGCAATCCTTGTTCTGGGAAATGCTAGCCTAAGTTTTTACAATCTATCTATTCAGCTCTGTAATATAACTCATCGAGTTTGTAAAAATGCTATTGGACTAGTATTGTAAGTTAGAGCAAGCGGCTAAACCTGCGGTGTCTTGAGTTAGCGAAGCATAGGCTTGGCCTCTTGACTGAATCATTCAGGGGGAAGACATGGGAGTATCCGAAATTCTGGCAACGATCGATCAAGAGATTGCCCAATTGCAGCAAGCGCGCAACTTGCTGAGCGGCGGCGCTGCGCCGATGGTGAAGAGGAAGGCCGGCAGACCTAGAAAATCAGCGGGGCTCGCTGCCCCGGCTGCGAAGGCAGTCAAAAAGAAGAGGAAGCTGAGCCCCGAGGGACGCAAGCGCATCGCAGAGGCAGTCAAGAAACGCTGGGCGGCACAAAGGGCAGCGGCGGCCAAGTAAGAAGTAATGAGACCAGAGCTGGCATAGGGCCCCCGCTTGCGTCAGCCTATCTGGTGTCATCCAGAAATGGCACTCATCCTATCTCCCACTATCTCCGCCCATTGCTCGCGCAAAGGGTGCAAATCTGCTTTGACTTCTGCAAAGGCCGGGTCGATCCTAGTTAATCCCGATGATCGGGGTTATTCTGGATGATCGGGTGTCATCAGGCAGATATCTGGCAGATTTCTGTACCGCTCCGCGTAATCCATTCCGTAACCTATGACAAAAAGATTAGGAATGGAAAAACCAACGTAATCGGCCTCGATCTTTTCGATCCTCCTCGAAGGCTTATCGAGCAGCGTGGCGATGCGTAGTGTCCTGGGGCGGTGCTGCATAAAAAGCTTGCGCAAATATGAGAGAGTTAGCCCGGTGTCGAGAATATCTTCGACTACGAGTACATTCTTGCCCTCGATCGGCTCGTCAAGATCTTTGATCAGCTTGACCGCGCCTGACGAGCGCAGTCCCTTGCCATAGCTCGACGTCGCCACAAAGTCAAAGGTCGCGTCGACATGCACGGCTCGCGCCAGATCGGCCAGGAAGGGCGCGGCACCCTTCAGCACTCCTACCATTACAAGTCTTTCGCCGCTCAAGTCCTGAGTGATCTGTGCGCCCATTTCGGCGACGCGCTCGGCGATCTGTTGGCGTGTAAAGAGAACTTCGAGGGCCTGGTAGTGGACGGTATCCATGCACTTAGTATCACCTCTAGCCGGGGCAGGAGTGCAAGTGATCCTGTGTAAATCCTCTTCCGATCAATTTAGGCAGCGCGGGCGATAGCCGAGGCCGGTGCTCCTTCCCTGGCCACCCCGTCTATACTTTAAGAGCGATGATTCCTTATTTGCACCTCTGGCATCTCAACGTGCCGACCTTCGGGCTGATGCTCTGGCTGGCCGCCGTGGCAGCGGGCTTCGTGATGGATCGCAACTTCCGCCGCGCAAGAATCGACGCCGACGCAATCGGTATGGTGGCTGTCGCCGTCGTTGTCGGCATTATCGGCGCCAAGTTATGGCACGTCCTTGACACGCCCATCGAGTTTCACGAGGCGGGGTGGCGAGTCTTGTGGGACTCAGCAGGCTTCGCATGGTTTGGAGGCCTTCTCTTCGGCATCTCCGCGCTCCTGGTTCAAGGTTGGCTGGCTAAGATTGGCGCTCTGCGAACCCTCGATCTCGCTGCTCCCGCCGCCGCAATCGGATACGGCATTGGGCGCATCGGATGCTTTCTTTCCGGCGACGGCTGCTACGGAATCCCGATCCAGCCGGTCCATCTCCTGTCTTTTTCATTCAGGCCGTGGGGAATGGCTTTCCCCAACGGCATCGAGCCGACGCTGTTGCCCGTGTATCCTACTCCGCTCTATGAGTTTGCTGCCGGACTACTGATTGGAAGCTGGCTCTGGTGGCGCGGAGGTAAACCGCACGCTATCGGCGCCATTCTCGGCCAGTACCTGCTGCTCACCGGAACAGCGCGCTTTCTCGTCGAGTTTATCCGCCGCAATCCCCGCGTTCTGTGGGGCTGCTCCAATGCCCAACTGGCAGCCGCCGGCTCCGCGCTAGTCGGCATCGCTCTGATCGCCTGGACCTCAACCCGCCCCGTTACCGCGCCCGATGAAGCCGCCAAGGTCGTCGAGAAAGCCGCTTAAGCGTCGACCCGCATAAGTCGGCAATGTATCCCCGCCAGGAGCCTGCGACCTGGATAAAAGGGCCTGCGACCCGGATGAGTACAATTTGCTATTTGGATTTGCAGAAGATAACTCTTCGGCGGTGCATACTGAGTTAGACGGTCCGTACAAAGGAAGAATGGGACAGATGCCAGGACAGATAACTACGAACCCGGCGAATCCCTGCTAGTTTAGTACCCAAGCAGGTAAGCCCCGGTCCAATCTATCGGGGATATGCCCGGCCGCACCACCCCGAAGGGGTACCCCCACCCCCCCTCCTATATTTTCAAAATCGTGCAGGTAATTAATTCGCCAACCTCTCTCGCGAGAAGTAGGTCGTCGTAATCCGCGCCGTCAGTTAGGCATCCTTCGCTAGAGTCTCTTGATAAACGCCTGTGCTTCTTTAAGTTGTGGAAAGAGCGCTTCTTCGGCCTTGAACTCTCTGGAGTGCACGCATCGGCGAAGCCCGCGCATCTTCACTGGGTGTTTCAGATGGAGCATCTCGTGGTAGAGCAGGTACTCGATGGCATATCTGGGGCTCGACGGACGGTCGAAGACTCGGCTCACGACGATGGTGTTATGAGCGGCGTCATAATGGCCCAGCGAGCGCGTAGCCATACCTTCGCTCCAGGTCAATTCGGGCCGGCCAAGCATGCCGCCGAAGAATTGCGTATTGAGCGAATCGAAGACCTCTTCGAGATGGTAAAAGCGTCCCTCAGGACCAAAAAACCGCTTATTGCCGCGCGCGCCGCGAATCAATTCGGTCTGGCGGGTGACGGCAGCGCTCGATGAGAATCGCTTGTAGCGCAGATTGTGAACCGGGTCGATGGGCTTCTTATAAAGCTTGGCGAGCAGGATGTGCGCGATGGCCCGGATCACCGACTCATGGGCTCCTTCAAGCAGATCCGAAAGGCTGGCCAGAATCTGCCCTTCTCGCAACCGGATCCGCGTGTTCAGCGAGGTAAACCGCCGGAACCGAACCACAATCGGCGGCATCGGCGCCCTCGGCCGGAGCGCACGGTACTCTTCCTGGAAGATCAAAACGAATTCGGCAGCCACTGAGCACATTTTACAGTGGTCAGTTTTCAGTTGTCAGTTCTGAAAGGCACGGTCACTCGCACTCGCATCACTTCGGCTCAACGCGATCCTGTCCGCGCTCGTCCTTGTGCAAATTGAAGTAGGCGGTCTGCTCGTTTTCCATTCGTGTGGAATCGTCGGACAGGTCCTGGGCACTCTCGATCGCCTCCTTCCGAGCCAGGTCGAAGCTCGGCTCCCCGACGAGTGCATGCAGCATTCCCAGCCACCGCTTGCTAGCCTCAGTCAGCGATTTCAGCGCTTTGCGTATGTCTGCTTTGCGTTCGGAATAGACGTCGAGATTTGAGCCCAGCTCGTCCATCAACTCGGTGAAGTCCTGCAACTCGCCGTCCAAGCGCCGTGCGCGCGCCTCTGAGGAGGCTCGACTCGTCAGCCCCTTGATCGTCTCCGCACGTTGGTCAAGGAATTTTGTGTAGAGGGTAATCCGCTGGTTGGGATCGATCCCCGCCTCGCGAATCTCTTCGATCTGGGATTCGCTCAGCGGTTCGCGCTTTTCCTTTTGGGGGAGGGCTGGAGCAGCCGCGAACAAGCAGGTCAGAAAAACGGCAACCGCGCACTTGCTCATTTGCGGAAGACCTGCATCATGGCTTCATTCTGCACTTGGGTGACCTCTGCCAGGGTCTCGGCGATCAACGACTGGTCTTCAAAACTGCTGGAGTGCAGCAAACCGGTCAGCCGAAATGCGGTATGGCGCAATAGAATCTCGGTATTTCTCGTCCGTTTACTGTCCTCCGCCACCGCTACATGAATCTTGTGGGTCAGAACCTGGATCTGCCGAAGCAGTTGCGCAGCCTTTTCGACGTCTCCAGCGGCGTATTTCTGCAGGCTGAATTCGGTCATCTCGTGGACCAATTCGGCGTAAATAAAACATTGCTCACGCGGCTGCGCTTGGCTGGCTTTGGCTGTAAGCAGGTCGATGCTTTGCTGGTCGAAGGTTTTATCGTCGAAGCCGGATGCGCACACTGGGACGACTGCCGCTGAGAGAAAAACGAGAACCGCCGGAATCGCGAACCGCATGAGGAACCTCCCTGCTGCGGATTTGCCCCAGGCCGTGACTATAGGAGCATTCGATGAGAGATTGCAAGCGAAAAGTTTCGCCGTCTCATCGGCTGATAGCTGCGGTCGTGCTCAGGGGGAAGACCGTCCTCAAAATTGCATCATCGCACGTTTTTACTTTTTGTGCTCAAGCAATAAGAGTCGCTGCCGGGCTTGCCATTCCTGATTTGGGTACTTTCCGCCCGCCGAATCCAAAAAGTGATGGTAATAAGTCGCGGCTGCCGGTTTGTCGTGGAGTGTATCGTAAGCCGTCGCCCAGAGGAAGTAGGTCGACGGCACCTCCGGCAAATACTTCGACCTCATAGTTAGAGCGTGAAGCGTAACCGAGGGTTGTCCTGTCTTTGACGCGGCAAAGGCGAGGCCGCTCCAACCGTCGGCATTCGCCGCGTCCAGACGGGTCGCCTTGTCGAAGGCCGCGTAAGCGTCGGCATATTTAAGTTGGCGGGTGAGGTTTTGTCCGTGCGCCACGAGCAGTTCGGGATCTTCCGGGCTGGTCGCCAGCAGTCCAGCGTATAAATGGTCCGATCCCGCAGCGTCTCCAGCGTCGGCGAGTACCTGGGCAAGCATGCGGGTGATCGCGGCGTCTTCCGGATGGGCGGCATGCAGTTTTTGAAATAAAGGGAGAGCCTCGGGCTTATCCTGCTCAGCCAGCACGGTGGCGAGTTGCGCTGTCATTGCCGTGTCGTCGGGCGACTTCTCCAGCGCCGCGCGGAGAAAGGCTTCGGCCTCGGAGTACCGCTTCCTCGCAATCAAGAGGTGGGCCATGCCGGCGTTGGCGGGAGCTGAATTCGGGTTGATAGCCAGGACGCGTCGGTAGGCTTGCTCGGCGGCATCGTACTGGCCAGCCTGGTCCGCCAGCCCTGCGGCCAACAGGGTGTCGTCCGCGCTCTCGGGCGAGAGTTTCAACGCCTGCAAAAGATCGTCGGATGCCGCTGCCGGATCGGATTCGCGGTCGATCTGAGCCAACGCGCGCCAGGCCCGTGCTTTCGCGGTCATTCCATCCGCGCCTGGATCGAGTTCGGTGGCGCGGACCAGTTCAGGCCGCGCCTCTGAAACTTTGTTTTGGCGCGCCAGCAACAACCCCAGCTCCACATGCGCTTCAAACGACTGCGGATTCGCCTCCGTTGCGCGCCGATAGAACTCCGCCGCATCGTCCAGGCGATTGAGCGCATCGGCCACGTACCCGGCGTCAAACAGTGCTCGGGCGTCGGCCGGGTGGGCCGCCAGCCATGGTTCCAGCTTACTCTGCGCCGCCTTCCAGTCCGATTTGCCCATGTCGCCTTCGGCCGCAACGATAACTTCCGAGACTGGATCGGGCGTAGGATTCACGGCCTGCTTGCCTTTTTCTTGCGCGTAACTTAGCCCGGAGCCCGCAACCGCAGCCCAGATCGATGCCAGCAGCAGAGTTGATAAAGCAATGCGAAGCACAAAATACCTCTCTCGACAGTTTACCGGTGCGGAGCTTTCGATGCGAAGGATGAGGCGTGAAGAGGGTAGACTGAAGGTGCATGGACCTTCAGCCTGAAAAGCCCACAGACCTGGCCTCCACGCCACTAGCAACCGATCCCGCGCAGTCAGCCGCTCTCTTCGCGCGATCGGTTGAGATCATGGCCCGCCTGCGCGCGCCCAACGGCTGCCCGTGGGACCGCGAGCAATCTTTTGACTCCATACGCAAGTACACTTTGGAAGAGGCCTACGAAGTCTTCGACGCCATCGAGCGCCGCGACTTTCCGCACCTTGCCGAAGAACTCGGCGACCTTCTGCTGCAAGTTCTTTTCTATGCAGAGATTGCTGCCAACGAAGGCCACTTCACCATCGCGGATGTGCTCGACCATCTCAACAACAAATTGATCCGCCGCCATCCACACGTTTTCGGCGAAGAGGCTTCGCGCGCGGCCGGCAACCGAGCCGAGGTCAATACATCTGTCGAGGGCTCTTCAGCGGCGGTGCTTCGCAATTGGGAAGAGATCAAGGCAGCGGAGGCACTGCATCTAGCGGGCGCGCCTTCAGCGCAAAAACCTCCAGCGTCTCGCCTGGACTCGGTCCAGCGCGCAATGCCTGCCCTTGCCGAGGCTGCCAAGCTGGGCGCCAAAGCGCAAAAATCCGGCTTCGACTGGCCACACTGGCGTGATCTGCTGCCCAAGCTGGCCGAGGAGACGGCGGAACTGGAGGCCGAGGCTTCTTCCACCGATCCAGCGCGCAAACCCGCGGTGGAGGCCGAGTTGGGGGATCTGCTTTTCACAGTCGTTAATCTAAGCCGCCACCTGGGCGTGGACGCTGAGATGGCGCTGCGCGGCTGCAACCGTCGCTTTCGCCAGCGTTTTCACGAGATGGAACTGGCCTCGGATCGGCCGCTCGAAGTGCTTGCCCCCGCTGAACTGGAAGAGCTGTGGGCGAATGCAAAAAGAAAACTGGAGGCCGTTTCGAATCCGAGGCCACTGCCATGATCTTGGTTCGCGATTGCAAAGGGCACGCCGAATTGGAGGCCTGCGTACAACTTGAAATTGAGACATGGGGCTACGATCCAACCGAAGTAATTCCGCGCAAGGCGTTTTTAGTATGGCAGAAGGTGGGAGGTCAAGTGATCGGTGCCTTCGACACAGAATCTGCATCCGAAGGCAGCCCTGAATCGCTGGTTGGCTTCGTGCTTTCGCTGCCCGGTGTGAAGACGGCAAAAGGAGAACCACAGCCTTACCTGCATTCGCACATGTTGGCCGTGAGGGAAAGCTATCGTAATCGTGGTGTCGGGGTTCAACTCAAGCTCGCGCAACGCCAGGATGCGCTTGAACGCGGCATCCGGCTCATCGAGTGGACCTTCGACCCTTTGGAGATCAAGAACGCATTTCTTAACATTCACAAGCTTGGAGCGATTGCCCGCCGTTACGAAGTCGATTTCTATGGTGTATCCTCATCTCGATTGCAGGGTGGGCTCCCGACAGACCGTCTGGTCGCCGAATGGCAGCTCGATTCGCCCAGGGTCGAGGCGATTCTTGAACGTCGTCCATCCTTGGCGAAGGTGATCGAGGAGCGCATCTCGGTTCCTTCATCCATTTATCAGTGGAAGGCCTCGGAAGCTCACCGGCCGCTTGCCCTTGCTCTTCAGTTGGAAAACCGCGTGCAGTTCCAAGAGGCATTTTCGCGGGGCTTGGCCGTCGTTGGCTACACTGTGGATGCGGAAGGAAATGGAGTTTTCGAGTTGGGTCGACTTACTCAACCCGAAGCAGGCTAATCATCAAGGAGTTCAAAATATTCTATGAAGATCGATGCGATCATCCTGCGAGAGCTGCACATGCCACTGGTTCGTCCCTTCGAAACCAGCTTTGGCGTCACCCGGAACCGCAGAATCCTATTGGCAGAGGTCAAGTCAGAGGGATTGACCGGCTGGGGTGAGTGCACGGCTGGCGAGCGCCCGCATTTCTCTTCAGAGTCGACCGATAGCGCCTGGGCAGTGATCGTCAATGAATTGGCCCCATTGCTGGCTTCGGAGTCTCCCGCGAACGGCGGCGAGTGTCCGAAGATCTTCCAAAAGGTTCGCGGCAATCGCATGGCCAAGGCTTCGCTCGAAAACGCAATCTGGGACCTCGAGGCGCAGCGCATCGGAGTTACTCTCTCCCATCTAATCGGCGGTGTGCGCGACGTGATTCCCAGTGGCGTGTCACTGGGAATCCAATCCTCGATTCCAGAACTGATGGCCATCATTGAAGCTGAACTGGCCGCCGGCTACCAGCGGATTAAGCTGAAGTGCAAACCGGGATGGGATTTGGAAGTTTTCGAAAAGGTGCGCGGCCGCTGGCCAGGAGTCATGCTTAGTTGTGATGCCAACTCGGCCTACCAACTTCGCGATGCGGACCACCTGGTCAGCTTCGATGCCTTCGACCTGCTGATGATCGAGCAGCCGCTCTGGCACGATGACTTCTACTATCACTCGATGCTGCAAAAGCGCCTCAACACTCCCATTTGCCTCGATGAATCCATCCACAATCGGCGCGATGCCTTGGCCGCCATCGGAATGGAGTCATGCAGGATCATCAACATCAAGCTCGGCCGAGTGGGCGGTTTTTCTGAGGCCATCGCCGTCCACAACGCGGCGCAGGAACGCGGCATTCCGGTCTGGTGCGGCGGAATGCTGGAATCGGGTGTGGGACGTTCGCACAACATCGCGCTGTCCACCTTGGAGAACTTCACCCTGCCCGGTGACATCTCCGCTTCAGCGCGCTATTGGGCTGAAGACATCATCGAGCCGCAAGTAACAGTCTCAGCGGCAGGCGAAATCGCTATTCCAGATACTCCAGGGCGCGGGTACGAGGTGCATACCGAGTTAGTTGAACGGCTTACCGTGCGCAAAGAAACCATCCGCGCAATGGAACTCGTAGGCTAAGAAAAAAACGTGAGGCCGGGTCGACCGCCGGGCACGGATGAGATCATTATTGGATCAACTCCAGTTGAGAGTCGAGGAGATCCATGAAGGGACCCGACACAAGAATCCCTCGCTTTGCCTTGGCCGCCGCCGTTGCATCATTGCTGGCGATCATCTTTTTCCAACTCGTACTGCTGGCGCGGGGTAACTCCGCCACATGGGACGAACCGGATCACATCTACTCCGCGTATATGCAGGCGACGCGTGGAGACTTTGGGCTAAACCCCGAGCACCCGCCGCTGATCAAATTTCTCGGTGCCCTGCCGCTGCTCAAAATGCAGTTCAAAATGCCCCCTCTTGAAGATCGCCCTTACCGTCTTCAGGAAGCGGCTGGAGGCAGAGACTTCCTCTTTGGCAACGACGCAAACACGATCCTTTTCCGCGTTCGTCTTGCGGTCTCCACGATCACTATTCTGCTGGCCTTGATCGTCTTCCTGGCGGCTCAGGAAATGTTCGGCACCGGCGCGGGCCTCATCGCTCTGGGTCTCATCGCCTTCGATCCCACGCTGCTCGCTCACTCTGCGCTCATGACCACCGACACCGGCGGAGCGTGCTTCATGTTCGGCTCAATCTATGCCTTCTACCGGTATGCAAAGACGCCATCGATTGCCCGGATGGCGCTTGTCGGCATCACGGTCGGACTGGCGCTAGCCTCCAAGCACAGCTCCGTGTTGCTGTTTCCGATGCTGCTCTTGTTGGCTATCACCGAGATTGTTTGGCCCGCGGTTCCACTGCCATGGGAAGCCGCTGTCGGGCGCGGTAAGCGCTCTCTTCGACTTATAGGAGCACTTATCATCATCGCGGTTATCTCCGCAGGAGTTCTTTGGGCTTCCTATGGCTTCCGCTACGCTGCTCGCGAAGACGGCCTGCACCTCAATCCGCCACTGTTGGCACAGCTAGCTCGCGTTCCAAATCCAGTCGAAAGAGATCTCCTCGAAAACGCGGCCCGGCTGCACCTGCTGCCCGAATCCTATATTTACGGCTTCGCCCACGTCCTCTTTCAGTCGAAGGCCTTTACCAGCTTCCTGCTGGGCACAATCTATCCTCATCCGGTCTGGTTTTACTTTCCGGTTGCCATGCTGATCAAGTCGACCCTAACTTTTCTCGTCCTGTTCGCAATCACTCTGCTGGTAATTGCGACAGGCAGTCTCCGCGCGCGGCGAGAGATCCTGTACTTGGCGATTCCAACCGCAATTTACATGGCCTTTGCCATGGCCGGCGGCATGAACATCGGTGTTCGCCATGTCCTTCCCATCTACATCTTCCTATCGGTCCTGATCGCCGGAGCGGCATCGAGTCTCATCCGCAGAGATCGCCGCTGGCTCTATGTGATCGTCCCGCTGCTATTGTTTCAAGCTGTATCTGTTGCGCGCACGTTCCCCGCTTACGTGTCCTATGCGAATGAAGCGGCAGGAGGTCCGTCTCGTGTTCATGAACTGCTCAGCGATTCCAGCGCCGATTGGGGACAGCAACTGATCTCCGTCCAGCGTTATCTCGATTCGCACGGCATCAAAGATTGCTGGTTTGCGTATTTCGGTCAAGGGGTCGCCGACTATCGCTATTACGGCATTCCCTGCAAGCCGCTGATCACAGCCGACTCGCTTTACTTCGACGCTCCGCACGATGTGCCGCCGGCCATTGATGGTCCTGTCCTGATCAGCGCCGGCGTTCTCTCCGGATTTGAGTTCGGCCCATATCCCTTGAATCCATACGAACAATTCAAACAGCTCAAACCGGCAGCGGTCATCGACTATGGAGTTTTCGTCTTCGATGGCCACTTCGAACTTCCGCTCGCAGCCGCTCTGAGCCATGGGCAAAAAGCGGGCGTGCTGATAGCTCAGAACAAAGCACCGGAGGCCCTCGCAGAAGCGCAACAAGCCGAAGCTCTCGCGCCTGACTCAGCAAGCGTCAACGCCACGATGGGCAAAGTGCTCGATGCGAACGGGCGTCCGCAGGAGGCGCTTCCTTACTACCGGAAGGCACTTCTGTTGGCCCAAGCTGCGGAGCCTCAGTTTCAACAATCCATAATCACGGCGATGGAAGCACAGCTCAAGTCGGGCCGGCCGTGAGATGGCTCCAGGACAATCGCATGAATGCATTTTGCATATAATTACTCGCATCCTGCTAACCTGAATTTATCTAGCCCGTCTCCAGCGCATCACAGCGACCGATTTCAGAGGGTCTTGTGTGAACATTGGAACGTTAATCGACACCTTTCGCACTAAGTCATGGGGTTCCGCTTTACTTTCCGAAATTGCCCTACCCCCACCCCCCCTATTTCCTGTGAAACTGTGGAACTGTGATGGGATTTGCCCTCGTTCATGCGATTGCCCTGGAGGTGGTTCAAGCATCGCTTCATCTGGAAACAAATGAGGCTAAAATGATCATCTTTCCAGGCGAGATTGGCCGATTCAGTCGATTTATCGAATGAAAGCGATTGCCAGATGGTTGACCGCAAAGGCCGCGATCCAGGCCAGCGCCAGCATGTAGAGGAATTGAACGGCTGGCCACTTCCAACTGTTCGTCTCGCGCTTCACTACAGCCATTGTTGAAGTACACTGCATGGCGAAGGCAAAGAAAATCATCAGTGCCAGCGCTCCGCCAATCGTC
>CAYTJN010000037.1:0-27660 GCA_964438125.1 uncultured Occallatibacter sp.
ACATGCGCGCATCGCCGTCCAGCACCTTGTACTGGTCCTGGGCAAAGTACTCGCTCACGACGTTATGCCCGAGCTTGATCTGTCCGGCAGTTGGTGCTTCATCTCCAATGAGCAGCTTGATCAATGTAGACTTACCGGCGCCATTGACGCCCACCAGCGCCACGCGGTCGCCTCGCTCGATCGAGAACCTCACTCCGTTGAGCACCTGCTTCGCGCCATAACTCTTCGAGAGCTCTTCGGCCTCAACAACCATGCGCCCGGACGGTGGGGGCTGGGGAAACCGGAAGTGAATCGCCGCCTCTTCCTCTGGTATCTCGATACGCTCGATCTTTTCCAGTTCCTTGATGCGCGACTGCACCTGCTTGGCCTTGGTCGCCTGCGCGCGAAAGCGATTGATGAACGTTTCAAGATGCTCGATCTGTATCCGCTGATTCCGGTAAGCCGAATGTAACTGTGTCCGTCGCTCGTCTTTCTGGTTTAGGTATTTTGTGTAGTTCCCCTGGTAGATATTCAGCCTTTTATTCCAGATTTCGACGGTGCGATCAATGGTGACATCCAGAAAGTAGCGATCGTGCGAAATCAAAATGTAACCAAAGGGATAACTTTTGAGATAGTCTTCGAGCCAGTTGCGTGTCTCCAGATCCAAGTGGTTGGTCGGCTCGTCGAGCAGCAGCAGATTAGGCTTGGCCAGCAGCAATTTCGCCAGCGCAATCCGCATCTGCCATCCACCCGAGAACTCATCGGTCTGCCTCGTCCAGTCTTCCTTGCCGAAACCGAGGCCCGTCAGCACGCCGCCCACCTGCGCGTCCAGCGCATATCCGTCCAGCGAGTGAAAACGCTCCTGCAGCATCGAGTAGCGCTCCGCCGTGGCCTCGTACTCCGAGCCTTCGTGATCCAGCACAGCCAGTTGACCGCCCAACCGTTCCACTTCGCGCTCCATCTCTCGCAGTTCGTCAAAGACTGTCAGGCACTCCTCGAAGACACTGCGGCCGGCAAGCGCCAGGCCCTCCTGCGGCAGGTAGCCGATGCTCATCCCGCGCGTCTGCTGCACCTGCCCATAGTCCAGCGTCTCGAGGCCAGCAAGCACCTTCATGATCGTCGATTTGCCGGTCCCGTTTGCGCCGACGAGCGCCGTCTTTTCCCGCGCCCGGATCAACCAGTTGGCCTCCAGAAACAGAACTCGCGGCCCAAACCGCTTACCGGCATTTTGCAGGGAGAGCATTCACTCCTATTTTCGCAGGTGCAGGCCGTGGACTGGGGCTACGGCCTGATCTCGACAGGCGTGCCTACCGGCACCAGCTCAAAGATCTCGTCGATCTCCTGATCAGTGACGGCAATGCAACCGAGCGTCCAATCGTAGAGCCGGTGACCGGCGCCTATCGCGCCCATGCCGTTGGGCAAGCCATGGATCATGATCGCCCCGCCTGGTGAGACGCCCAGCTTCGCCGCCCGCTTGCGGTCCTCGGCGTCGGGATAGGACACATGCAGGGCCTTGTGATAGTGGCTGGCAGCATTGCGCGAGTCGATTACATAGCGGCCCTCAGGTGTGCGCCCGTCCCCCTCGCGCTCTTTGGGCGCAAGACCGCCTCGACCCAGCGCCACCTTGTAAGTGCGAATCACCTTGCCCCCGGCGAGCAACTCCATCTCATGATCCTTTTTCAGAATCAGAATCGAATCGGCCTTCCGCGACGAATTCTGCTGCTGGGCCGCCAGCAAACCAGCTGGTGTCCACAAGGCAAGCCAAACCCCAACGCACACCGCGGAAACGGCGAAACCAATGCGAAGACTTTGTGAATTCATGCGGCCACTCTACCACAAATCACAGGTATTCCAGCCTGTATTCATCTCCCTTTCACAAAGATCGTATATCCATGGTATGTCTGAGTTTTGCTTCCCCGGCGTGCCTGGACCCGAATTCAATCCATACTCTGGAGCCACTACATGTCAGATTTGGCGACAGCTCTCCCAACCCGTCCTGCCGCAGCGGCGATTCTTGACAAGAAAATGAAGAAATCGCACGCCATCGTCAGCGGCGGCGTCGTTCTTGCCGCGCTGGTGATCGGAATTGGCTTCATCGGCTTCAACATCGCCCGGGATTTCAGCGGCGTAACGATCACAAGCGTCTGGCCTTATCTCCTTCTTGTCCTCGCATTGCTGATCGCTCTCGGCTTCGAGTTCGTAAATGGCTTCCACGACACAGCGAATGCGGTCGCCACAGTCATCTACACACACTCGCTCGATCCCAACATTGCCGTCGTCTGGTCGGGGCTCTGCAACCTGACCGGCGTGTTGCTCTCTTCCGGAGCGGTGGCCTTCGCCATCATCACGCTTCTGCCTGTCGAACTGATTCTGCAGGTGAGCACCGGCGCGGGATTCGCCATGGTTTTCGCGCTGTTGATTGCCGCCATCATCTGGAATCTCAGCACCTGGTGGTTCGGTCTTCCGGCCTCCAGTTCGCATACCATGGTGGGCTCCATCATAGGCGTCGGCCTGGCCAATCAGTTGATGAGCGTTCACACCGGCACCTCTGGCGTCGACTGGGAGCAGGCCACCAAAGTCTTCAAAGTGCTGCTCATCTCGCCCGTCATCGGCTTCGGTGCCGCCGCTCTGCTGCTGCTGGTTTCAAAGTTATTTATTCTCACCAAATGGGCCCGAGCCTTTGCTGTCAACTACGATGCCAATCATAAAAAGCCTCTGTGGGCGATTCCCACCATCGCGATCACCGGCGTCTCCGGAACCTACGTCATGAACTTCGTCGCTCCCTTGGTTCTTGGCCTCTTCGGACCGCTGGGCGCTCCCATCTGGCACCCCGTCGTTTCACTCGAGTCTTTGCAATATCCCCTCGGCCTGATCGCCATCATGGCTTTGGTGGGCATCGTCGGACTCTTCTCTATAGCTCTGTTCGCCAAGCTGGTGATCGAGAATGCCGACGTGCTCTTCACCGCGCCCAAAGGCAACACGCCTCCACCCTGGCCCATTCGTGCCTTGCTGATCTTCACCTGCTCCGGCGTAAGCTTCGCGCATGGGTCCAATGACGGACAAAAGGGTATGGGGTTGATTATGCTTATCCTCATCGGCACCGTCCCCACCGCCTACGCCCTCAATCATGCGGTCACGGCCAGCGAGACGAAAGCCTTTATCGCCGCGTCCGAGCAAGCGGGAAACGTACTCGACCAGCACATCGACAAGAGCGGTGTCCTGGGCGAGGATGACCGTGCCGAGGTCACTGACTACATTCGCACCAAGCAGATCAAACCCGACACAGTGCTGGCTCTCAGGGAACTGGTCAAGGACCTTGAAGGCGATGTCAATGTTTACAAAGAATACAAAGCGGTTCCAGCCAATCAGCAGGCTAACGTCCGCAACGATATGTATGTCGCGAGCGAGGCCATCCGTCTAATGGAGAAGAACCATACCCCGGACTTCACCGCGGCTGAAACCAAGACTCTCACCACGTATAAAAGCTCTGTGGATAAAGCGACAAAATTTATTCCCGTATGGGTCAAGGTAGCCGTCGCGCTTGCATTAGGAATGGGCACCATGGTGGGCTGGAAACGCATCGTGGTCACGGTCGGCGAAAAGATCGGCAAAGAGCACCTGACTTATGCCCAGGGCGCGTGTGCTGAGCTGGTCGCGATGTGCACCATCTCGGCTGCCGACAACTTCGGCCTGCCGGTATCCACCACGCACGTTCTCAGCTCTGGCGTGGCCGGCACCATGGCTGCCAATGGCAGTGGCCTGCAACTCGCCACGATCCGCAATATCGCCATGGCCTGGGTTCTGACCCTTCCGGCTGCGGCGTTGCTCTCCGGATCGCTCTTCTGGGCTTTTCGACAAGTGACTCACTAATCGCACTCGGCTTCCCCCAGGCCTTGCAGGGCGTCCGGTTTGCCGGGCGCCCTCTTGGTGTCCGGCGCAAGATCCTGCCGGCATCAATCCTCATGATGCCGGCTCGGTCCGGAGTACCTGCTTGGGGGGATATATGATCGTCTTACCGGCAGCTTCGCTCAGACGGGCCCGCACAAAACGGCTGGCCTTTCGAAATCAACAAAGGAAATCGAAATTGGTTTGCGGCGAAGACGGACTTGCGCCGCAGGTTGACCCTGGAGGTTCTTGTTTCAGTGATACAGTTGACCGGAGTTTCCAAAAGCTACGGGGTGGGGAAGCTCGTACAGGCCGTAAGCGGCATCAATTTAGAAATCGGACCGGCTGAGCGCGTGGCCGTGATGGGGCCCTCCGGCTCGGGCAAGTCCACGCTCCTCAACTTGATTTGTGGTCTGGATGAGCCGACCTCAGGCTCGGTCAAAGTCGATGGCATGGAGTTGTCCAATCTTACCGACGACGCCCGCACCCGCCTGCGCCGCGAAAAAATTGGAATGATCTTTCAGACGTTCAATCTATTGCCCACGCTGACCGCGCTCGAAAACGTCGCATTTCCGCTCCGCCTCCAGGGACTCGCAAGGAAAGAAGCCGAACAGCGCGCCGCGGCAATGCTGGAGCACGTCGGATTGAGTGACCGCGCAACCCACCGCCCCGATGAGCTCTCCGGCGGGGAACGCCAGCGAGTCGCCATTGCACGCGCGCTCATCTTCCGGCCGCCTCTGCTGCTTGGCGACGAGCCGACGGGCAACCTTGACTCCGCCTCCGGCGAAGAGATCCTTCGGCTCCTGGACCGTCTTCAGCAGGAATACGGCAGCACGCTTCTTATGGTGACTCATAACGCGCAGGCGGCGAGTTACTGTAACCGGATTATTACTCTGCACGACGGCCAGATTGTTCAGGACGAGCGATTCGCGTTGGCTCCCGCGAGCGGTCGATGATGATTCCTGCGCTGTGGCAGATCTCTTCGCGGCAATGGCGAACTCATGGTCTTCGAGTCATCATGACGACTCTGGGAATCGCTCTAGGGGTCGCCGTCTTTTTTGCAGTTCGCACCGCCAACGCGGCTCTGCTCGACTCACTTTCAGCCACCGTTGAGCGGCTGGCCGGTAAGTCGACCCTCGAAGTCACCTCTGGAGAAACAGGATTCCCCGAGCAAGTTCTGGATACGGTGCGGGCGACTCCAGGGGTTGAGTTAGCCGAGCCTGTTATTGAAGTTATCGTGCATACTGCCTTCGCCGACGAGGGTAACTTGCTTATTTTGGGAGTGGATACAACGGGCGACCAGCAACTCCGCCAGTATGAGTTTGATAACTCGCAAACAGAGATCGCCGATCCGTTGACTTATCTTGCTCAGCCTAACTCAATTCTGCTCTCCCGGTCATTTGCCGATCGGCACGGCCTGCACATCGGGGATCGCATTCCAATCTTTGTTGCCAACGGGCGCAAGGACTTTACCGTTCAGGGACTCTTCAAGCCGGTTGGAGTGGGAGCGGTCTTCGGCGGCAATATCGCGGTCATGGATGTCTACTCGGCGCAGGTCGTCTTCAGTCGCGGCCATAACTTCGATCGCATCGATCTGATGAACTCGCAGAGTGTTCCCGTCGATGAACTTCAACGGCGTCTGCAAGCGCGACTGCCCGCCGGCATCGAATCCGCACGCCCGCAAGTGCGCGGCCAGGCATTGGAAAATGCCGTGATCGCGATGCGCCTTGGAATGCTGATCACCAGCTTTATCGCTCTTCTGGTTGGCGTCTACATCATCTTCAACTCATTTACCATCGCCGTGAATCAGCGCTGGAAAGAGATTGGCATTCTCCGCGCTATCGGCGTCGAACGGCGAAATGTCAACGCGATGTTCCTCGGTGAAGCGTTGCTCATGGGCGTGATCGGTTCGATCTCGGGAATCGCGGCAGGCTTCTATCTTGCGTCCCTCGCCGGCAAAGTCATGGGATCCATCGCCGCATCTGTTTACGGCCTCGTTTCCACTGAGGTCGCGCCGAAGCTTCATCCAGATGCCGTGCTTGTCTCGCTTGGCTTGGGCATTGCCGCTTCTCTGATCGGCGCGTGGTTCCCGGCGCGGGCCGCCTCTCGCCTCGATCCGGTTTTGGCGCTGCATAACATTGAGTCGCGCCAGCAGGAATCGTCTCTCGGATGGAAGCGCATCACTTTGGGTGCGGCGCTGGTTTTGTTCGCTTCGCTTTTGATCGAGTTCTCCCCGTCACGCGTTGGAATGACAGTTCAATTATTCTATGCGGCTATAACACTGCTAGGGCTCACCATGCTTTTGCCAATCCTGGTGCAATGGACTGCCCGCGTAATTCGTCCTTTGATGGATTGGGCCGGAGGTTCCGAGGGAGCGCTCGCCGTCGATGCCATGATCCGATCGCCAAGGCGCAGTGCAGCGACTGTTGGGGCGCTGATGGTTGGACTCATGTTCGTCTTCTCCACTGGAGCCTATATTCAGAGTTACAAGCATATGATCGCCCGCTGGACTCATCGGATGTTGAATGCCGATCTGGTTGTAGCTACCTCCGCATTGTTGCGCTCCACCTCCTATCATTTCAGCGAAGACATGGGGCGGCGCATCTCTGCGCTACCTGAGGTCGAAAGCGTCGAAAACGTGCGCTTCACATTCATTCCGTATCAAGGCGACACGGCGGCTCTTAGCTCCATTGAGATGGATCCCTTTCTGGCCCGTGCACCGGATTCGGTTGAAGGCGCCAATGCCCGTGATGTCAGTGCGCAGTTATCGCGCGGCGAAGGTGCGTTGATCTCGCGGAATTTCTCCGCCCGCTGGAAATGCCGCGTAGGTGGCCATGTGCATCTCAATACGCCAACCGGGATACTCGATTTGCCAGTCGTTGGAATTGTCGAAGACTATCGTTCAGACAAAGGGACGATCTTTATCGATAGGATGATTTATAAGAAATACTGGAAAGATGACGCGGTGGATTTCGTCAACGTCAACCTCAAGCCCGGACAAGATCCAACCAAAGTAAAGCATGAGATTGAGCGGCTTACTGCCGGCAAAGACCATGCGTTGGTGTACACAAACGCCGAGTTTAAGAAGTGGATCGGAAGCCTGGTGGATCAGTTCTTTCTGTTGAACTATATGCAACTCGTCGTTGCGGTGATCGTCGCCATCGTGGGAATTGTCAACACGCTAGTTGTGTCGGTCATGGATCGCCGCCGCGAGTTCGCGATTGTGCGCGCCATCGGCGGTTACCGGTCCCAGATACGCAAGATGGTGTTACTCGAAGCTGTTGCCATTTCTATCGTGGGAGTTATGGTCGGTGCACTGGCTGCGGTCTTCAATATACAATTTATGTCGCACACGGTCTCTACGGTATTGGCCGGTTACGATGTTCCGTTCTACTTTCCATGGCTGCTGGTTTTGTGTACTCTCCCCGTGGTCGCGGTGGTATCGTTGCTTGCAGCATGGCTCCCCGCACGTCGCGCAATGCAGATGTCGGTGATTGAGGCTATCGGATATGAATAACAAACCAGGATTTTCCTGCTTGATTTCGAATCTAAGGCTGGCATTTGTCCTCTGCGCCGCAATTGCTTCTCTCGCGACGGCACCCGCATTCGGCGCGCCTCCCGATGCCCGTAAAATCATGGATGATGTCTACCGGCAGGACTCCAGCCGCTCTACATTGATGCGCGCTAGTTTTGAAGTCTTTGACAAACAGGGGCAACGCACAAAAAAGGAATTTACTTACCGTCGAATTGGTTCTCCCGGAGATAGTAAAACGCTCGTCGTGTTCACCGCTCCGGAGGAGATTCGAGGCGTCGCGTTGTTATCGATCAACCGGCGCGGAGTCAGCAATCGCCAGTATATGTACATTCCGGCTACCGAGCGTGTTCGCCCCGTCGCGCCGCAGGAACGTTCGGCTCGTTTTATTGGCACCGACTTTACCTTTGAAGATATTGAGGAGCGCGTGCTCGATGATTTCACTTATCGGCTGCTGAGTGACTCGGAGACGATTGACGGTCATAAGACCTGGAAGATTGAAGCGACTCCAACCGATTTATCGCGCTCGCAATATAAGTATATTTATTACTGGGTCGCGCAGGATGTGCCAGTTATCCTGCACGCCGAAATGTACGATGCGCAGGGAAGGGAAGTGCGTGTTCTCCATGCCAGCCAGATCAAACGCGTTTCCGGCATTACAGGAGCACGGCGTACGGAGATGAGTTCAGTGCTAACTGGAACTAAGACAGTATTAGTGATCGACGACGTTAAATTCAACACAAATCTCGATGAAAAGCTATTTACGCCCGAGGGACTTGAACAAGGGAATCGTTCTGGAACTGTGTCCCCATCTACTCAATGATCGCTCGGTCGTGGGGCTGCCCGCGAGCGCAACGTATACTCTGTCGCCGACCAGCATCGCGGCCGGCTCGGGAACAACTACGGTGACCCTGACCTTCCATCTATCGCCGGCCCTGGCTTCGGCGCGGACCCACAGCGGCTCGGGCAGCCATATGGCTTCAAGGCTTGCACCATTGTCGCTGGCCCTCTTGCTGCTGCCTTTTATTGGCAGGCTACGGAAGTCAGGAAGGCGCCTTAGCCGAATGCCCACCGTGCTTCTATTGCTTAGCGCGGGTGGGGCTGCCATGGCGGGATTGAGTGGTTGTGGTTCCACAGATGGATTCTTTGGCCGGTCGCCGACATCTTATACTGTGACCCTGAGTGGAACGATGGGCGGGCTCACTCACGCCTCCAGCGCCACCTTGACTGTTGAATAAAAAAGGAGAATCTACTATGCGTACTTCGATCCCCGGAAGCGCGCTCCTCGTGAGCGCATGCATAATGGCTGGTGCCGCAGGGTGGGCCCAGCAAGGCCAGAAGCCGGCGCCGCCGGCTTCTCTCTCCATCGACTTTGGCATCACCGGCGCCGTCGAGCGCTCTCAGGTGGCGCCCAACGACTGCTGTTTTTGGTTCAAAGGCGGCGGTGCGGATGCGGCTGTGACCTTCTGGAAGGGCTGGGGCATCGCCGCCACCCTTACAGGCGATCATGCAGGAAACGTCACGGACTACGTGGATGTGAACAAGATTTCCTACATGGGCGGACCACGTTACACATGGACGGCACGGACCGAGGCCGGGAATCCCCGCCTGCAGATTTTCATGCAGGGGCTCGCGGGCGGTTCGCATGGTTTTAACGGTCTCTATCCGACCAGCACCGGAACTACCACCAGCGCCAACTCGTTCGCTCTTCAGGCTGGGGGCGGGGTCAATCTCTTTATTAACAGGAACTGGGGGCTGCGGCTGCTCGAGGCCGACTACGTTCGGACGGAGTTCCCCAACGACGCAGACGATAAGCAAAACGACATGCGCCTGGCCTTTGGCGTCGTTTACCACGTCGGGGGAGCTCAGCCGTCACCGGTCACTCTGGCTTGCTCGGCGAGTCCCACCACGGTCTATCCCGGCGACCCTGTCTCTTTGACCGCGACGGCCGGCGGGCTCACTCCCAAGATGAATGCGGTTTATTCATTGTCGGGACAGGGGGTTAGCGGAAACGGACCCACGGCCACAGTCGACACCACTTCGCTGGCCCCCGGCGCCTATACGGTGAAGTGCAATATCAAGGAAGGCAAGGCCGGCAAGGAAGGCCTCAAGCCGTGGGAATCAGCCGAAGCGTCGACCAGCTTCACGGTGAAGGCCTTTGATCCGCCGACCACCGGCTGCTCGGTCAACCCCACCACCATCAACCCTGGCGAGACCAGCACCATTACTGCAACCGGCACCAGCCCGCAAAATCGCCCGCTGACCTATAGCTATTCGGCGCCCGCCGGGACGGTCAGCGGCACAGGCTCGTCTGCCGTCTTCAATTCAGCCGGAGCGCCATCGGGTCCTGCCGAAATCACTTGCAGCGTGACTGACGACAAGGGACAGACGGCAACCGCCGTCGCCACCGTAACCATCGCCACCCCGCCGCCTCCGCAACCCTCCCCGGAACAGGTCCGGCTCGAGGCGCATCTGGCCTTGCACAGCGTCTTCTTCCCGACTGCCCAGCCCAGGGCCGAGCATCCTGAAGGCGGCCTTGTCGAGAGCCAGCAGGGAACCCTCACCGCATTGGCCACGGACTTCAAGAGCTACCTCAGCTTCAAGCCCGACGCTCACCTGATCCTTACCGGGCATGCGGATGCGCGCGGATCGGCTGAGTTGAATCAGGCGCTCTCAGAGAGGCGTGTAGCCCGCACCAAGCAGTTCCTCGTCGATCAGGGCGTTTCCGAAGCCGCCATTGAAACGCGCGCTCTTGGCAAGGAGGAACAACTCACCTCCGATCAGGTGAAGGATCTGGTCAACCAGAATACCGACCTGACCCCTGAGCAGCGGGACAGGATTCTCCGCGACCTCAACGTCATCGTGTTGGCACAGAACCGCCGTGTCGATGTCACCCTCAGCACCACAGGCCAGCAGTCGGTGCGCCTCTATCCCTTCAACGCATCCGACTCTCTGACGCTGCTGGATAAAAAAGCCCCGGCGCCCGGAAAGAGGGCCGCGCACAAGAGGCACTCCGTGACAAAGTAGCTCATTCAGTTAAACAATTCGCCGCTCAGACAGGCCATCGCGCCGGTTTGAGCGGCGATTTCATTCTGAGATATCCGAACGGGCTGATAGACTGTGGAAAAATTCGCGCGAAGCCTCAAAAATATCAGAGCACGTTTAAGCATCGGCCTGACGGCCCCGGGTCTGATCGCCCTGGGGTGGCCGAGAGCGCGAAGGTGAACAGGCACGACAGCAGATGAAAGAAGAAAAGCAGCACGAGGCTCTCAATCTCGCTCAGCAGGTTTTCCGCTGGACAGTCTTTCTGATCTTCGGTTTAAGGCATTCGGGGCTGCCCAGGCTCAAAAGGCGGTACTTGTGTGTGCTCTATTCGCTGCAATTCGTCTCCTGGGTAATCCTGCTGCTCTTCTGCGTCAAGCCCTTGGTATTGTTCGACGGGATAGACGCCGTATTTGATCCATTGCACGGCATGCAGAGTCATTTTGTGGAGGTATCCGGCCTCAGAGTACACTATCTCGCGGCCGGACCGGTCGATGGTCAGCCGGTGGTTTTAGTGCATGGGCTGGGCGGGATCGCCGAGGATTGGACGGGCCTGCAGGGATATCTGACCCATGCCGGTTTCCGGGTTTATATGCCTGAGCTGATCGGTTATGGCCGCAGCGAAAAACCTGCCGATTACACCTACTCTGTGCGCAGTGAAGCCTATATGATTACCGGTTTTCTCGATGCATTGGGGCTCAAACAGGTGGATCTCGCCGGCTGGTCGATGGGCGGCTGGATTGTGCAACTGGTCGCAAGCGATCATCCTGAGCGGGTGCGGCGGCTGATCCTCTTTGATAGCGGAGGGCTGAGAGAGAAACCGTTGTGGGATACGAGGCTGTTTACACCCACCACGCCGTCCGAATTCACCCAGTTTCTCGCCTTGCTGATGCCGCATCCACCCAGGCTTCCGGTCGCTGCCGACTGGGTGATCTTGCATATATGGAAAGATAAAAACTGGGTCAAGCGCCGATCGATGGCGTCCCTGCTTACAGGGGAAGATGCCACCGACGAGCGCCTGCCTGCGTTGAAAATGCCGGTACTGATCGTGTGGGGCGATATGGATCGCATCTTCCCGCTCAGCCAGGGCAAGAGGATTCACCAATTGGTGCCGCAGTCGGAGTTCGAGGTCATTGCCGGCTGCGGCCACATGGCTCCTGTGCAGTGCACCGCGCAGATTGGGCCCAAGGTCGTGGCGTTCGTGGACCGATAGAGAGGCCTAAACCTTGAAAGTGCCCCACGGCTAATGACCAGCAACCACCCCAACCGCCCGCCCATGAGACGCCGTACTACCCTCGGTCATCCGCAACGCCCACTTGATCGCCTCAAAGTACATCTTGCGAACGTCCGGGTCTTCCCAACTCTCTTCGGTGTGGCCAAGCGTCGAATAGAAAACGCGCCCCTTGCCATACATCTTGCTCCACGCCACAGCAAAGTCGTGGTCCGCCCGATGGATCTTCGGATTGTTGGTGTAATCGAGCTTGGAAGAGTCCAGGCTGAGCAGCACATTCACCTTGTCGCGCGACCAACTTTTCGGCTGATAGATCTCGTCGTACTTCACAAACGCGGCAGGGAAATGCCGCATCGCCGGGAAGTTCGGATCTTCTACAACGATCGGCGCTTCAAAGGTCATCCAGGGATGCTCGTCAAACCAGCCGCCGAGCATCTCTCCGAACTCAGGCCAGTTGTGGTTCGTGTCGAGCGCCGCGTGAATGCCGACAAAGCCCTTCCCGTCGTCTTTGATAAACGACATCATGTCCTGCTTCTGGCTCTCATCCATATCCAGTTCGCCGCTGGTGCTGGCAAAAACGATCAGGTCAAAGTAATTGAGATTCTTCGCGTTCCTCGTCAGCTCTTTTTTCGTAAGAAGCTTTGTGTCGGTACGCATCGTCGTATCCCACAGGCCACTCTCTTTGCCCAGGTTGTAGACGGCGGCCATCGTGTCTGATACGGAGTCGTGCTCCCAGTCCTTCGTCTGGCCAATCACCAGCACATGCTTCATGCGAACCTCCTTCACGTGCGGCGCAGGTGGCAGCGCGCTGTTGCCGGTAGACTGCGCGTGAATGAGACAACCCAGACCGACAATTACCAGCCCAACCAAAACCGCAAAACCAAATCGACTACCATTGAGAACGCCCATGGAATCTCCCTCTAGGTATTATCACCCTTGCCATTGGCTATCTGATATTGCTTTGAATCCTGAACAATCAGGGCCGCTCCTGAAGCGCATTGACCGCTTCCGCAATGGTAATCATCAGCGTCATCTGATCGACGGGCGATGGAATGAGCCCCGATCTTTCATAGAATCGCTTCGCACTTTCCGAGATCGCATGAACGAGAATCGCGCGGATCCCGGCAATCTCCGCAGCCTGCACGGTTCGCAGCACGGCATCTCTCAAAAGCGCCGATCCGATTCCCCTGCCTTGCGATTGCAGATCGATAGCCAGCCGCCCAATCACCATCACCGGCACGGGGTCGGGCATATTCCGCCTAACGCGGCCAGGCGAATCGGCATGGGCAACAGCGCCCACAGCCAGCGCATAATAGCCCACAACCCGCCTTCCAACGCAAACCACGTAGCTCCGTGAAGCGCCATTCTCTTCGTTGTGGTTGGCTCTGCGTCGGAGCCAGTCATCAAGCTCCGGCTCGCCGCATTGAAATTGCGAAAGATCGTGCGCTGGCGTTAGTTTCTCAGGAGCCGAAATCCGAGCATCTTTGGATGATGCGCCCCCGCCTGCGCTGCTTACTTTTCCCACGGGGCTTTCCTCGCGAGCAGCCGGGCCAGCCGGGGATTGCTCTTGGGCGGCGCGTCCAGCATCGCTGTGAAGCGCTTGAATGCCGCATCGTCTAACTGGAAGTAACAGCGGTCGAGCAGCACCGACTCCGCCTCCCGGCAGGCCGCCTCCAGCATGAAATCGGAGCGGTTCCGCCCTTGCGCCTCTGCCGCACGGTCGATCAGAGCCTTCTGGCTTCGGCTCACGCGCAGATTGATATTCTCCGCGCGCAACCTGCCCGATTCAGGGACCATGGTGCCCATCGCTCTATCCTCCATTTGTGTACACAATCAGTGTACATCAATGTGCGCACATCGTAAACACCATTTCGAAACTTGCTAGATAATCACCTCACGCCGCAAAATCAATAAACCCCCGCTGCGGATCGGTCGACACCAGCTTCACCGTCACCTTGTCTCCCACATCAAGTCCCTTGCCGCCTTGCACCAGCTTCCCATCCACATGTGGATCAAGCGTGCGAACAAACGTTCCATAGTTGTTCACGCCGGTGACGATGGCCGGGAAACTCTGCCCGATGCGCGGATGCAACACCACGGCTGCGATGCGTTTTTGCATTTCGCGCTCCACCTTGCGTGCCCCGTCTTCCATGAGCGTGCAGTGCGCGGCGATCGCCGTCAAATCATCCACAGTGTAGGGTTGCGGAGCCTTCGTCAGCCACGCTTTCAAGAGCCTCTGCGTCACCACATCCGGGAAGCGCCGGTTGGGCGCCGTCGAATGCGTGTAGTCCTGCACGGCCAGCCCGAAGTGTCCCGGCGAAACTTCATTCGGCTTCACCAGCACATATTCTCCGGGCCCCATCAGCTTGACCGTGGCTAGAGAAAGGTCCGGAAAATGATCGGGGTCTTTCGTCTTTTGTGCCAATAAAAAGTCATTAAGAGCTTTCGAATCGGGTTCGGCGGGCAGCGTAGTTCCGAGTCCTTCGGCCAACTCAACAATGCGGTCCCAGCGCTTGGGCGTGCGCACGATGCGGCGAATCGAAGCTACGCCGGCGTCTTGAAAAGTCCGCGCAATCACTCCGTTGGCCGCAACCATGAACTCCTCAATGAGAGAGGTAGCGCGGTTCTTTTCCAGGCGCTTGATCTCGACTGCCTGATCTTTCAGCATTACCGGGCGAGTCTCCATCGTCTCTAAATCCAGCGCGCCGTGTTGGAAGCGACCGCCGACCATGCGTTGCGCCGCCGTGTCCTGAAGCTTCAATTGCGCAGCCAGATCGGCATTGGCCGCCACCTTGGCCGGCGCCGGGCATCTGCCTTCGAGCCATGCGCCCACAGCGTTATAAGCTAGTTGTGCCTGATTCCGCACCAGCGCTCGATACGCCTTTCCATCCGCCGTCGCGCCCGCCTGATCAACGGTGTACTCAATCACCAGTGCGACTCGATCCTCGTTTTCATTGAGCGATGTGATGCCCTCGGAAAGCTCTGCGGGGAGCATCGGAAACACCTTGACGCCGGTATAGACCGAGGTCGTCTCGCTCTTCGCGTGGCCGTCCAGAATGCATCCCTCTACGACCCGGGCATCCACGTCGGCCACGCCGATCAGCACGCGAATGCGGCCATCGGCCAACTGCTCGGCCCATTCAATCTGGTCCAGATCTTTTGACGTGTCGTTATCGATCGACGACCACAGCAGCTTGCGTAGATCCTGCGCGCTGGGAGCCGTGGGCGGTTCGGGATGAGCCTGAATCGCGCATACTTCCGTGTCGGTTCCAGCAGGAAAATCCGGCTGAAATCCGTGCTCGATCATCGTGGCGTGGGCTGCTGCAACAAGATTGAAGTGAATGGGCTGGCTGGAATGCATCTTGATAATGGCTCCTTCAAACCGAAGAGCCAGCCTATCACGCCGGGCCGCCTGCGCGGGTCAATTGTTCGCTTTTAGCTCGCGGCTTATTGAATGCCGAGATCCGACAGCACCTTTGGCTTGGCCTCATCCACCACCAGCAGATTGTGGCAGGCCGCGCAGTCCTGCGTGATGGCCGCGCCGTCTTTGGCCGCGTGCTCACCATCGTGGCAGCGGAAGCACCCCGGATAACTCATATGCCCGATGTGGTTGGGATGCGTGCCCCACGTAACTTTCATGTAGGGGAAAACATTTTGACTGTAGAGAGTGACCAGTTCGTCGCTGGCAGACTTCACCAATGCAGTCTTCTGCGCCAGCACCTCGGGATGTTCAGCGAGATAGAACTTCTGAAGCTCCACGGGAATTTTCGCGCGCGCTTCATCCTCGCTGGCGTAGGTGGCCTTGAGCAGCTCCAGGCCTTTCTTGTGAACCCAGGGCAGCTCGGGGCTTACCGCGCCATCCGCCATGGCGCGATTGAGCGCGTCCTCCGCTGTCACAAAAGTATGCGCCGCGCGGTTGTGGCAATCGATGCAGTCCATCACTCGCCGTTCACCCTGCGGCACGCCTTTGCCGGCCGCCGCAGTGGCAAACACCGTCTCGGACCCATCGGCATTGCGCTTCTGTACCCAGGGAATCGTCGTCCGCGTCGGATCGGTCGCGACATACTCGATGTGGCCCAGGTGAACGCCGTGAATGCCCGTCAGATGCGAAAGCGAATCCTGCCCGCCAAGGTGCAGCACCACCACTGTCTGCGTCTCGGTATTCTTCTCGTCGTCAGCAAAGCTCGACTTTACCAGCAGCTTTTCGCCAATGAATTTCGCCGGCGTATGGCAGCCTTCGCAAATCACCCGCGCAGGCCGCAGATTCCGCACCGGTGAATCAATCGGTGTCGGATAGTCGGGAATGACTTTCGGAGCGATCCCCGCCAGCGGATGGAAGCTGACCTCGAGCAATTGTTTCGTTCCATTCACCTTGGCGCTGAAGTAGGCCTGCGCGCCCGAGCCGATATGGCACTCGACACAGGCCACGTGCGAGTGCGCAGAGATCTTGTAGGCCGTGTACTCCGGATGCATCACGTGGCAGCTCTGCCCGCAGAACTGCGGCGAATCCATATAAGCCGCGCCACGATAACTCGCCATCGCCACTACAAGTAGATTCACGATTGTAGTTACCAGTACGATGTCCAGTCCGTGCCGGAAAATATGGTCGTTCAAATCAATCCTGGGATAGGCGACAGGAATCAGCCCAGCCTTTTGCAGTTTCCTGTGGCGCACCCAGATGCCCACGGGGATGAGCAGCAGCCCGAGGACAAACAGGCCCGGTAACAGCAGGAAGAAGATGATGCCAAGATAGGGGTTGTCATTGAACCGGCCAAAGAGTTCCACCAGCCAATAGCCGATCATCGTCACGCCCGAAGCAGTGGTGATGGCTCCGCCGGCGAGGCTGATGGGATTGTTTCCAAAGTAGAGCGCTGGCCGTACCCAGCCTTCACGGAATCTATCGAACAATGACCTTACCCCCACCAATAGAACGGCCCGCCAATCCGGCGGGCCTTTTGATCCAATCAAGCCCAATTGTACTGATTACTTCAGCCCCTTGAAGTAAGCCGATACGTCCTTGATCTGCGCGTCGCTCAGCCCGGCAATCGGCTTCATCTTTCCTTTGCCGCTTTTGACTGCGGCGGATATTTCGGTCACTGTGAGCTTCTTGATGTTGGGATCGGAGGCCGGCTTGATTCCCATCGCTTTGGCCATCCCCGCACTCGGCGTGCCGGTCGGGCCATGACACATCGCACACTTTGCCTTGTAGGTCGCTTCGCCGGCGGCTTGCGCGAAGCACACGGAGCTGGCCAGTGCAACCACTGCGGCCAACGCCAACTGGGTTCGAATCGTCTTCGACATTGCAAAACTCCTTTGGTCTGCTGGGTCGCGCTGCGCCAGCCCTTGCCGTGCGCCTTTTTCTAACCCGCCCCAGCGCCAGAGTGCATTTTACACAATCGGCGCAGTCTCCCTTTGCCTTCGGAGACTGCGCCGATTGTATCCTGTTGAACCAACCGGCGGGATCAAAACTCGTAATGCACTCCAACGGTCACATTATTGGCATGAAAGTTTCGCGGCGCGGTCTCGCCGGCCGGCGATTCGGTCAGACCGGTCTGCTCAGGCAGCGACGTGCAAGGGACTACCGTAGATGTCAGCGATGTCGACGTGCTGCAATTCTGCGGGCCTGAAGGACCGCCCTCGCCGTAGCCATAGAAGTTGTATTCTGCCTTCCATGTCAGCCCAGGGCGCATCGTCCACGCCAAATTCATAAACGGCGATTGATAGGTCGAAACAAGCGAACCATTCACGTCGCGCGCATCGTTGAAGAACCGGCTTCCGCTTACCGAACTGATGCGATAACCGAGATTCGAGTTGATCGGCTTCGTGGGTGCAAACCGGATTGACACAGATCCGTATTGCGTCGGCGCGTCCATGAAATCGCGTCCAAACCAGTCGGCAAGCTGAGTCGTCGACCCTCTGGTAAATACGCCAGGGCAAACATTCGGCGTTCCGCCCGCGGTGAGCGTCGCGGTGCCGGGATAAGCACTCGGCTTGGTGCTCGCGTTCTGCGCGCCGTTGTCAAAGCAGATGTTGGTGGCCGCATAGACATCGGTATAGGCATAGCTGAAGTCGAGCCCGTAGTGCTCATTGGGCATTATAAGGCCGCTCATGCTTGCGATTCTGGTGCGATCGATATGATCGAGCGGGCCTTCATAGGGTACGTCGCCGGCTGCGACATCGGCCTGCGCGTTGTTGGTGTTGTTATGCCGCTCCAGGTCATTGAAGGCGCCCGAGAGCGTCGCCCATGGCTTGGGTTTGTATCTCGCATGCACCCTGTAGTGCCATAGCTGTCGCGGGCTGACCGGAGTGAGAGCATTGTCAGCATAGGCCATTTCCACCGAACCGTTCACACTAAGGTTCGCCATGGGGCGGAGTGCGGCCGTGAACACTCCGGCGTTTTCGTGAATCGTGACTGTACCGCCCACTGAAGCGCCTACGGGCAGCGGAATATTATGTGGGTTACCCTCGGCCACAACGTGATCCTGATAGCGGTAAGTGAGCGAGAGCGCTGCGCGTGAGGAAACATCCCATGCGCCGGTCAGATTATTGGTGACATATAACTGGCCTGTAAACCCGGCTCCCGACGCGCCAACAGCCGGACTGCCTTCAAACGTAGCGGCACCGGCGGCCGCGCTTGTGGTTTTGAGCACGGACTGGTTGATGGTCTCATTAGGATTGGCCGGTGTCGTCACGGTCGTTCCACTCGTCATCGTCGTGGTTCCGGGTTGGTGCATGGTCGAAAAGCTGATCTGGTCGCCCAGGCTGAACTGGCTCGTTGTCTGCCAGAGGAACCCCAGGTCGGCGGCAAGTACCTGGCGCTTTGCTTGCGCATTGCCCGTAAAAGTTAACTCGCGTGTCGCCCCGTTCAACCCCTGGTAGCTGTCGGAGTAATTAGGCAGGTGCATGTTCGCCATGGTGAACCGCGCATCCCCGTTGATCGACAGGTTCTTGAGGGTCGCGCTTTGCAGGCGAAGCACCTCGGTCGGGAACAGTGAGCGCGTCGCCTGGGAGCGCAGATAACTGGTCACCACCGCGCAGGCGGGGTTGATGACCGGCAGGCCGCCGGGCGTGTTGGGCTGCGAAATGATTGTGTAGACGGCCGGGTTGGCTCCAGCGGGAGGCGTGTAGGCGGTACCCATACTGGCCGTGTTGCAGGCGCTGATGCCATAGGGCGAAAGGCTGTCAAAGTCGTTGATCGCCACCGGCGTCCCGTCCGCCTCTTGCGCGATGAGGGAATTGGGATTCAGTGTGAAATAAGAGTCGCCTTTGAAGTGGGTGATCTGCTCTTCATAGCTGACCATCGTGGCGCGCATCGGCTTCCAATCGACCCCCGCCGTGATGTCATCCGTATTGTTGCGCTGATACTCTTCGAGCACCGCGTTGTATTTCGCGAACTGGTAGCCGCTCGGGCTGAGGCTCGGCCCTTGCATCAGGTTTTTTGCGTAGGCAATCCGGTAGGTAAACGTCGAGAGCGGCATCAGCACGACGCCCATATCCGTCATGCGCCGCACGGTGTTGAATAGGAAAGGCGACTGAAGCGTCTGAGGCCACGCGAAGGCACCGCTCGGCGCATTGGAGGGCCCGATTGGAATCGATTGTCCGCTGGGAATGTTTGGATTTCCTAGCAGGTCATAGTCAAAATATCTGCGGTCGCGGCGGAAGACACCAGTGAACTCGTAGATCCTGCCCTTCGAGGCAGTCATCCTTGCAAAGTTGACCGGGTCGCCTCCGAATCCGTTGCCCACGGCGCTGATCGTGTCGACCAAAGTGCCCGTTTTGCCCGGCAGAACGCGCATCTGAAAGGTTTCATTCAGCACGCGCGGTCCGGTTTGCAGATTCACCAGGTTGTCATACATCGCCCCGCTTCCGGTCGAATAGACGATGCGGCCACCCAGATCTACGCTTTGATGAATCACGTAGCCGTTCGGCACACTCATCTTCGTCTCTGGGCCCGGCAAGGGGTTGGCCGGCGCCGGGTTCTGGGCGGCAGCGATGCCGGTCATGATCAATGAAATGGCGACTCCAATGCCCCCTGCGATGCGCTGGATGCCAGCGAGAGGAGGTTGTTGGTCGGGAAACCGAGAAGACCAGCCTTTGTTCGTCATATGAAGCCTCACTAAGAAACACTGTTTCCGGCATCGAGATCGTGCGCTCTCATGCAAAGTCGCGACCGGAGATTTGCCGCCCCAGCCGATCTGTCCCGGCGTGAGCGGCAAAGCCCGTCTACCTATCTCAGAAACGCCGCGTTCATGTTGGAACCGTGAATGAGCGTGTGGCAATCGGTGCAAGGTGTCAGCTCAGACGACCCCGCGTTCATTCCGTGCACGGTGCCCGCGGCGACTGGACTGTGGCACTGGTTGCAGAGCACGTTGACGTTCGGCATATTCAACATCCGCGCATTCTGCGAGCCATGCGGCGTGTGGCACCCCATGCATCCCTCGGCTTTGATCGGCGTGTGCTCGTAGACGAACGGGCCCCGCTTCTCGGTGTGGCACTTGGTGCAGATCAGGTTCGAATCGTTCCTCGACCTCAGGTTGCTCTTCTCGAATGTGCCATGCACATCGTGGCAATCGCTGCAACTGATCAGTCCTTCGTTGACTTTGTGATGCGAGGGCATATCGAACTGCGGCTTCTCGTCGGTATGACATTGGAAGCAGAGCGCAGGCTGCGAGGCCTTCAGTAGATGCTCCTCGTCTTCGCTCTTATGAATGCTGTGGCATCCGGTGCAACCTACGTCGGCCTTGGCGTGCGGCGAGCGCTCGAAGTCCGGATGGACTGCCGCGTGGCACTTCAAGCAGGTGGCGTCGACCTCTTTGGTCGATCCCTTGGCCGGGCTGAAGATCTTCGTCACATCCCCGCCACCTTCGACGTGCGCTTTGCCCGCGCCGTGGCAGTTCTCACAAGTGACCCCGGAGTTGCCATGCATCAGGGCCATCTTGGCGTGAGGATTGGTGTCGAACTTTTTGGCCACCTCCTCATGGCAGGTTGCGCAGGTCTCGGCGCCAACGAAATCGCCTGGAGCGGCATCCTTCTGTGGGGCGGCTGTCAAATTATCGCCAGTTGCCGCGGCACGCGCCATGGGGACGCACAACATGCCAGCGCCCATGAGGAGCAAACAGGCTCGCAGTCCCAGGCTCTTTCCCGGAAACGCTTCCATCAGACATCGCGCGACAGGTCCATTTCTATGCATCGATCACCATCCTGGTTGATCCTGTTCTCTCTTCAGCAAACAACAAATCCCGCGTTCCGAAACTTGAAACAGCCTTCGCCATGGGCGGTCGAGCGGCTGGAATGTGGCTCGAACTTCCGAGGAAGACACTTGCGGTGCATCAGTACATGCGCTGAATCCTACCGTCTTGGTCCAAATTCAAACGGTGATACTCATCACATGGGAAGAAGCGCCGATCCCCGGTTTGCGTTCCCTGTTTGTGGGTTACGTGGATTTCATTCTCCACCCAAAAGGTGATCTGCGCCACAAAAAAATTGGAGCCGCGATCGTGCACCGCTTCCCCGTGGCCTCTGGAACCCCTGATTGGAGGAGAATCTCCTTCTAGCAGGAGATCAGATAAAACGTTTTTCGACTGTGCCAAAGGAACCATATTTAGAGGTTCTGAGGTGAATTCTGAAAGAAGTCGGCGATTTATTCGTTTCACAATGCCGCAAACACCCCGTTCGTCTCGATCTTCTCTGCCAGCAAATACCATAAATTTAAGCAAGAGGAAACGAGCCTTTGTATAGACGTGAGGCCCGTCACATGCACCACCGGTCCGTCTGCGGCAAACTCTCATCAGGCACAAGTCTCTTCCCCCGGGGGCCAGAACGTTTTCACATTGGGTCCCCCTGCCGCAACCAGCGGGCAGGGCGAGTCAATGGATGAGTGGAAGGTCTTGAACTGGCGCGGACGGGGCACGACTATGACGCACATAGATACGTCGGCACTAGCTCCAGCCCGGCCGAGACATCTTGTCCGGCAGGTTCCGGTGGGATGTGCGGCCTGTTCCAATCGCCGCCCTGGCTGGTTCTGCTCGCTGGGCAGCGCTGTCCTGGCCGATCTTGAACAGGTCACCAGCACCACATCGCTGCCTGCGCAGTCTTCGCTCTTCACCCAGGGTGGGGACGCGCACTGCCTCTATCTGATCTGCGGCGGCTATCTTAAACTGACCACGGGCACTCAGCGTGATCGTCAGATGATCGTCCGGGTCGCCGGCCCCGGCTCCCTCCTGGGACTCTACGCGGTTCTATCTCACGGCCTTTACGAGGTTTCGGCCGAAACTCTTACCTCCGCCCAGCTCCGCCCCATCGAGCGGGATAGCTTCCTGACATTCCTTCGCAGCCACAAAGAGGCTCAGATGCGCGCCGTCCAGTGCATCTGCCAGGAGTACCGATTTGCCTTGCAGGACGCTTCGCGCATCGCTTTGGCCGACACCGTCGCCGCCCGACTGGGGCGGCTGCTTGTCGAATTGGCTCACCAGATCGGCGAGCAGATGGACGGAGGCGGCTTCCGCTTCCCCCTGCTGCTCACACACGAGGAGATGGCATCGATGGCCTGCACCACCCGCGAAACTGTAACCCGCACGCTGGGCCAGTTCCGTAAAGACGGCTGGATCTCCATCGAAGACTCCCTCGTTACCCTCCTCGAACCCGAACAGTTGCAATCGCTCAGCTAGATGCAGCCGCTTTTTAATGCTCTCCCCGGCTTGGCTGCCGAGTCCAAGAGCTATGATCGTAAGAGGAGATTACATAGTGCGTATGACCCGGTTTATGGGTGGTTTTTCTGTTTTCCTGTTTCTATCCAGCTTTGCGTTAGCACAGAGTCCTGCCCCCGCTCAGTCCGCTGCTCAGCCCGACGTGACCTCGACTGAGAGTCCGGAGATCCGCGAGTTCCAAAAGATCGAGGACTCCTGGGCTAACGCCATCAACCAGCGCGACCAGTATGCCCTTGAACTGGTGCTATCGCCCTTGTTCGTTGACGTGGCGGCCAATGGCGACATCACCACACGCAACCAGCAACTGGCCCAGGTCATTACTGGCGAGGACAAAACCCTTCACCTCGATCAGCGGGTAATCACCGTGCGCATGCTGGGCGATACGGCCGTCGCCAACGGCACCTATGTCTTGCACCACAAGGCTGCTTCGGCCGAGAAGGACGAAAAAGGCGTCTTCACCCACGTCTTTGAACGGGCACACAGCGGCTGGTTGTGCATTAACTCTCAGCGCACACTGCTGCGCGAAGACTCCAACGCCAAGCCCAAAAAGCAGTCCAGCGCCGAGATGCCCTTCCACATTCCGCTCTTTACCAAAGGCGACAAGAGCAATTAACAACCTAACTCGCCACCCGCCGTGCCCCTTGTAGCCGGATCGACACATGCACCAGGCTCAGAGCGGCCGGCGTCACACCGGGGATTCGGCTTGCCTGCCCGATGGTCATGGGCCGTACCCGCTCCAGCGTCTCGCGCATCTCCCGCGAGAGGCCGCTGATGCCGCCGTACTCAAGCCACTCCGGAATGGCGACAGCCTCGGCGGATTTCAGCTTGCCGATCGACTTTTTTTGCTGCTCCAGATAGCCGGCAAACTTGATCTCCGTCTCCACGGCGCGTGCTTCACTGCGCAGACTGCTGCGAAGAATCTCATTTCCAGCCTCATCGCCCAGTACACTCGCCATCTCCGCCAGCAGCGGATTCTCTGAGTGGGCGAGCTCTTCGCGCATTGCGCCCAGCACCGCCAGCATATCCACCTCCGGCCGCTTCAGCAGTTGCGCCCAGGTCAACCCGGCCGTCCCCGTCAACTCGCCGAAACCAGCCGCCTCCAGCCGGTCGCTATTCACTTTATTCACATTCAACAGAGCTTCGAGTGCCGTCATCCTCGCTTGTTTCTTTTCGTACTCCGCCCAGGCCTCGTCGTTGATCAGCCCCAGGCGCCGCCCATGCGGGCTTAGCCGCCGGTCCGCGTTGTCGATGCGCAGGTGCAGCCGGAATTCGGCCCGCGAAGTGAACATCCGGTAAGGTTCGTTGGTTCCCTTCGAGATCAGATCGTCGATCAGCACGCCGGTGTAGCCTTCGCTGCGGTCCATCGTGAACGGCGCCTCACCCTTCACCCAAAGCGCCGCATTGATTCCGGCCATGATTCCCTGGCATGCGGCTTCTTCGTATCCACTTGTCCCATTGATCTGCCCGGCCAGGTAAAGTCCCTCCATGCTTTTCACTCGCAGGGTCCGATCCAGTTCCGTCGCATCGATGCTGTCATATTCAATCGCGTAGCCAGGCCGCAGCATCTCTGCCGCTTCCAGCCCCCGGATCGAACGGACGATATTGAACTGGACCTCCATCGGCAGCGACGTAGACATGCCATTGATGTAGACTTCGTGCGTGTTCAGCCCCTCTGGCTCCAGGAAAAACTGGTGCTGCGTCTTGTCCGGGAACTTGACGATCTTGTCCTCGATCGACGGGCAATAACGCGGTCCGATTCCCTCGATCCGCCCTGAATACATCGCCGACCGGTGCACATTTTCGCGGATAATTTTGAGCGTCTCCGGCGTCGTGAAGGCGATGTGACAACTGATCTGCGGCTGGACAATTCTCTTCGTCCGAAAGCTGAAAGGAGTCGGCTCCTTGTCGCCTGCCTGCTCCTCAAAGGCCTCCCACCGGATTGTCCGCCCATCGAGCCTTG
Source organism: uncultured Occallatibacter sp. (assembly GCA_964438125.1). Taxonomy (GTDB): domain Bacteria; phylum Acidobacteriota; class Terriglobia; order Terriglobales; family Acidobacteriaceae; genus Telmatobacter. The sequence continues at coordinate 24,336 of CAYTJN010000037.1, forward strand.
GCGGCGTTCCGGTCTTCAACCGGCAGGTCCGCAGTCCCAGCGCCCGCAGCGCCTCGCCCAGCAGTTGAGAGGCCGGTTCCCCGCTGCGCCCGGCAGGATACCTCTCTTCGCCGCAGTGAATCAGCCCATTCAAAAACGTGCCGGTCGTGATGATGGTTGCCCCCGCCAGCAGTTGCCGCCCATCCCGCAGCCTTAGCCCCAACACGCGTCGCCGTCTGAGATTACGACCGTCAGCCTGGGCGCTTTCCGTTGTCTCCTGCTCCTTTGACCCTTTTACGTCGGCACCAGTCCCCTCCTCGATCACCAGCCCCACAACCTCAGCCTGCCGGATGTGCAGCCCCGCCTGGGACTCCAGCACCTCGCGCATCTTTACCCGGTAGAGTTGCTTGTCGCACTGCGCTCGCGGACTCCATACCGCCGGCCCACGGGATGAATTCAGCAGCCGGAACTGGATCCCCACCGCGTCGGCCACCTCGCCCATGATGCCGCCCAGTGCATCCACCTCGCGCACCAGGTGTCCTTTAGCCACGCCGCCCACCGCTGGATTGCAGCTCATCTGAGCAATCAAATCCATGTTCATGGTGATTAGCGCCGTCTTGAGCCCCATGCGCGCAGCCGCCATCGCCGCCTCGCATCCAGCGTGTCCCGCGCCCACCACCACCACATCGTATTGTTCGGTAAATGCCATCTGTAGTTATTCTACGGACTCCGCGAACTCGCGAACCTGCCCTTACCGCGCAGCGGAGGCTAACTTGCTGACTGAGTCAAAGAAATTCCCGCCAATCGCCCTCGTCCATTCAGGACCTCATTGCGTCATGGAAGCTCCCCTATAATGGTGTTCTATCAAACCATCAAGAAGAGCGTCATGAACATCTGTGCCTGCGGCAATGCGGTTGAGGATCAGGGCAGTCGCTGCCCCCGCTGCGCCGCTCTCAGTGCCCTCGATCTGGGAATGGATTCCACAGAGGCCGAGATCAGAAAGGCTTATCGCCTCCTCGTGAAGGTCTGGCACCCCGACCGCTTTCAAGAGGATGTGAAGCTCAAAGCGTCCGCAGACGCAAAGCTCCAGGAGGTCAACGCTGCCTTCGAATTCCTTACCTCAACCACCGACGAACGCGGACCGTGGCGTCCGCCTCCACGCCCCGCCGAAGACGAGCCGTGTTCACCAGCGCCGACGGCGGCCACGGACTCCGCAACGAGCCAGCCCCCCTCTGACTTGGACACGCCACTTGTAACTTCAAGTCTCGCGGGTCGCCTGGGGATTTGGCCGACCGCTAAATTATTCCTTAAAGTTATGGCTGTTCTCTTCGCGCTTCTTCTTTGCCGGTATCTTTGGATCGCCTTCGATGTGCCCGATCCTACAAGCGACAAAGTTGCGCGAGTCTACGACATGGGCAAGCAAACCGTTCTCAAAGGGATCGAGTCACCAAAGCAAAGATTCATTGGCGCTGTGGAGCACGACTTTCATCGATTGGTCCCGGCCGATAGCCCGGTCGCGCCGCCCCTGCCCGAGACGGCCCAAGCCGTCCAGACGCCGCCATCTCCCGAGCGGCAATCTTCACCTCAGAGCGCAACCAGCCCTCACACGGATCGAACGTCACCGTCACCCATAAGGCTTCTGCCTTATATCACCGTCGGCTCAACCAGAGACGAAGTCGTGGCCCAGCAGGGAACGCCGACGTCCTCCTCTGAAGACAAACTCGTCTACGGCAAATCGGAGCTCTACCTCAAAAACGGCGCGGTCGTCGGCTGGCGCGTCGATCCCGTTGCATCTCCAATCCGGGTAAAGCTTTGGCCCTCCACTGCCGTCGATCCCGGCGTTTCGTCTTACACGGTTGGCTCCTCGAAAGACGATGTACTGACGGTGCAGGGAACTCCAACGGCATTCACAGATAACAAGTTCGAATACGGCAAGTCTGACGTGATCTTCCACAACAATAAAGTCGTGAGCTGGAAAGAAGATCCCGCCTCAACCCCCCTCTGGGCAAGATAGCCACCCCAATCCCAAAACTTTCATCCCGAGCGAAAAGCAGCGCCGTCGAAGCACTTGCGTCTAAGCTTGTAGACGGTTCGCAAGCGGGAGAAGAGAATCAATGAGAGGTCGATCGTTTTTCGCATTCCTCATGGCGGCTACGCTCACCCTGGCTGCAGCGGCCCAGGGCAAGGACACCTTTACCCCCATGGCGCTCGATGCCGGTTTCGGCCGGATCGACCTTTCCGAGCCGGCCATCCCGCCCGACCAGATCATTAAGCAGTTTGCTGCTAAAGAGAGCGAGTTCCAGCAGGCGCTCAATCACTATACCTATCGCCGCGTCGCCCGCGTGCAAACCATCGACGACGATAACAAAGTTGACGGCGAATGGTACCAGGTCGACGACGTCATCTTCGACACCACTGGACGGCGCACCGAGAAAACCGTCTTTGCGCCATCGAGCACCTTGGAGCGCGTCATGATGTCGCCCTCCGATCTTCAAGACATTCAGCGCGGATATCCGTTCGTGCTTACTGCCGAGGATATCGGCAAATACGACGTCAAATACGTAGGCAAGCAAAAGGTCGACGACGTCGATTGCTACGTTTTCGATGTGAGCCCCAAAGTCATCGAAAAGAAGCAGCGCTATCTGCTTGGCCGCATCTGGGTCGACGCGACCGATCTTCAGATTGTCGTTACGAATGGGCGAATGGTGCCCGACGATACCCGCAAGGGCAGCGAAGATTTGCATCCCCCGTTCATGACCTGGCGTCAACAGGTTGATGGACATTATTGGTTTCCCGTCTACACCAAGGGCGAAGGAGTCCTGCACTTTGCCGGCGGCTCGGGCTACATGGCGCAGGACGTGCACATGCGCGATACCGTCAAATACACCGACTACAAGCGCTTCGGCTCAACCTCCAAGATCATCTACGAAGGCGAGGACATCACGCCGCCCGCGAAGCAGCCAGAGCCTCAGCCGAAAAAATAGCCAGGTGTCAGCTATCAGTTATCAGTTATCAGTTCCAACCAGACGGTGTGGACGGCCTACACAGTCATCGATTCGAGCAGGGCGTAAATCATCTTGCCGGTCTCGTGCGAGAGGCTCTCTGTCTCATCGATTAGCTTGGGGCTCCCAAACTTGAGTGCACGGGCAATTTCCAGTTGCGTCTGCAACTCGAAATTTGATCCCCGGGCTATGCCCAGGAATTGCCGGAACTCCCCTCTGCTCAACCGGCCTTGCCCCTCAGCAATGTTGCTTGGGACGGAGACTGCGGACCTCCTCATCTGGCTGGTTAACCGTATCCATCCGAGCAACTACACTCTTCCGGTTGGCTTTCTGTTGTGTTGAAG
>CAYTJN010000038.1:0-27550 GCA_964438125.1 uncultured Occallatibacter sp.
GATTACTGCCACCTCAGGTTCAGTGAGCGGCGCAACCACGTTGTCAGTTACGGCCCACACACTTCAGTCGATCTCCGTGACACCGGTCAACGCGTCGGCTGCCGCCGGGAGTTCCAAGCAGTACACCGCTACCGGAGCTTACAACGACGGAACCACCGCGAACATTTCCAGCTCAGTGACCTGGACATCTGCCAGCACAAGCGTCGCCTCCATATCAAGCACCGGTATGGCGACGGGGCTGCAAGCGGGAACAAGCTCGATCTCGGCCACCTCCGGCTCCGTGTCTGGCGCAACCTCATTGTCAGTTACGGCCCACACACTTCAGTCGATCTCCGTGACGCCGGTCAACGCGTCGTCTGCCGTCGGGAGTTCCCAGCAGTACGCCGCTACCGGAGCTTACAGTGACGGCACCACCGCGAACATCTCCAGCTCAGTGACCTGGAATTCCAGCAACACGGGTGTGGCCAAGATCTCGACCACCGGCGTCGCCACAAATGTTGCCGCGGGCAGCGCTAACATCACGGCGACTTCAGGTACGATCAATGGATCGACGGGCCTGACAGTGAACGCTGTGACGCTAGTTTCCATCTCTGTCTCGCCCACGCAATCTTCGATTGCGAAGGGTGCAACGTTGCAGTTCAGCGCCACCGGAGCATACAGCAACGGCAGCACCGCGAACCTCACCAATTCAGTAGCATGGACCGCAACGAGCACGACGGTGGCGACGATCAGCAGCAGCGGTCTGGCCACCGGCATTGCGAGCGGCAGTACCAGCATCACGGCTGCAGTGGGAGCGATCAGCGCCTCTACAACCCTGGCGGTGACGGTCTCGTCCCCCTTCCCAGGGATCTCATATGACACTTGGGTCGACTTCGAGAAGTGCACAACCGCTGCCGCTCCAACGGTAGCATGCCTGGTCAGTTCCACCCACGGCACAGCGGGCTCATGGGACGTGTCAAACATGGCCAGCCTTATCAAAATACAGGCAGCTGGTGCCGACCCAGGCACAGCAGACGGCAATCATGCTACCCGGGGCATGGCCTATAACCTTGCGAACGGGAATGAGGGAACAATTCGCTGGAGTCCGCCCAGCCAGCTGAGCTCGCTGTCCTTTGGATTCTGGTATAAGACAGGACAGCCGGGCGCATGGGTGGAAGGACCTCATGTCATCACCCTTTACAACAACACCTTTGGCAACATGCTTCGTCTCTCGGATGAGCGGTCCTCGGGTAACAATGCCCGACAGATCCGAGTAAGTCCGCTGGACGTGGCCGTTACCGGGATTGCCGACAACACCTGGTATTGGCTAACGATGAAGTGGGTGCAAAGCGGAGTAGGAACCTTCAGCGTGTACAACACCTCGCTGCAACTGGTAGGAACTGTGAACTTCACCAACCCGTACAACTACCCGACGCAGATTATTGAACTGGGTAACACATCTGGAACGGCGGCGGAGTCCGGCACGAGCGCTTACTTCGATGACGTTATCCTGGACTACACCAACGTGCAATTCCCGGTGCTACCCCGAGTTCAGTAGCTGTGCGATCGTGCAGGCATCCTCGTGGTGGTGATGAGCTTGAAGAAAAACTGTCAATGCAGGCGCAAGAGGACATGCGCCCATCACTGCCGCTACGGGTTCGATAACCAGATCCTCTCAACCTGGATTACGAATTGAACGTCGAACAGGTAGCGCTTAGACATTGGGGCCACGCGGAAAGCCGTCCGGCCCCAATGTCTAAGCAATTGACTCAGTGGAACAACAGCCTGTGGCTATTTCCGGGGCGATCATTCGAAGAGAAGCAATAGTTACAGGGCTCGCTGTAACGCGGTATCCTGCAACGTAACCCGATGGCCAGCTTCCCTACCAGGGAAGTGTGTCACGAATTGGTCATTGAGCAGTTGCATCGAGACGACCCCTGTGAGCGCCATACTATCGCGGACGCTGGCGGCCTGTGGCTGCTTACTGAGCCTTTCCACGAGCGACCGCACCGCGGCGGGGTGAAAGATGCCCGCAGCGCGGATGCATTCAGGCGAGAGTAACTCTTCCAGATAATCGTGCCGGAAGCGCCCGCTGCTCGGATCGAGAAAGCTCTGCACATCGGGGGCGCGATAGGGTTGTTTGGGCCGACGCAAAATGGAGGGGGGAAGCATGGACGCAGCAAAGCGCTTGAGGAGATATTTCTCAGCCAGTCCGCGCATCTTGAGCGCCGTCGGCAAGGCTGCGGCAAACTCCACTACCCGCCTGTCCAAAAACGGGAAACGTCCTTCCACAGCGTGAGCCATCGCCGGACGATCACCTTGTGACGACAAGATATAACCAGGTAACAGATAGGCCGCCTCGAGATACTGCGCGCGGCCAAAACTGCCCCACTCGTAATAAGAACTCGGGAGTTGCTCTTCGAGTTTTTCCCAAGGGCGGCGCTGCTGCCATCCGACCTTCACGTCGCCCGCGAAAAGCAGGTCTAGCCTTGCAGTAGTCTCCCAACGCGGCAGGTGAGAAAAGAACGGGCTGCGCAGGTCTTCAGGACGTACGCGGAAGAACATTCGCAGGAATTCAGGAGGCTGACTCTGCATCTGCGGCATGTAAGGATACAGTCTGCGAAGCAGTAGCGGCCGCAAACGCGAGTCGGGCTGAGCTGCCCAGAAACTCCGGATCTTGCTTTCCTTGAAGATGTCGTAACCGCCCAAGACTTCGTCAGCGCCTTCGCCGGTGAGTACCACCTTAAAACCGCTCCGGCGCACCAGATTCGCAAGCAGATACATCGGGGCGGGTGCGGTGCGCAGCAGAGGCTTTTCAGCGTGCCACACGACATCCGGAAAGACCCGCGCGATCTCATCATACGTGCAACGTACCTCGTGGTGCGTGGTCCCGAGATGGGAGACCATTTGTTGCTGGTACGCTCTTTCGTCGTATTCCAGATCGTCAAAGACGACCGAGAAAGTTGCAAGTGGGGCTTGTGTGAAGTTTCGGACAATCGCGGTAATTACGGAAGAATCGAGGCCACCGCTCAGGTAGGCCCCCACTGGAACGTCAGCGCGAAGACGGATCCGTGTCGCGTCAATAAGCAGTTCGCCAAGCTGTGCGGCCGCATTTTCTTCATTGATATTGCGGCCTGTGCGCGGTGCCGCGAAATTCAGTTGCCAGTAGCGCTTTATATTGATCGTGCCGTCCTGCACTGTGAGCGAGTTGCCGGGCGGAAGCTCGGAGATGTCGGCGAACGTAGTGCGAGGCGGAACGGTATGCCAGAACGTAAATACCTCACGGATGCCCTCAAAGTCCAGCTGCCTGGGCACTGAAGAATCGGCAAAGATTGCCTTGATCTCCGAGGCAAAGAGAAAAGTATCGGCCCTGCGGTAATAGAAAAGGGGCCGAACGCCCATTCGGTCGCGAGAGAGGAAAAGGCTTCTTCTTCTCTGATCCCATATGGCAAAGGCCCATTGACCGTTGAGCTCGCGAACGCAGTCTTCGCCTTTCTCCTCATAAAGCTGGAGCAGTACTTCGGTATCGGAAGTGGTGGCGAAGCGCCGCCCCTTGCGTTCTAACTCCTTGCGTAATTCGAGATAGTTAAAGATCTCACCATTGAATGTGATCCACACGGAGCGGTCATGGTTAGGCATCGGCTGATGGCCGCCGCTGATATCAATGATGCTGAGGCGCGCGTGACCAAACCCGACTCCCTCGCCGATGTGGAAACCATACTCGTCCGGTCCGCGATGTCGGATAGACCTGAGCATTGTGCCGAGAAGTTCACGGTTAACTGGCCGGTAATCAAAATGATATATTCCGCAGATTCCGCACATGGATTTCTCTCAATTAAACGGGCTGGCATCAGTGTGGTTGGGAATTGCGCGAGGCTGCGTGTGTGTGGATATCCACTTTCAGAACACGCACAGGGCTATAGTGGTAATCAGGAAATGCAATGGTCAGTCGGCGGAGCCGTCAATCATTGTTCGGCAAATCCAGGTATTCCTTGTCCTCTTCCGCAGAACGACTCAGCATTTCGGCTTCTGGTAAAGCAAGGCTGTCGACGAGCGCGAAATATGTTGGAGCAGTTATGTCCCAGTTAAACGCCTGCTTGACAAGGCGCTCAGCCTCTGCGGCTTGACGCTCGCGATAATTCTGATCCGTGATCAATTGCTCCATGCGGTCGGCGAGAGACTCGACGGATCCACCCACGAAAAATGTGAGGACATCATCATTGAAGTAATAGCGATCAATCTTGGTATCTGCCGCTATGACGGGGACGCCGCTTGCCATAAATTCCAGGATCTTAGTGCTGAACGCTTCGTTTCCGAATGAGTTTCCTCGCTTGGGAACCACTCCGATATCACCGCGTCTCATGATTTCCGCGATAGCTCTTAGAGGCAATGCGTCATGAACAAGAACGTGGTTCTGCAGACCAAGTTCACGAACCAGTTCGATTAAGCCCGGCTTCGCTTGCCCATCGCCGTAAATGTGAAACTCGGCATCGAACCCCTTCTGAACGACTCTCGCGAATGCGCGAATCGCGATGTCGACGCCTTGATGCCACTGCAACGATCCGGGGTAAAGGAAGACACACTTTCTGGATTCATGCCTGGGCCGCTCGTCGCGGTGGAAGATTGAAGAGTCCGGCAGGTTCAAAAACACTGAGCACTTCGAAGAACTAACTGATCGCTCAATGAGCTTTCGCTGCCAGATATGGTTCGGCGCAATCACATGGTGAGAGAATGATGCGGAAGCGCATTCCACAGTAGCAAGAAGTTTGAAAGCCAGCGATTCGTTTGAGCCGGAGAATTTGGACGCGTACAATTCCGGAGTCAGATCGTGCACGTCCAAAATGATCTTGGTCCCCGTAACTCTCGGTAGCCATGCGGCGAATACAAGGTAATCAGGAATCGAGTGGACATGGATAACTTGATAGGGCCTGAGAAGGTGCCGCACACTGAGCACAAACATAGCCCGAAAAACAAAGACCATTACCCGAAGAAAGTAAGTAAGCTGACGGCTTTCGTTCTTTACCCTCTCCTGGATGCACAACAGCCGCACCCGACCAAGCACGCTTTTTCGTGGTTGGCCACGCTTTCTCAAGCCGATAGCCTCAACCTCATCTCCTCTTGCAGCCAAAGCTTCGGCGTATCGCATCACCCGATTGTCGTCTTCGTAAAAGGAGTAGGCCAACATGCAGACTCTCATTTCTATCTCCCAACGTCAAAGTGACATCTCAAAGCCGCAACTTGCGCGCATTCAAGGCGAGGATGCGCGGATCAATGCGCGATGAATTGGCGGTGCCATAATTCAAACGAGATCAGCAAATAGATATGGCGCAAATGGTTCTGTACGCCATTTTCGTGATCTTTTACCAGACGCCGAATGTAATCGCGATCAAAGTACCGGCCGACAGCGGAGTCCCCGCTCAGCAGGCACTCTCCGACAAACTCGCTCATCTGAGTACGAAGCCACTGATTTATCGGATTTGCGAACCCTTTCTTCTTGCGATATACAATTTCCAGCGGCAGCCACTTCTCAATCGCCTTCTTGTGCAGGTATTTTCCCTTAAGATTACGCAATTTGAACTGCGGAGGTAGGCTTTCGGCGAACTCGATGATGCGATAGTCGAGAAATGGTACCCTCGCCTCCAGAGAATGCGCCATGGAAGTTTTGTCGCCGACCATAAGAAGATCGTCTGGCAGGTTGGCGCGTGTGTCGATGTATGTCATCTGAGTGACTGGATCAAATTCTGCGACGTCATCATGGAGGCGCTCAAGAGATTTTCTGGCTTCGCAACCGTCCACGGAGATAATCTCGCGGATCCAAGGCTGAAATAAGCGCGACTTCATCTGGTCGCTGTAGAACGAATATACCTTAACCAACCTAGTCAACATATCGCGCTCAGCCAGCGATGCGACGCCACGCCGCAGTCGTTCGTCCTTTGCAAGACAAGTGACAAGTGGTCTCACGATATTGCTGGTGATCATGGATGGAATCCGGCTATACATCCCTGAGAGCCTTGCTCCAACGTATCGCGGATAGCCCGCCCATGGCTCATCCGCGCCCTGGCCAGTAAGTACAACCTTGACCTTTTGGCTCGCAATCCAGCTTACAAAATGGAAAGCGGCAGCGGTCTCATTGCCGACCGGTTCCTCCAGATCCCACAGATAGCGCTGATAATAGTTGATGTAGTCCTTAGGAGTGACGATCATCTCAGTATGGTCGGCCCCGAATTTCCGCGCGATTGTGCGGGCGTCGTCCGTCTCGTTGGAACGCTCGCCGTCCTCGAACCCGATCGTAAACGTATGCACAGGTCCCGAGGCGTGACGGTTCATCAGGGCAAGAAGCGCACCTGAATCAATCCCAGAACTGAGAAACAGACCCACAGGCACATCGCTGCGCATCTGCAGGCGAACTGCATCTTCGATCAGGTCTTGATACGTTTCTATCAAAGTGAGTTCGTCTGAGACTTCTCGAATCCGGGGCGTCCATTTCCAATAGCGTCGGACATCTACGCCGTACCGGCTGACGACCATCATGTGCCCAGGAGGCAACTTATGAATTCCTAGAAACAATGTCCGGGGGGACGGCACGTAGCGCAGAGTAAACAGCTCGCTAAGAGCCTGGATGTCCACCTCCCTGGGACACTCTCGGTGAACCAGCAAAGCCTTGATCTCGGAGCCAAAGAGGAATTGGTCTCCCGGAAGTGTGTAGTAGAGAGGCTTAACGCCGAGATGATCCCTGGCAATGAACAGTCGTTTGTGCTGGCTGTCCCAGATGGCAAAGGCAAAGATGCCATTGAACCGACTTAGGCACTCAAATTGCCATTCTTCATAGGCATGGAGGATAACTTCCGTATCAGAGTCGGTCCGGAAGAGATGACCTCGCTTGAGAAGGTCTTCCCGAAGTTCGATGTAATTGTAGATCTCACCATTGAAGACAATCTGCAAAGTATGATCTTCGTTTGCGATGGGCTGGGCGCCGCCAGACAGGTCGATGATGCTGAGGCGGCGATGCCCGAGACCAATCTCGCCGGAAATGTAGTGTCCATCGCCGTCAGGACCGCGATGTGCGAGTGCGGCGCTCATCTGCCGCACGAGTTCCGGATGAATCGGCGCGCCGTTGAAATCAAATACTCCACAGATTCCGCACATTTCGCGAGTATCCTCGACAATGAAAAAGCTAGCCAAATCGGCCGTTACTTATGTTGTCCAGTTGTTGGTATCCGTCAGCCGGCAGAAAACATCAATTGAGCAAACATTATTGAGCAGAACGGACGCCCGATGACGCGGCGATCATACATAGCCGTTGCGGTAACCTGCGCCTCTCGGCGAGCATCCATGGACTTATTCCGTGCCTGGCGCCGAATCCGATTCCACTGATGCCCCAGTACACGACACCTCACTCTTGACCATCTTTGTTGCTTCTGTGCGAAGCGTGCGCCTGTTTCAGCTATTTTTTAGTTATCCACAATGGACAGGTTTGCGCTTAAGGTTATGCACTGAGCAACAGCGGGCCGCGCCCGTTGTAATAGTTCGCATAGGATTGTTCGAGATCGTCCACCTCGTTCAGAAGCAATCCAATTATTGAGTCTGGACCCAGAAGGTTCATTGCGTCCCGGACCATTTCGCGCGAGGTCCTATGGGCACGCATGACCCAGAGGCAGGCGTCCACGTGACTGCGAAGGGCCAGCACATCCGGAACCGGCAGAACAGGCGGGGCGTCAATGATGACCCAGTCCATCGTCAAACGAAGCCGCTCGATTGTCCGAGCAAAAGCTTCACTGTTTAGCAGTTCAATGGGGTTCGCAGCAGTTTCCCCGGCCGCAAGTAAAGAGATACCTAATGGATTAATACGGCGGAGCGCGGAGAGAGTATCCAGGCCGTTTTGCAGGCAGGGCACCATCCCGGGAAGTTCCTGAAGGCCCAGCCTTTCAACCAATACCGGGTGCCTGAGGTCGGCTTCGACCAGAGCGACACTGTTTCTCGCGCGCTCAGAAAGCCCAATGGCGAGATTGAGGGCAGTGAAGCTCTTGCCTTCGCCCGGAAGGGCACTGGTGACCATCAACACCTTCGGCATTCCGTTCTTTCGCAGAGCGCGCAGATGCATGCGCAGCACGCGAAAACGGTCCGCGCCCACGCTGTATGGGTCGCTGAACATCACGAGGCGAGCCTCCGGCATGACGCGAGCCTCGGCGGTTTGCGCGCTCCACAGACTTCCCTCGCCGGCATGCGGTTGGCAAGAGGCAGACAGCAACTCGCGACGCGCATCGCGATGGCGCTCGGATTCCTGATTGGGAAAATCGACGTCGGTATTCAATACTTCTCCTTTTGAAATGAGAGCAGGACCTTCAAGACATGCAATGCGGGGTCAATCGACGCATATGGAACGCAGGACCCGCGTGTTGTTATCCATTTCGGTAGACATAAACCTGTGCTGCCACCAACATCAGTAGCATCAGACAGCCGATTGCCCAGCCCAATCTCATGCGGCGCACGCGAACGCGTCTTTCTCTGACAGTCAGCAAAGGCGGAATCCCCAAGACGAGCGGAAGGGGAAAATATGCGCGTGCTTCGTTTTCGATGTGAAATGAGCGGTCGCGTGCCTCGACGAGCAAACCTATCCCCAAGCCGAGGACGAGTCCTCCCGCAACGCCGCCCAGAGCAATTTTCTGGCGGTTCGGCCCTGCAGGCTTGAGAGGCAGACTGGCCGGGTCGATTACCTGAAATTGTTGATTGCTTTGTTGTGCCGCCAGCTTGGTCGCCAGTTCGGACTGTGTCTTCTTATTGAGCAGGTCAGCGTAATGCTGCTTGGAGAGATCGAAGTTGCGCTGTACCTCTTCCAATCGCTGTTCACGAACGGGTGTGAAGGTAAGGCGCTGCTGGTAATTAGCAATTTGCGCAGTGAGCTGGCGACTCTGCTTCTGCGCGTCCTCAATTTCCATTTCGTTGGCTTGCAACTGGCTGCGCAGTTGTATCGCCGCGGGTTCTAGGGGGGAACCGGCCACTGCCGCGTCTGAGGCAACTGTCTTGCTTTCCGATGACGGTTTCGGCGGACTCGCCGATCTATAGAGCTGCGATTCTTCGTCGGAAATTTGTTGGTTGACGGCGACGACATCAGGGTAAAGTGGACTATAGCGGGAGAGCAGATCGGCGCGTTGGCGGCGCAGCCGCGCCAGATCTTCCTGTATTGCCGCCAGCGAGCCCGGAGCCTGAGCTGCATCGGAACCGTGGGCTCCGTTCACCGGGGTATACTGCGAAATCATCGCCTGCAAATAGGCATGCTGTTGGCGGGCGTGGGTCAATTCAGACTGCAGTCCCTGCAGTTGGAATTGCAATCCGGCAAGAACCTGGAGGTTCTCCCCCTGCTGTTCGGGAAGCTGACCTAGGTACTGCATTTTGAACGATTGAAGAGTTGCTGCTTCTCGGTCTAGATCGTCCTTTGCGCTTTGCAATTGTTGTTCGAGAAAGCTGGTGGTTCCGGAATTCACCTGCTGCTCAGTCAGCTTATTCTTCTCAATGAACAGCGAAATCAGACTACTAGTAACTTTCTGTGCAGTCCAGGGATCAGTAGCGGTAAATGCAACGAGAAATGCATTCATAGGCCGGCGCTCGGGGTTCTTGCTCAATGGCAACACCTCGATATCATTGCGCATGAGGGCAGCCAATGCGGCGCTTCCGGTCTGCCGTTGTCGCGGGTAGAGTCCGTACTCGTCAGCAATCTTCTGGAGCCGATCCCTTGAAAGAATCTCCCGCGTAATTGTGTCGATAGCCTCCATTTCATTGGTAGTGTTATTTGGAGTGACGTATTGTCCAGACACACCGGGGTTAGCCATGAAGATAATGGCTTCTGATCGGTAATGGTTGGGAAGCAGATACGAGGCCGGAATCACTCCAAGCGAGACGACGCAGGTGATAACCAAAATCCACCAGCAACGCCGGACCAGAATGCCCTTGAGCCGGTTCAGAGTCGCATTGATGTCACTGTTTTGTTCTGGCAAGGCGAAATACTCCTCATTGCATTCAAGTCAGGACAGGCTCAGTCGGCAATCAGCAGGGGCTTGGAATGGAGATATTGCGCCACTCGCCGCCGTGCATCGATCTGGCGATAAATGCGCGTTACCTGCTCGGCATGGAGTCCGATGGCGGCCGCGACTTCCTCCACGTGCACCTCATGTTCTTTTCCGTAAAGACAAAGATCCATCTTTTCGAGAGAAATGGAGAAGTAGAACTCCTCCTGCGATTGGGTCAGGGAATACGTATCGGTTGTGGGCGGACGCAAGCGGATCGTTTCAGGCACGCCCAGATATTCTGCGAGCTGATAAACCTGAGTCTTATACAGATGCGCGATTGGCTTCAGATCCGCAGCGCCGTCGCCGAGCTTGACGAAGAAGCCCTGATCGTACTCCAGCCGGTTGGGGGTTCCTGCAACTGTATACTGAAGCCGGTCTGCGTGGTAATACTCCAACATCTTTCTCACCCGTTGCTTGAAATTGGTGGCTGCTACAACTTCCAGCGAGGCTTCAGCAGTAAGCCGAACGCGATGCTCCACGCCGTCAGGCGACAGTGCCACAATGGAAAAAATCGCGTAACGGTCGCTTGATAGCATGTCGGGCAGGATGATCTTCGACTTCCATCCTTCGCCATACTCCGGCAGCACGCGGGCAATGGCAGCGTCGCGCCGGGCGTAGCAGTCCGCAGCGGCAAGGATGGGCGTGATGTTTTCCTCGGCGGTCGCGATGCCAAATTTATCTGCGAAGTTCATCGCCAGTTGGGCACTATCGGGTGAGGAATCCGCTTCCGGCATCAACAGGCCCAGAACTCTCTCCTGGCCCAGGGCGCCTGCACAGAGCGCGGCAGTTACACTGCTGTCTATTCCTCCTGAAAGCCCCACAACTGCGCCTCTGCGATGAAAGTGGTCGCGCACAATGCGGCGTATGCCATGCTGAATCGCCTCCACTTCGCGGGCGGGGTCAAGGGTCAGCACGTCGCGTGAAAATGCCGTTTGCGTTTGCATGGAATTCTCCTTGGATTGGCTTCGGAAATGCGATTAAGAGTCGGCGGCTGCCATTTCAATGCACATATCGCCCGGCGCGTCTGCAACAAGCGTTCTCAACTTCATTCGCTGCACCTTGCCATGGCTGCTCTTGGGAAGGCTGTCGAGAACGACAATATCTCTCGGAATCATGATGCGGGACAGATTGGATTTGCAAAAGGCGCGGACGCGCTCGGCAACTGCATGATTCGCCCCTTGGCGTGGGACAACGAAGGCCCGCACCGCTTCGCCCAGGAGGTCGTCGCGGACGGCAATCACGGCTGCCTCCAGCAGTTCTTCGCACTCGAGTAGTTTGTCTTCTATTTGTCGGCAACTGATGCGCGTGCCTCCGCATTTCACGAACTCTTTGGCTCGATCGATCACGTAGAGAAAGCCATCTTCGTCCATCGTGGCCAGATCGCCTGTGTGGAGGCTGCCGTTGCGAAAAACCAGCGCCGTTTCTCCCGGCGCGCGCCAATAGCCCAGGGTCACGTTCTCGCCGTCGGCAACGATTTCTCCGATTTTGCCCCTTGCCGCTTCCTCTCCCGACTCGTTTACGATGCGTAGGCGGACACCGGGAATCGCCTTGCCGATTGATTCCGGCTTGGCGGCCAGCATCTCGGGAGGAAGGCAGGCCAGGCGTGCTGTCGCTTCAGTCTGTCCATACATGATGAAGATACGAGTTCGGGGCAAGATTTGCTGGAGTTGCTGCACGAATGAGGACGCTAAATGTCCACCGGCTTGCAGCAGGGTTCGCAAATGAGGAAGCCGCTTGCGAGCCAGGCTGGAATTGCGCAACAGAATCTGGTAATGGCTCGGTACGCCGGCAAAGCTGGTGCACTGTGTCTTGTCCATTCTTTCCAGCACCACTTCCGGATAGGCGAACCGGTTATCAATCACCAGCATGGCGCCTACCTTCAGATAGGTGTGCAGCACCGAAGCACCGAAGCAGTAGTAGAAGGGTAGGACGGCCATCATGCGCTCGCGCTCGCTGAGCTGCAGCGAGTCGACGATGGAATTGGTGTTGGCAACGATGTTCCTATGCGACACCATGACACCCCTGGGCTGGCCGGTTGACCCTGAAGTGAACATCAGGGCCGCCAATCCGATGGGAGCAGGCTCTTCCAGTGGCGCAGAAGACGGCTGCACCGCTGGAAGATGTGCGAACTGGAACCAGCCGTTTGTGCACGTTGGAGCTTCACAGCAGACTGTTACGCCTTCGACTGCCAGAACGGACCGATACCTGGCAAGAAGCTGCGCATCCACATATGCGGCCCGGGGTCGGGTCGTCTCCACGTAATACTCGAGTTCTTCCGCATGCAGATTTCCAGGTAACGGCACGCAAACCATTTCGGCTTGCAGAATGCCTAAATAAGCAGCGGCCCAGTGAAAGGAATTCACGCCCAACAGCAGGATTCGATCGCCTTTGGTGCAGCCAGCGTTCGTCATGTGTGCGGCGAACTCACGAGCGCCCGCACCCAGATCGCCGTAGGAGTAATCGGCTTCAGGCAGGCGCAGGGCGACCATGTTTTCAGACTTGCCGTCGAGCAGATATTCCGCAACATTGATGGAATGCATCATCACGTACCGGCCTCCTTGCAGTTCACAACCGTGTGTTCAGACGGCCTCGGCGTCACTGGTGAAGACGGTCTCCAAGGGAGCGGACGAGACGGTCCCGTAGTCTTCCAGCCCGAGTTTACGCGACGCAAACGCGGCCAACCGATCGAGCGAGTCCAAGTTCCCCGGGACGATCTCATCGTCCTGAACAGCCAGCTTGAGGTCCTGTTCAAGAAAACAGACGAGCAGAAGCACACCTGTCGAATCGATGATGCCTCGCTCAATAAGTGAATCGTCGTCGTGCAGTTCCTCATCTGAGCGACCGAACAAGAAGTTTTCGATGATGAACGCACGCAGCTTCTGCCGAATCTCTTCCATGGTTTGCCCCCTGTGTAGTGCCTGATGATCGATGTTCCATAACCGGTTTCAAGAACCGGACCGCACCGGGTCCGGGCACTTCAGGAGGAGTCCGGAGCCCGGAAAACTCCTCCGTTGTTGTACCAATCCCCTCCGGGGAAAATTACCTGAACGACAGTTTTTTCTCTTCGACTGCAGGTCCCTGCGATCCGACTACCCAAGCGCCTCTTTCGGGATCGTAGTGACGAACCACTCTTGCCGGATTTCCAGCGATAACGCTGAAGGCAGGAAAGCTTCTTGTCACCACTGTGTTGGCCCCCACGATGCAATTTCGGCCAAGCACCAGCTGGCCCTTTTCGCAGACGATTGCGGCGCCGTGGCCGATCCAGCACCCACTCTCAATCCAGACCATTCCGCCCTCGGTGATGCCCTGTTTCCTGATCGGAACCGCTGGGTCTTCGTAAGCGTGGATATGGTCAGTAATGAGTACAGAAGCAGAGAGAATGACGTCAGGTTCGAGATGGATCAGGTTCCGCGCAGCAATCTGGCAATATCGCGCGATGAGGCAGTTATCCTCGACAACCAGCGCTGGGGCGTGGTTTCCTGACCGGGAACCCACGGCATATACCCAAGCTCCTTTATCGATCCGCACGGAATTACCTAGTTTGATCCTGTATGCCGAATCCCTCGCCAAATCGGCAGTATGATGGATCGTAAAATTGTGTCCGATCCTCGCAAACGGGTAAGTAGTAGCCACCCATCTGCTATAAGGATCTCCAAATATGCTGAGAAGATCGCCGATTCCAAACGATATACGCATCATCTTGCTCCCTGTTTCATTTCGATCTTTCTGGCAGAGCATCATGCGCGGAGTTTTGCCCGATGCAATACCGGGCACGACAGGTGTTCGCATCCGCCTGTAATCCTCATTCATGGCTCCCACCCGCCAACACGGGGACGGGTGACTCCTTGGGAGTTCCTCGGAATTCCTGCCAGATAATTCGGGCGTTCGGTATGCCGATGACAAGCGCTAGAGCCAAGGCAATCGGTGTCCGCCAAGGGGCCATCGGAGTTACGGAAAGCGCCCGGATGAGCAGACATGCGCCGATTCCGATGAGCATGGCGCGCCTGTTGGCTGGGGTCCATACCATGGAGAGCTCGGTCTTGATCATGAGCCACGCCCCCAGGTAGTAGATTATGTAGCCGAGAAGGAAGCCCAATCCAAGCCCGGCAATGCCGAACCATCGCACTGCCATCCATGTGCACCCAATACTTGCCGCACCGCCAATCATTTCGGTAAGCAGATACTTGGATGGTTTAGACCGTGCCAGGATCACGCAGGACATCGTCCAGGCCGAGAATCTGAAAAGATCGCCGATGATCTGCCATTCGAGGATGTCGACGCTTCCCTGGAATTGTACAGAGTACAAAAGGGGGACGAGATACGGTACCAGAGCAAGCGCGCCGAGAATCATCGGGACCGCAGCCAGCATGACAAGCCGATGCTGTTCGTTAATAAGCTGCACAAGAGCCGCCGGTTTATTCGCAGCGGCCGAAACTCGCGGATAGTAATCCTGAGTCATGGCATTGACGAGGAATCCGAGATAGCCTACCGAGATAGCAGTCGCGGCCCGATAATATCCGACGCTCTCCGCGTTCAGCATGTGAAGCACAAGCATAGGCAACGCGAGCTGAACACCTGTGCCCAACAGCATACTTGCCGTGTATGGGCCTCCAAAACGCAGCAGCGACCAAGCTGCGTTCGCCGTATCTTTGGCTGTTGGCTTGACAGGGATCGAGCCAACGGTGCGGCGCAGGAAGTGCCGATAAACTGCACAGGCAATGAAGCTGTCGAGGGTAACAGCCGGCACAATGCCTTTTAAGCCGAAGATAAGCACCATGGGGATGACAAGCCCGGCCGAGAACACGCTACTGAAAACAGCACACCGGGCTAGCGCACCCACATGGTGATAGGCGTTCAAAATGCCCATATAGATGTTCTTGGCTACCGTGAGCAAGAGCGGCACGGTCATGATGACGATGACCGTGCCATGGCTCGTGGAACCTAGCGCCCACTGGCTGAATCTGGCTCGAAACACCACAAGGAATGCGAACGCTACCGTGCCCGTTGCCGCAAATAGCCACCAGGATGCGTGCTGAATGGCCGCAAGCACGTGTAAGTCGTTCGCTCTTGCAGCACCGGCACCGAGCCGCACAATCCCCGTTGCCATGCCCACACCGGTGGCGAGGCTGGCTAACACAACAAAATTTTGCAGGAGCCCATAATACCCGTATCCGGCAGGCTTCAGATACAAAGCCATCACCTTC
Source organism: uncultured Occallatibacter sp. (assembly GCA_964438125.1). Classification (GTDB taxonomy): domain Bacteria; phylum Acidobacteriota; class Terriglobia; order Terriglobales; family Acidobacteriaceae; genus Telmatobacter. Next base: position 15,248 of record CAYTJN010000038.1, read on the forward strand.
GCCGTGCCGAGGCTTACTACAATGCTTGCGATCGAGCTGCCACTCAAAATAGCGGTTGCCCGGAAGATAGATTTCATCGTTTGCGCCCTTGAGTGGCAATGCTGAAAGTTTGAGATTGAGAAGATATGTTGCGAATTACGCTTTCAGAGTCGCGACCAGGCAGACCGCGGTAAGTCTTTGCCCGGGCAACGGCAATTGACGATCGACTATTGTGGCAATACCGGGAAATTCACCGTAGTGTATTCCAGGATTAAGTCATCGGTGTAAACTGTCTCCCCTGCCTCACCTGGAGTTGCAGAGGTATTTCCGAGTTCAATGACTTGCGTCGGGAAGTTGTTTGGGTCGGTGAAGTTCACGCTTCCCACCAGGCTAAGAGAGGAGTTGTACACACTAAATGTTCCTGTACCGTGTTGCACCCACTTCATGGTAAGCCAATACCAACTGTTGTCGGCAATCCCGGTAACGGCCGAGTCTAGCGGGCTTACGCGGATCTGCCTGGCGTTGTCACCCGACGACCGCTCATCCGAGAGACGAAGCATGTTCCCAAAGCTATTGTTGTAAAGGGTGATGACATGGGGCCCTTCCACCCATGCGCCCGGCTGTCCTGTCTCATACCAGAATCCAAAGGACAGCGAGCTTAGCTGGCTGGGTGGAGTCCAGCGGATTGTTCCCTCATTTCCGTTCGCAAGGTTATAGGCCATGCCCCGGGTAGCATTGTTGCCGTCGCCGGAATTGTCCGGATCGGCGCCGGCCGCTTGTACCGTGATTAGGCCAGCCATGGTTGACACGTTCCACGAGCCGGCGGTGCCGTGGGTGGAGTTGGCCAGACAGGCTACGGTTGGAGCCGCGCCAGCCGGACATTGCTCAAAGTCGATCCAGGTGTCATAAGAAATCCCCGGGAATGCGAATGTGACCGTCAGAGTTGTGGAGCCGCTGATGCCGACGAGCGCAGCGAGAATGCTGCTTGTGCCGGGTCCCAAGCCCATCGCCAGGCCGCTGCTGCTGACAGTTACCGCCGTGGTGTTGCTCGATGTCCATGCCACCGCGCTTGTCAGGTCTTCGGTGCTGTGATCACTGTAGGTTCCAGTGGCAATAAACTGCTGGGTTCCTCCTCTCGTAATCGAAGAATTCGCCGGGGTGACGGCGATGGAGGCCAATGTCACCGCATTCACTGTCAGGCCAGTGGATCCGTTGATCGCACCCAGAGTCGCGGTGACGGTAGTGGTGCCGGCACTGATCCCAACCCCCAATCCGCTTGCACTGATCGTGACGACGGCAGGGGTTGAGGAATTCCACGTCGCCGAGGCCGTCAGATTCTGCATGGTCCCGTCACTGTAGGTCCCGATGGCCGCGAACTGCTCCAACCCGCCTTTTGGGATCGATGCGTTCGTTGGGGTTATAGCAATGGATACCAGTACAGGCACAACTGTCAAAGTCGTTGAACCCACGATTGTGCCCGAGGTTGCACTGATGGTGGTGTTGCCAGTGGCAACGCAAGTGGCCAAGCCGCTGTTGCTGATCGTGGCGGCAGCCGTGTTGCTCGAGTTCCAGGAAACCGAAGTCGTCAGATTCTGCGTACTAGCGTCGCTGTAAATGCCGGTTGCGGTGAACTGTTGTTTCGCGCCCGGCCCGAGGGACGGGTTGGCAGGAGCGATGGCTATCGACACCAGTACCGGCGCTGTAACCGTCAGCCCGGTGGTCCCGCTGATAGCGCCCGAGGTCGCGGTGATGGTTGTGGATCCAATCGCGACACCCACGCCCAGACCGGCTGCGCTGATTGTGGCTGCGGCCGAGTTGCTGGATGCCCACGTGACCGAAGCAGTCAGATTCGCGGTGCTTCCGTTGTTGTATGTTCCGGTCGCCGTGAACTGCTGTGTGTTGCCGGCTGCGACAGAAGCATTCGCGGGGGTGACCGTGATGGAGACCAGCGATCTCGTGACATTGGCCGGCACCACTGGGAATTGCACGTTGGTGTAATCCAGGATCACGTCGTCGAAGTAAGTGCTTTCGCCGGATTGAGCGCTCGTAGCAGAGGAATTTCCTAAGCGGACGATCTGGGTCGCTGCATTGCTCGCATCAGTAAAATTCACGCTTCCCACTAGACTTAGCGACGAATCGTAGACGCTCAGGGTGCCTGCTCCGAGTTGCACCCATTTCATCGTCACCCAATACCAGCTATTGTCAACGATCCCGGTGACAGCGACACCCATGGGAGCTACGGCGATCCGACGCGCATTATTAGCCGGTGAGCGCTCATCGGCAATGCGAAGCGTGGACCCATAACTGTTGTTGTAAAGGGTCAGGAACTGAGGCCCTCCTGACCATGCCGCCGGTTGACCTGTCTTGTACCACAAACCCATTGACAGCGAACTTACCTGACTGGGCGGGCTCCATTGCACGAATCCCGTGCCTCCGTTAGCCAAGTTGTAAGCCATGCCCCGGCTGGCATCATTTCCGTCTGCAGTTCCCGGATCGGCGGCGGGTGCTTGTACGGTGAGGAGATTAGCCATTTGTGATACGTCCCATGTGCCTCCCGTGCCGTGCGTGGAACTGGCCAGGCAGGCGACGGTTGGGGCGGCGCCTGTCGCGCACTGCTCGAAATCGACCCACGTATCGTAGGCAATCCCCGGGAACGCAGTTGAGACCGTCAGAGTGGTGGAATTGCTGATTCCGCCCAGGGCTGCTCCAATGCTGGTCACGCCGCTCCCGGCTCCCGTGGCCAAGCCGCTGCTGACGATGCTCGCTACCGCGGTGTTTGTCGACGTCCAGGATACCGAAGTGGTCAGGTTCTGTGTGCTACTGTCACTGTACGTTCCGGTGGCGGTGAACTGCAGAGTCGCCCCGTTCACGATGACCGTATTTGCTGGCGTGATTGCAATGGACACCAGCGCCACCGTGCTTACAGTGAGCCCCGTGGAGCCGCTGATGGCGCCTGAGGTTGCCCGAATGCTGGTGTTGCCGGGGGCAGCACCCGTGCCCAGGCCGCTGGAGTTGATCGTAGCCACGGCAGGGTTGGTAGAACTCCAGGTTACCGAAGTCGTTAAATTATTTGTGCTGCTGTCACTGTAGGTGCCCGTGGCCGTGAATGCGAGTATGCCACCTACCGGAATGGAGCCATTCGCCGGCGCTACGGCGATCGAAACGAGCACTGGCGTGACACTCAGACCCGTGGATTCGCTGATCGCGCCTAACTTAGCTGTGATGGTGGTACTTCCGGGGGCAACGCCTGTGCTTAAGCCGCCTGCGGTGATCGTGGCGGCCGCAGTATTCGTCGACATCCAGGTAACAGAAGTCGTCACATCCTGCGTGCTGCCATCGCTGTAAGTGCCCGTGGCCGCGAACTGCTGGGTTCCGCCCTGCACGAGAGACGAATTCGCCGGCGTCACGGCGATGGAAACCAGGGCCGGTGCCGCCACGGTCAGTGTAGTGGACCCGCTGAAAGAGGCCGAACTCGCGGTAATTGTTGTAACTCCGATAGCCACGCCGCTGCCCAATCCGGACGTGCTGACCGTCGCCACGGCCTTATTGCTCGATGTCCAGGCCACTGCATTGGTGACGTCTTCCGTACTTTCATCTTCAAAGGTTCCAATAGCGGTAAATTTCTGAGTTTCGCCTTTTGGCAGGGAGAAATTAACCGGAGTCACTGCGATCGATACCAGCGGCGAACCGTTATTGCTTGTGACTGTTCCCTTGATCGCGAGTTCTTCTATGGCCCAGGGACCGCTAGACAAGACCGGGCATGATGCCGTCTCGGTTCCAGGGGTTGCCGCGCCGATCCTATACTCGGCGGTCGGATCAGTATCAATAGATGCGAAGCCATCGCCAGTCCCGACTCCATTGATGCCATCGCACCAAGCGTAAATAAAGTCGGTCGGCGAAGTCGTTGTCAAACTCGTGCTCGCGAGGGTTCCCGTGCCTGTTGCGCCGACAGGAGTTACATCAATCGGTGCCGAGGGATTCTGTCCGCTTAACTCGACGATGGACATGTGAGGCGACTGAGGCGATACCCCGGTGATCGAAAATGAGTGCGTGCCGGCATTAGCGACCTGGCTAATGTGCCAGGTCGCAAGACTGTCGGTTCCGTCGAAATCATTCTGGCGGTCAACCGTGATGACTTCCGAACCCCGACTATCGACAAGTACCGGTTTGTCGCCGGCGTTTCCAGGTGTCCAAAACAGGCTGACTATAAGCATGTCACCCGCTTGCACATCGCCGATGCTGCAGGCGGCTGAAGTGTTAGACAGGCAGTAATTCCCCGTTAACTGGGGAATTGCTGTTGCAGGCTGCGAACTGCCTGCAGGGCGTATCGCAAGTGCCTGAATCCCCAGATCGGTTTCCGGGAGGGTGCCGCGTGGAACAATACTGATGCTCTGCACGCCTGGGGCCGGTGCAACCGCATACTCAGCCGTCGGGGCAACCCGCATTGAAGTGAATCCGTCTCCTTCGTCGCTGCCATCCGCGCCGCGACCCCACGCGTAGAGCAGGTCATTTCCATTGATGGTTGTCAGGTTCAGGGTCGCCAGATTGCCAGTGTTGAGCAGGTTCTGCGCCATGGCCTCAACCGGGTTGCCCGATGCGGCTTGGCCCGCAATCTCCACAACACTTACTAGAAGGCCGGAGGTGCCGAAGTTATTCACAGTAATGGTGTGAGTACCGGCATTCTGAACGGGCGAAATATGCCACGTTCTTATGTCCGCCGCTGCGTTGGAAACGTCAAATACCGCCGTTTCTCCAAGATTGTCCACCACGGTAGCCGGACCAAGGGGTGGATTGACATCCAGCGTGTGGGTGCTGATGACCAACATGTCCCCGGCGTTTACGCCGTTGAGAGTGCAACTGGAGGTGCCGGTGCAATAGTTGCCCGTAAAATAGGCAACTGCGGTGCTGCTGCCGGAAGCCTCAGCGAAGCAATACATCACTGAAGCCGCGTCGTCGTCCACGCTGGCGGTAACAACGTGGGACTGCACCGCGGCGCCCAAGCCAACTTCAACATACATGGTCATCAAACTTCCACCGTCGTAGTTGGGACTGCTCGAAGTAGGCGCTGCCCCCGCATGGAAGTCGACGATATCCAGGCCCAGGAATCCATTGTCCATGGTGTATGTCGTCATGGCGGCAGGCGCGTTGCCGCCTCCCGTGCTGTTTACCGTCATCCCCGCCATGCAGATGTCTTTGGCGCCTGTAGTCGGCGCAGTCTGGCCGGTCCACCAGCCCGGATTCCCCGTCGCGGGATTCGTGGTGCCGGCCACGCCGACGTAAGAGTTGTTGAACACTACTCCAACGTCGGCTGCAGACACGGGTCCGATATCGTAGACAGAGAAATTCCAGGAATCCTGATCCGGCAGGGGCGAAAGTGTGAGAATATCCCCCGGCAAAAGCCCGGTCGTCAACCGCGAGTACCACATATAGATCGTACCGATCTGGTTTCCGTTGTATACCTGCGATTCCAGTTGGGTATACGTGTTCGCCTTACTGTCCTGCAGGGCTTTGCTCATGTCATAGCCCGCTGCATTGGGAACGGTCCCAAATACAACTATTCCGTCGCCGGCAGGGATGCTCTTCGGCACGGTACAGGTGGAAACGGTGAATGAGTAGTCTTCAGCAAGGCAGACACGCTCGGGAACTCGAATCGTCTGGGCAGTTAACGCTAGCGAGCCAATGCGAAACGCAGACAGAAGCAGGAAAACAATACCGGCTCTCTTCATCATGGCGACCAGTCCTCAACAATTATTGCGGGTACAATGACCGTGTGTTCGATGCCATGCGAAGCACTTCCGGCACGAAAGTGAATGTCTCAATCAACAAGAAACGCCTATTTCTCTGCTCGGGCACCGATCTCTGGTTCAATATGCAGTCTCCATGTTCGCTTTAGGTTTTCCTTCAGGCGCAGCCGTTGGAGTATTTTCCTTGCGCTGGTGTCGGCGAACATGATTGGCGTCCTCAGTAGATTTAGCATCAATCCTCGGAGCGTAGGAGCAAACAGGTAGAGCGAGGATTCAGGCCAGTTCTCGTCGCAGTATTCCTTTTTGTACTGCGCATCACCCAGCCCAAAATCGATTACCTCCACACCTCCAAGGTTGCAAAGGTCCTCAAAGATCTTCATCAGGAGATAAGTACCAACGCCGAATTCGCGATAACTCGGATCAGCGCCTGTAGCGCCGCTGAAGAAGACATTTCCGTACAGCATTCCGTGCCAGAAAGCGCAGGGCTTCTGGTTCAAGTAGAGAAAATAGCTCCGAAACCGTCCTTGTGAAAGCGCCAGTTTGATCAAGTGCTTGGTCCCGGTGTCCTTCACGAAACCCACTCCCAGACTTCGGTGATAAGTCTGCGATGCAATATGCTCGGTCTCGTTCATGATCCGTTCCAGGTCTTCCGGATTCCGCAGGCATTTCACATCCAGGTTGCTGCCATGCGCTTTTATCAGCCGGGTAGAGTGACGCCGCAAATTGTTGCGTGTTTTGGATGTTAGCCCACTCAGGAATTTCTGGTAGGAGCCAAGCAAGTGGGCCCGCCAGTGAACGCCGCGCTCCGGAAAATGATCCGCGAGCAAAGCCCCCGAGCATTGACCGATGGCTTGGCGCAGTGCTGAATCCGATCTGAGGCAGTTGAACCAGACTGCGTCGACTTCTCCGCGGGTAAGTTCCCCGTTCAGGGCTTGCATCAAAGCTGTCGCGTTCGATAAGCAGAAGTCCCCCAGGAGACCTCCGTGGAGGACCGTCAGTCGGCGTATACGACTGCGGTGAATCACCTTGTAACCAATCCGGCTTTCGAGCCATGCATCATCGACACGCCCCACCAGAATGGATTGCGGGATTTCTTCCCTGCTGAGCAGGAGCACATGAGGCCGCAAAACTCCGCCAAGCGAGTTGAGCGTCTCGAGATAGAAATCCAAAGCGGTGTTAGGGTGGGTCTGGAGCGTTTCCCATATTGGCCGAAACGCCAGCACCTGCTCCCGAGTTCTCGCCACCTGAATGGTGATTTCAGAGTCAGCCACCGGCCTTGATTTATGCGTGGTGAAACGATCCTCCGGAGTATCGAACGGCGTAACCGCCACGATTTCATTGCTTATATTCGGCAACGTAGAGGATGACATTTTGTTCCCGCCGATTGAAATTACTCATTGACAGAATGGGACGACCAACTCACGGCCGCCTGACGCCTAGCTGGCTCTCGAAACGTGAACGGCCCTGCTGAAACGGCCCGTGAGCCGCGCATTGAGCATCTTTCGATATGCCCGTGCCTCGGCCGCGCTTACTAGCTTGGGCGGCCGAGTCAGCGCAGCACGGACGTAGCCATAGAGAAGCGCCGCGGCCCCAGTGAAGAATGGTCTTCCGAACATCACTCGGTGAAGGCATTTCAGAAAGAAAAACAGCGCACCGCCTCCACAAACATAGTAAGTGTGTCCATGACGAACATGGGTTCTCATTAGACCCGTTGCCGAACCCTCGGATCGCAGGTGATAGAAGTGAATATCGGAAAAGTGGGCGGTGCCCCATCCCCGGGACTGAGCTTTTATTTCATCCGCCGTGTCCCACCCGGGCAACGTTGCAAACCCGCCGATCTCCTCGTAGCAGGCACGGCGTATGATCTTCGACGCACCAGCAGCGTGGTATTTTGGCATCTTCACCGAGTTCCAGATGCCATTATTCATTTCCAGATAAACACCGGAAGCAATGCCTAGAGCAGGATCTCTGTCGAACTCGGTAAGCATGCGCTCGAAATAGTCGGGCGGAAGTTCTAGGTCGGTGTCGAGCTTCACCAGGAAGTCACATTCTTGATCGCGAACAAGCTCAAATCCCGCATTGAACGCTTGAATCACGGCGAGTCCTGGCTCTCTTTCCACGTTCCGCCGAAGCGTGAGAGGAATGATCCAGTCCACCCTTTGAGCATATCGATCGACAATTTCCTGCGTGCCGTCGCGTGATCCGTCGTCCACGATAACCCATTTAAGAGGGCGAAGGGTTTGTGAGATCATCGAAGCCAGAGTTCGCTCAATGAACTGCGCCTCGTCCCGAGCAGGCGAAATCACAATGAAGCTACCACTTCGCTGTTTCGGTGCGCTGATCAATGCCGCCTCATTACGAGATGTCGAAGAGAAGTTCAATTTACTGTTTGGTGTAAAGCCTGCGGATTTTGCTTCCCTAACAAAGACCGAAATCAGGATGAAAAATGCTGTCCCGACGAACGCTGGCCGGGATTCGCTCTGCGGAAGTTTCGCTTTCATAGGCTGCTCGCGGCCTCTTCAGCGAGATACACTGACAAGCCTGCGCGTCGTTTCTGGAGTGACCAGCAGATTGCGAACTGCTTCCCGAATTGGCGGCATTTTCTTCTGCAATTCACGAGTCATGAACTCGCGTTGGCAGAACGAATCATCGATCACGGCCAGAATCTGAACTTGCGAAAGCTTCCGCGCATCGGCAACTAGCGCTCCTATTCCTACCCTTTCCATCACTCCAATAAACTTGTCGCTGTACGCAATCGCCACTGCCGGAATGTTTTGGGAGACGGCCGCAATGCAAGCGTGCATCCGGGATCCGACGAAGAATCCGCACAGCCCTATGATGAAGCGAATCTCGTGCGGGTCATAGCACCCGCGTACAATTCCGATGCGCCCCGGATAACGATTTCGCAACTCAGCGAAGACTTCTTCGCAAGCTACCACATCGCTCTCGGTCCCAATGTTCAATCCGAAGACATGCGGCACGAGTAAGACGGTGTTACCCTCTGCCAAAAGCAGACCATCGATGACGGCGCGAATCAAATCCCGGTAATTCACCCGAAGACCGAACTCGTTTTTCCCGGTGTAACCACCTTGAAACAGGAGCCCGCTGATATTGACGCCTACCATCATCGGGTCGCGGCGCATCTTCAGCGAGAGGCCCTCTATCGACAGGCTGGCGGGGCGAGCGGAGTCAATGCCGAAGGCCATGTCATAGCAGAACGTTCCCTGTTCAGATCGGATAGCGGCGGCTTTCGATCCATCCATCAATAGCGTTAGACTGCAATCATCGCGGGACCAAGCTCGATGTGCCCGTGAAACGATCCAGCGGGCAACGGCCCGCGTTGATGCTCTGCGAAAGGGCCCATAAGTCTGAGGCAGCAAAACAAGCTTTTTGCCGAGCAGAAGAACCAGAATCTGAGGCAACGCGGAATAGAGGAATCGACCGACGCCGTAGATATCGCTGAAGCTGTCCCCTCCTGCTACGGATGCAAACAGCTCGCCCGCGTCGATCTCGCGCAGACACCGGTTTCTGCGTACGACCCACCCCCGGACCCAGGCGAAGGGAATCAACTTCAGCAGCATGGAAGCGACGATAAGGACGGCAATATTATTGGACAGCCAGAACTTTTTTGAAAAACGCATATTAACGAGAGCCACTGCTATTTGCCTGCCCCCGGTCGGAACCATGCGCACCGTACTTTCCTTTCCATAGTCGAGAAAGAACAAAGAGGCTTGGGGATAAGCGGAGAGAATACATTGGATGGCTCCGCCGGACAGCGCACTGACGCCAAGATTCTGCGTCTCCAGTGCTGCCCCAAGAATGCCAATTCTCATTGGCGCAAGAGTCCGCATTTATTGCTCCTTTGCCTCGATTCCGAGCCGGCGTCGGGCCACTTCCGGATTGGTCCGGCACAGATGTTCGTAGAGTGCTTCCACGTCCCCGGTTCGCGTATCCAGTCTGCGGCCACGACTCAGCCCTTTGAATTCAGCTGCAATGCGGCGGAGCACGGGAAAGCACCCTTTGGTGATGGTCGTACAGCAGGTTGTTACGGGCAACTCGCTCCGCCATTTGCTACGAAGATAGAAGTACGCACGCCAGAAATCAGAAGGAAGCCGCACAATTCCGTTTGCATTGTGAATACAGAACGAAGGAACGATGTAACTGTTCATGCCTCTCGACGCGGCCGCGAGGCAAATGTCCGCGCCGTACAGATGGAAGCCCGGGGCGTGCTCGTCGAAGAGGAGGCCCGAAGATCGCCGCAGAACGAGCACGAGTTCATCCAGCGTGGCTGCAGGTATTGGCGACGAAAACGGCTCCCCCAGGATGCGCCCCAGTCCAGTCGAATAGCAGAATCCGAACAATTGCGCGGGCGGGGCGCAGGCCACTCCAAACGGTCCAAGGACACCCCACGCCGAATCCGTGCGGTCCAGATGTTTCAGAGTTGCATACAAACTGTCTATCCATGTGGCCGGAAGATATACATCCTGGTGCGCAAAAACAACCAGTTCATTGCGTGCTTCGGCCAGCCCGGAATTGTAAGCCTTGCCAAGGCTTCGGAAACCCCGCTTGATGATGATTTGGCATTCAGGCCCAATCGATGGCGAAGCAAGAAGGGTATTCTGAAGAACTTTGTCGTCGTTGGAGGCAACAACCAGTGACCAGCCTTGGAACGGATTTAGGGATCGATCGATTGCCATATCAGGATTCGGAGATATTGCGTCCGCACTTCCATTGAGATCGCTGGAGTTCGTCGATTTAGCTAGACGCTGAGAAATTCTGCACAGCCTGTACAACGGCATCGATTTGCTCCACAGTGAGATGAGGACCCATCGGCAAACTCAGGACCTCACGGTGAATTCTTTCCGTGAGGGGAAGAGTTCCTTCAGCCATCCCCATGTCCAGATAGGCATCCTGGCGGTGCGGCGGAACCGGATAGTGAATCAGTGTTCCGATTCCTTGGCGCCGCAAGAACTCCTGCAATGCGTCTCGCCGCTGACTGCGCACGACATAAAGGTGGTACACGGCTTCTGAATAAGTCGATTCGGATGGCAGAATCAGGTCGGTATGCCTGAGGGCACCCGCGTAATGGCGGGCCACGGCTCGCCGTCTGTCGTTCCACTGGTCCAAATTCCTCAGTTTCACCCGCAGCATTGCTGCTTGCAGCGCGTCCATTCGGCTGTTGAATCCCTTCAGTTCATTGTGGTACTTGATCCGCGAACCGTAATTTCGCAGCACCCGCACACGTTCTGCGATATCGTCACGATTCGTGGTTATCGCGCCCGCATCACCAAACGCACCGAGGTTCTTTCCCGGATAAAAGCTCCAGCCGGCAACATCGCCCAACCCTCCCACGCGCGTCCCCTTATAGCGCGCGCCATGCGCCTGTGCGGCGTCCTCCATCACCCATAGTCCATGCCGCCGGGCAATCTCCAAAATCGGATCCATATCCGCGGCAACGCCATAGAGATGCACAGGAACGATGCAGCGTGTCCGCGGCGTGATCGCCGCTTCGATTCGATCTGGATCGATATTGTATGTTCCTAGATCCGGCTCAATCGGGACGGGCACGGCGCCCGCATGACTGATTGCGAGCCAAGTTGCGATAAACGTATTCGCCGGTACCAGCACCTCGTCACCACGAGTTACTCCCATAGCAAGCAGTGCAAGGTGAAGCGCTTCCAGTCCGCTGCTGACCGCAATGCAGTGCTTTACGCCTAGGAATTCGGCGTATTCATCCTCGAAAGCCTCAACTTCGCTACCGAGTATGTAAGAGCCGCTCTCAAGAACTCGAGCAACCGCGGCGTCAATCTCGTCCTTCAATTCCACATATGTTTTCCGCAAGTCAAGAAAGGGAACCTGGACGATATTGGGTGATGCCTCCGAGATCGTCGCCGCCGTTCCTGATATCGTTACATTCATCGTTTCCTCCGGCGCCAATTAGGTAGATAGGTTTGTGATGCCTTTTTGATTGCGGAGAAGAGCTATTCCCTTCGGCACCTGAGCTATGTTCCGCTTTACGTCGGCCTGCTAGACGCTTATCAATGGAAGTTCTGGACGCTGACGGTGTGAAGAAGCCCTTGACTAAGTTCGCCACAGAAGTTCATGGCACGCATGCAACCGCCGCAGAATTTAGCGTTCCCTGTATACTCAATTGGCGACTTCTCTGCCTTGTTTGCCGGGCCGCAGCGGCTGTTGTCGGCACTGGAGCGAGCAACGTATCCGCACTTCGCTTGTTCTCCCCGGCTGCCAGAGTTTTGGAGACACATGAGCTTCCAAAGGCTGTTACCGGTGGTCATTCCGACGTTCTTCTTGTGCGTCCTGGCCACAGCACAAGTGCCGTCTGCTACCAGCCTCGGCAAAGACTCACTCGCGGCCTCCGGCAAAAAAGGATCCGGCGGCTCCGATGGTTTACGAAGCCCCGGTAGCACTCGCAGTTCGGTGGTCGTCCACCGATTGTCTTCGTTTGCGGGTTGCGACGGCTCCGGCAATTGCTACGTCGAGGCAGCGGCAATCGGAAAAGGCAACGGCGCCAGTTGGGTCAACGCCTACACCGGCTTCGGTAAAGGCACGGGCCAGATCG
>CAYTJN010000039.1:0-27405 GCA_964438125.1 uncultured Occallatibacter sp.
GCGAAGACCTGCTGCACACGGGCGCGCACAAGATCAACAACGCGCTGGGCCAGGGCCTGCTGGCCAAACGCATGGGCAAGAAGCGCGTGATCGCCGAGACCGGTGCGGGGCAGCACGGCGTGGCTACAGCTACGGTTTGCGCGCTGCTGGGCCTGGAGTGCGTGGTTTACATGGGCGATGTGGACATGGAACGCCAGGAGCTGAACGTGCTTCGCATGCGGCTGCTGGGCGCGGAGGTACGCGGGGTCTCGTCGGGCTCCAAGACTCTCAAGGACGCTATCAGCGAGGCGATGCGCGATTGGGTTACGAACGTCAGGACGACCTATTATTTGTTGGGGTCGGCCCTGGGGGCGCATCCTTATCCGACCATGGTGCGCGACTTCCATCGCTGCATCAGCCTGGAGATGAAGGAACAGATTCTGGAGCGCGAAGGGCGGCTGCCGACAGCCGTGATTGCGTGTGTGGGCGGCGGGTCAAATGCGATTGGCGCTTTTTACTCGTTCATTGGCGACCGCGATGTGCGTTTGATTGGCGTCGAGGCCGGAGGCTGCGGGACCGAGTTAGGGCAACATGCGGTGCGCTTTCGCGGAGGATCGCCGGGGGTTTTGCAGGGCACCTATTCATATGTTTTGCAGGATGAGAATGGGCAGATTGCGCTGACGCACTCGGTTTCGGCGGGGCTGGACTACGCTTCGATCGGGCCTGAGCATGCGGCGCTACATGATTCGGGGCGTGCGGAGTACGTTTCGCAAGATGACGTCGCAGCTCTCGATGCAGTGGTGAAACTATCGCGCACGGAAGGAATCTTGCCGGCTCTCGAAAGCGCGCATGCCGTAGCCGAAGCGCTGAAGATTGCTCCCTCGATGGCGGCCCATGAAATACTGGTGGTGAACCTCTCTGGACGCGGCGATAAGGATATGGGGATTTTGGCGCGGGAGCTGAAGCTGTAACCACCTGCGGTTGGGCAGACGGCGCTCGCGCGCCTTGGGGTTCCTGGTTTCCCAGGTCCCCAAGTGCGAGGGCCTGGGGCACCTAGTTAGTTCAATATAACGGATTTTCAATGACGATACGATTTGATCACAAACCGGGCTTAGTGGCTTATCTGACGGCTGGGGACCCCAGCCTCGAAGCCACGCGCGAGGTGGCCATCGCGGCCATCGACGCCGGGGCTGACGTGATCGAACTGGGCGTGCCCTTCAGCGATCCGCTGGCCGATGGGCCGGTGATCCAGCGCGCTATGGAGCGGGCGGTCGCGCGAGGAGTAAGTCTTAAAGATGTCATCGAACTGGCAGGCGAGATTCGTGCGGTGAGGCCCGAAGCCGGCTTGGTGATCTTCACATATCTGAATCCGATATTGCGGTTTGGCATGACGAAGTTTGTTGATGCGGCTGCTGCCACCGGCGCCGATGGCGTGCTGGTGACCGACCTGATTGTTGAGGAAGCGGGCGTGTATTTGGCCGAGATGGCGCGTGTTGGGCTTGCGCCGATCTTCCTGGCTGCTCCGACCAGTCCCGACGAACGGCTCGAAGCAATCGCGACTCATTCGAAGGGTTTCATTTACGCCATCTCCCGCGTGGGCATCACGGGCACGCAGCAGAGCATGACTGGCGATGCAGCCACGCTGGTCGCGCGCATCCGGCGATGGAGCACGCTGCCGGTGGCCGTGGGGTTCGGCATCTCCAATAGCGAACACGTCGCCCAGGTGGGCCAGTTTGCGGATGCCGCGGTTGTCGGCAGCGCGATTGTGGAGTTGATCGAGAGGTCAACCCCGGAGGCTGCGCCCGGCGCGGTGGCTCGATTTATCAAGGGCCTTCGGCTGCCTCAGGCGGCGCTGGCCCGATAAAATACCCCGCAGGCGGCTTGAGCCTTTTTGCGCGAATGGCCGTTTAGATGGATTCAACTTTTGTTCCTATGCAATCGGGGCTGGGCTTGTTTAGAGGAGCCGGGCTGCCGGACGCAACATGAGGATGAAATGACGCTGGAAGAATTGCGAGACCAAATTGATGTTCTGGACCGGAAGCTCGTTGAGCTGCTGAGCGAGCGAGCCCGCGCGGCGAAAATGATCGGTCACTTGAAGGCAGCCACTTCGCTGCCGGTCTATGAGCCGGCGCGCGAAAAGGTGATCTACGCCAACGTGCGCGCCGCCAACAAGGGGCCGCTGCCGGACATCGAATTGACGCATATTTACGAGCGCATCATCGACGTGATGCGGGCATTGCAGCGGGACGAGTTGGCATCGGAGAGGAACGCCCAGGCGACGAAGCCTGGGCAAGGCACTGGCGCTATGACTAAATCTGACGCGCCTGAGACTGGGACGAAGCAATGATCGTAGCCATGCAGGAGCGAGCCACCGAAGAGCAGATCGATGCAGTCATCGATGCCATGGTGGAAGTCGGAGTTGGCGTTCATCGGACGACCGGGGCGAGCCAGACGATTCTGGCCGGCGTGGGACCCACCGCCAACGTGGATCTAACCAAATTCGAAGTACTGCCCGGTGTGCTCAACGTGCACCGCATCAGTGCGCCTTACAAGCTGGCCGGGCGGGCCTTTCGACCCGAGGGCACGGTGGTCGAATTCGCCAATGGCGTTAAGATCGGCGGCGAAAAGATCGCTGTGATGGCCGGCCCATGCGCGATTGAGAATCAAGACCAGATCACTACGATTGCAAAGTGTGTGAAAGCGGCGGGCGGCGAGTTTTTGCGCGGAGGAGCCTTCAAGCCGCGCAGTTCTCCATATGCCTTTCAGGGCTTGGGGATTCCGGGTCTGAAGCTGATGTACGAGGCTGCCCGCGAGCAGGGCCTTCTGACGGTGAGCGAGGTGATGGAGATCTCGCAGATCGAGGCGATGCTGCCTTACACCGATCTTTTTCAGGTCGGCGCGCGCAATATGCAAAACTTCAACCTGCTGCGCGAACTGGGGCAGATACGCAAGCCTGTGCTGCTGAAGCGCGGCATCTCGGCGACGATTGAGGAGCTGCTGCTGTCGAGCGAATACATCATGTCCGGCGGCAACTACGACGTGATCTTGTGCGAGCGCGGCATCCGAACCTATGAGACGGCCACGCGCAACACAATGGACATCTCGGCGATTCCGGTGATTCACAAGCTGTCGCATCTGCCGATTGTTGGCGATCCATCGCATGGCACGGGGCGGCGCGACATGGTTCCAGCGATGGCCAAGGCAGCCGTGGCCGCGGGCGCGGATGCGTTGATTATGGAGATTCACCCGAATGCAGATAAGGCCGTCTCCGACGCTGCGCAGACGCTGTATCTGGAGCAGTTCAGCGAGCTGATGGGGCAGTTAAGGGTGATTGCTACGGCGGTGGAGAGAACGCTGTAGCTTGACCAGGGAAAGAGAAGCATGATCGAGCGCATCGCCATTCTCGGCACGGGGCTGCTGGGCACGTCGGTAGGACTGGCGCTGCGCGGGGCTGGCTTTCGTGGCTCGATCGTTGGCTGGAATCGTGGCGCTGCCGGTGCTGAGACGGCGCTCAAGGCCGGAGCGATCGATTCCATTGCGTCGGACCCGTTGCAGGCGGCTCTCGAGGCCCAGGTCGTCGCGTTGGCCGTGCCTATCTACTCGACGCTTGATTACATGGACAAGCTCTCTACCGTCTTGGGCCCCGATCATCTGGTCACCGACGTGGGCAGCACCAAGGGAGAAATCACAGCGGCAGCGGGCAGGCTCTTCAATACGCCGGAACGCGCGGCCTTTCTTCCCGGCCATCCTATGGCGGGCAAAGAGCGGGGCGGCGCGGCACTGGGCGATGCGGAACTCTTTCGCGGCGCGGTCTGGCTCTTTACCGACGATGCAAGCTGGCAGCGCTCGGCGCATTCGGCTGAGTTAGTCAAGGGCTGGCGGGAATTAGTCGTTGCTATGGGTTCGAAGACGCTTGACCTCGATGCCCAACGCCACGATGAGTTAGTCGCATGGGTCAGTCACTTACCACAATTTGTTGCAACTGCCCTAAGCGCGTTGTTACAAGACGAAGTGGGCGATGCGCCGGAGTTGAGAGACATCGGAGGCCGTGCCCTGCGCGAGATGACGCGGCTTGGGTCGAGCCCCTATTCGATGTGGCGCGACATTGCCCTGACCAACACCGAGGCCGTGCAGGCAGCACTCTTCGCCCTCGAACAACGGCTCGCAAACCTGCGCGAAAACCTGCGTACGCCGGGGCTCCGCGATGAGTTTGAGCAGGCAAATCGCTTCCGGAGGGAGTAACCCTGGCATGGGTCAGATGAATGCTATTGAGTTATCCAAACAGGCTCGCGTGGATGCGATCAAATCGATTCAACGCTATTTTGAAGAGAACATGCCGGAGCCGATCGGCGAACTGCCGGCGGGTCTGCTGCTTAACTTCTTCCTCGAAGAGATTGGACCCGTAATCTATAACAGTGCGATTCGAGACGCGCAAGCGAGAATGCAGCAACGGGTAGCCGATCTCGACGGCGAGCTTTACGTCGATGAATATCAATACTGGCCCAAAATCGACGCCAAACGGAAGACTCGCCGCTAGGGAATCACCGTAACTGCGAGACCGATTATGTAGACGAACGCAAACGGGGAAGAGCCTTTCGGCCCCTCCCCGTTTGTTGTCCGCAGTCCGGAATCACTACTTCTTTGCAGGGGCGATGACGTCCTTGGCGGCCTTGGCCACGCGGAACTTCACCACGGTCTTCGCCTTGATCTTGATGGCGGCGCCGGTCTGGGGGTTGCGGCCGATGCGGGCCTTGCGCTCCGCCTTTACCAAGCGGCCGATGCCGGGAATCACGAATACGCCGTTCTTCTTGGTTTCCTTCACGGCGGTCTCCGCCTGCAGGTCAAGGAAGGCAGCGACTTGCTTGTTGGTCAGTTCGAGCTTCTCGGCCATGAGCCGAATCAGGGCGGTCTTGGTCAATCCTGTTGCCATTGTTTGTTTCTCCTTTTGGGCGGACCCTTGGGTGCGCCGGTTGCCTGAGTTTCTTGTTTTCTCTGCGAGGCACATGCCGCATGGAGGGAGTGCCACCCAGGAGCAACACGTGCACAAAACCCTTTGTTCATGCGGGTCCAAAACCCCGTCGTTCGTTACAATGCAGCTTTTGCCCAGGCAAAGTCAATGAAAAAACAGCAATTTCCACAAATTTCTTAGGATTTTGTGGGGTTTTCTTCTGTTTTTAGCTGTTTATGCCCGTTTTTGCACGTTTGGGCTGGGGTTTGAGCGCTAATTCCGAACCAAAAAACGCGATAGAACTCCGGGTGCGCCACCCTCGCCGCGGATTTGTTTTTGCGGCCACGGTGGGATTCATGAAGGTCACTCCAGCCCGAAAAGCACCTTCTTCTTCGGCGCGAGAGAGGCAAGAATCGGTGTGTTCAGCGCATCCACGACCGGCGCGGCCAGCTTGAAGTGGCGTGCCAGTGTAGCTGCGAAGCCTGTTTCAAGTGCAATTGAGGCGGGCAGTGTCGTCGAAAGTCCCCATTGGCGGCATCGAATCAGATCCATCGCCGGATGCTCGCACGGAAAGCCCTTGGGCGGGCGAGTGAGCGCGTTGCCTTCAAATTCGTCAAAGGCTTTGCGGACCGCGGGCTTTTGCAACAGCTTTCGAAATTGCAGGTGGTTGTCAAGCAGCCACTGGCGAATCGCGGCCAATTGCTCTTTCTCCGGCATCCATGCCCCTGCGGCGATCACCGTCTCTTTGGCGCTGACGTGAAAATAGAACCCGGCTCCGGAGGTCTTTTTCAATCCTTCGAGCATCCACCATGCAGCGACGTGGGTCTTGTAAGGCTTCTTGTCGGCGCTGAAGCGCGTATCGCGATAGATACGAAAGAGGCACTTTTCCGCAGGCCGAACATAGGCCGGTGCAAAGCTCTCCATCGCCTCGTTGACCTTGCGAACGATGGCCAGCATCGGCTCTTTCAGTTCGGCCTCGAAGACTGCCTTACGGGGAGTGAACCATTCGCGGTCGTTGTTGCGCGCCAGGTTGCGCAGGAAGGCAATGCCCTCAGAGCGGAGATGGGCGGGTGCGGTCGATGTGGATTTCTTCTTGGAGATCATGGCAATAGAAGTGTAACGCGAACGGGGATCAACGTCTTTTCGTCCCCCAGCCTGAACGCGCTCACATCCGACCTGCACGGGCTGCAGAGGAGCCCGTCAACCAAGGCCCGTGATACCGGTCACTTCGAAGGACCCTGATGCCGTCTAACATGTCTGATATCTCGCAGTATCCCGAGGAATGATGTATAGTCGCACCCAAAACGAAAACGGGACCTACAACACCCGCTGCCTGTTTTGCTTTATGACCATCGCCTCTTCGGTGGAATCGGATGGGGAGTTGGACCGGCAGGAGATGCGCCACATCTGTCCAGAGATGGCATTGGCGCAACTGATGGCATTGCGAAAAGATGCCGAATTCCAAACCCAAGTCCGAACGCAGGACCGAACTCAGGATAAGACGGCTGCTTGATCCAGCCTCCCCACCCTACTGCATCCGCGCCTGATCCCGCAGTTGACGAGCCGTTGCCTCCAAAAAAGTTTCAACGCTTGCGCCCACCGGCCGCTCGATGCCTGATTTTGCCTGAATAGCGGCAGCGATCCGCTCAGCCAGCACAGCACGAGTCGGCAGGGGCATGTCGAGCCTGCGCGCGAAAAAGCCTTCCAGCACCTCCAGGTCGGTCGCCGATAATTTCGCGATCCCCAGGGCCGGCAGCGACAGAGCCATGTGGGGCTCAGGAACGGGTGCTATCGGAGCGAAAATCTGCGCCGTGAATGTCCGGGCCCCTGAATCGCCCCACACCGGCGCCTCCCGCTCGCGATCCCGCACCACCAGCGTTCCCGCCACGAGGTCGCCCAGTCGCTGATGCTGCCGCGTGACGAACATCGAGATCACCCCCACGGCATAGATCGGGACCGGTTGCATATCGATATAGCGGACCAGATTACGGGCCATTGACTCGAAGAGCCCAATCGCCCGGCCTGACCGTTGAATCACGCGAATTCGCGCGATACGCTTTCCCGGAGTCTGACCGTTCCCGAAGGCCTCAAACAGCGCAAAGTATCCCAAATTCAGCAAAAAGATGGAGGATAGGATGAGCACAGCAATCCATTTTCCCGAGATTGAAGAAGCTAACCTGAAGCTCGCAATGATGATCGTGACGACGATCAAAAGCATCACAAAGCCAGCGGTCCAGATCACGGTGTCGACCAGCAGCGCGATAAAGCGGCTGCCGATCCCGGCCAGCGGCATCTCGATATCAACCAGCTCCGGCGTATCGATGTTAAGCTGATCTGAGTTAGCTTGATCTGAACGAATTTCCATGGCGCAAGTCCTCTCCAACCAGTGGATCATGAAGCGCCGGCCCCACTGGGACCGGCTATCTTCTCTCCTGGCCCAAACCGATGCGAGTGGTTTGAACCAACTCTCCCGCGCCGAGTTACAGGAGATGGCGTCGCTTTACCGGCAGGTCGCGGCCGATCTCTCCGTGCTGCGCCAGGACTCAACCTCCCGCACCTACGCGCAGCATGTCAATCAATTGTTGGCTCGCGCCCACCATATCATCTACTCGGGTCGAAAGACCAGCCTGCTAACCATCGTTCGCTTCCTCCGCGACCAGTATCCTGCCATCTTCCAGCGCCAGATTAGTTATGTCGCGGCTTCGCTGGCGGTCTCGGTGGGCTTCGGTCTGCTCGGCGCCGCGCTGACCACGGTCCGCCCTGAGTTCATGCGCCACTTTGTGGGCCCTGAGATGATCGCCACCATGGAGCGACACACGATGTGGACCCAGTCCGTCGTCAGCGTGGCACCGTTGGCCTCGAGCGCCATCATGACCAACAATCTCTCGGTCTGCTTCATCACTTTTGCCGGGGGAATCGTCTTCGGTCTGGGAACCTTCTTCGCCCTCTTCCAGAACGGCCTGATGCTGGGCGTCATTGGCGCGGCCTGCCACCATTACGACATGTCACTGGCCTTGTGGAGCTTTGTAGCGCCGCACGGGTCCCTCGAGCTGCCTTCCATCCTCATCGCCGGAGCTGCCGGCTTTCGCCTTGGCCACTCGATGCTTTTCCCCGGTGCGCTGCGCTGGAAAGAGTCAGTCGCGCGCGGTGGTGTCGAAGCCAGTCAACTGATCTCCGGCGTCATTCCGCTGCTGATCATCGCGGGCACGCTGGAAGGCTTTTTCTCTCCCTCGCATGCCCCGATCTGGCTCAAGTTCACGGTGGGCGGCCTGCTCTTTGCCCTGCTTAATCTTTGGCTCTTTCGCCCTGTGAAAGTCCCGTCGGAGATGGCGGACCGCTTAGGATAAGTCCTGCCTTCTATCCCTCCGTGCACACCCACCGCGCGTAACTCCGCGAGCGCTATTCAGGCAAGGCTATCTGCCCATCGATTCTGAACTTTCCGGTTACGCTTGGTGCTCCCGTATCCGGCTGGCCACCGCCAATGCTGACTGAGTATTCACCGCCGGCGACGATCGGATTTCCATCCTCCGTAACCATGCACAGATCGCGGTCTTTCAGTTCGAAATGAACTTTCCGGCTTTCACCCGATTCGAGATGAATGCGCTGGAATCCACGAAGTGCGATGTGCGGCGCGCCTTTCACTGCGGGGAATTTGAGATAGAGCTCCACAGCCTCATCTCCTCCGACCTTGCCGGTGTTCGTTACCGTGACATCGGCGACGACCGGTTGTCCCGCGGTTATAGCCTGCGTCGGAATTGTAAGTTCGCTGTACTTGAAGGTTGTGTAGCTGAGCCCATAACCAAACGGGAAGAGCGGTTTGCCGGTGAAATACCGATAGGTCCGCTTCTCCATCGAGTAATCCTCAAAGTTAGGCAACTGATTGAGGTCCTTATAAAAGGTAACGGGGAGTCTTCCCGCCGGATTGTTCTTGCCGCTCAGAGTCTCTGCGATAGCGGCTCCACCCTCCTCGCCTGGGTACCATGCCTCGACGATTGCATTGGCATGACCGTTGATCCAATTGACGGCCAGGGCGCTGCCGTTGATCAGAACGACCGCCAACGGCTTTCCTGTTGCGGCTACGGCTTCAACCAACTTCTCCTCCGGCTCAGGAAGATCGATGCTGGTGCGATCGCCGCCTAGAAATCCGGGTTCGGCGACCGGCATCTCTTCGCCTTCAAGCGAGCTTGTGATGCCAACGACGGCGATCACCAGATCGGCTTCCTTTGCCGCAGCGACCACTTCGGGCGATGGAGCATAGTTCACTTTGGCCCAGATCAGTTGTGCGTGAATCTTGCCGTTGTTGTTGCCGTAGTTGATGCTGAGCGCAACCTCTTGGCCTTTCTCCAGATGCACGCGGCCGACGCCGGCATCAGCTTCGGCACTATATGTCCTTGCCACCTGCTTGTCGTCTACCGTGAGCCTTGCAAAGCCCGCGCCACGAATACCGATCAGGTAGTCGCCCGACTCTGGGGGTGTCAAAAATCCCGTCCAATGCACGCCGACGGATTTCTTTCCGGCAACTTCTTTTGGCAGACTGTCTTCGTTTAGGTTGACGTTCGGCTCGGTGCGGCTGACGATCGGCGGCGGACCATCCTCGGTCGGCGGCCGTCTCTGCCATTCGCCGTATTCCGCCTTGAGACCGGGTTTTCCATCCGGGGTGGTTAAAAGATTATCCGGCACCGGGTCGCCTTGATTGCGCAAGAACTGAGTTCCTGGAACGTAAGTGATCTCAGCGCTTGGGAACTCCGCCTTCAGGCCATCGAGCACCGATACGATATGCGTGGGCGTTCCGGCGTAGTTACCGATCAAGGGCCTGGTTTGGTCGGCGAGGGGCCCGACGACGGCGATCTTCTTGATTCCCGGCTTGAGGGGAAGCAGACCGTCATTCTTGAGCAGGACCATGGCTTCGTTGGCCAGCTTGCGGGCCAGCGCGCGATGGTCCGCGCTGTCGAGTTCCTTCTCGTCGATCTTCGTATAAGGAACCATCTCAGGAGGGTCGAACATGCCGAGTTTCATTCGTGCGGTGAAGAGGCGAATCAGCGCCGTGTCCATCGTGCTCTCGGGCAGATAGCCCTGCTGCACCGCATCGATATAGGCCTTTTCGACCGGTTCACCGAACCGTGATGTGAAGGTGACACACTCGTTATCCATCCCCCGGATCACCGAGATGGCCACGCCTTGCGCCTGGTTTGAACGGTAATGATGATTGGCGGCAACGTCCCGAACCGCATCGCAGTCGGAGACTACGTAACCCTGGAAGCCCCACTTGTCGCGCAATTGGTCTTGCAGCAGGTACTGGCTGGCACATGCGGGCTGGCCATTGATTGCGTTATAAGCGCACATCACCGACCCGGCCTTGCCTTCGACGATGGCAGCACGAAATCCAGGCTCAAAGGTATCGACCTCGTCGTGTTTGCTCACGTCCACATCCGCAAAATGCCGGGTTGGCTCCGGGCCGCTATGCACCGCATAATGCTTGGGGGTCGAAATCGCCCGGTAGTACTTCGGGTCGTCGCCTTGCATGCCGGTGACGTAGGCAACTCCCAGGCGCCCCGTGAGAAAAGGATCTTCGCCGTAGGTCTCCTGCCCGCGGCCCCAGCGCGGATCGCGAAAGATGTTCAGGTTCGGTGACCAGAAATCCAGACCGCCCCCGATACCCGTGTGGCCGGCGCGTATATCTTGCTCATGCTTGATCCGTCCCTCGATGCCAATCTGCGTCGCCATCGCATGAATCCCAGGGGCGTCGAAAGTGGCCGCCAGGCCAATCGGCTCCGGATACTCCGTCACTCCCTGATCGATGACCCCATGCAATGCTTCGCTCCACCACTGGTATGCGGGCACGTTAAGCCGCGGAATCGCATTGGAGTTGTTGTACATTTGCGAAGCTTTCTCCGCAAGGGTCATGCGATGCACAAGGTCGGCAGCCCGCTGCTCCGCCGACAGCTTTGTATCCATGTAAGGGAGATTAGCCGGTTCCTGCGCAATCGCAGACTGCGGAATCGAGCTAACAAAGAGTGTCCCTGCGCACGCGACGATGCTTGCCAGAATCCGCGTCCTACCGATTTTCATTTTGATCTCCAAGTTCAACGTTGCGACCGCCATTCTCATTGTGCCGATTGAGTTACTGGAAACTGATAGATGTTCACGCTGATAGGCGCTACGGTGATCGTTGCAGGAACTTCGCCGATCGAAGACTCTTTGATCGCAAGCTGCGGAGCCTCTCCAACGCGGTTGACTGCTTCGACACTGCTGGCCGTCAACTGCCACAGTTTCGACGCCCCTGCCAACTGTGCGCCGGCGACGCTCAGATCGATCTTCTGCTCTGACTCGGTCGCATTCACGATCGAAACAATCAGAGACTTGCGATCGGGACTGAGTACCGCAACCATATCGAGAGGATAAGTGGGACTGCCCGAGCTTTTCTCCGGCTGATCGGGGCTTCCGGCGGGAAACCTGGGCGCCGGCTGTGGGGAATTGCCCGAGAGTGCGACTGGAATCGCACCGGGGAAGTGATCGCCGTACATCTTGTAGACGAGTCCCAGTCCACTTATTGTTGCGGCGGTGCGGTTGAATTCAATCAAGGAAACACCCGTGGTCTGCGCCCCCATGGTGAGAAAATCGGTATAGCGAGCCATTTCGTTGAGGATCATCCCGTAGGCCAGGGCCTGTTTGAGAGTCTCGCCGCCAAAGGGCCCGCCCGCATTGAAGTTGAAGTAGGCATATTCGTCGATCGATAGAGGAATCTTCTTCTCGACCATCTGCGGGAAGCGCTGCTGGTATCCCTCCCATTCCTCGGCCTTCAGGCGCACCGTATCGGCGGGATAACGCGCAAACTGGAGCAGCGTCTGGTCGATCTTCACATTGGCATCGTCGTTGGACTTATCGGCCGCGAGAGTTTTGGCTTTCTCGATATCCCAATGGTGGCCGCCGCCCGCGTACCAATGCTCAGCGATGATGTCGAAGTTGCCCCAGCAGCTCTTCAGGAAGCCGCCGTCCCAGTCAGAGTCCGACCCGTACAAAGGTCCAAGATTCCCAACATACTTGGCGCGCTGATCTGGCGGCACGTTATCGTTTTGCAGCATCAGGCCCGACGCGATCAGCGTGATCGACGGATCGACGGCGCGCATCGCTTTGGCAAATTCATTGTGCTTCATCATGAAGTACTTCAGATCGGTGCGGCCAAGCTGCCAGACGCCCCATGGCTCGTTGCCGATATTCCAGAACTTTACGCGGTAAGACTCCGGATGTCCGTTTTTCGCGCGCTTGGCTCCCATGGATGTGCTCGGCGATCCATTCATATACTCGACCTCTTCCGCCGCCGAGTGCGAGTCGCCGAAGCCCGCGTTGACGCTGATATAAGGCTCTACGCCGATGAGCTTGCACAACGTCATGAACTCATCCAGGCCCAGATCGTTGGTCTGCATCGCGCCCCATGCATTGTCAAAGTCCGGCGGACGCCTGTCGATGTCGCCCACGATGTGATACCAGATCAGGCCCGAGGTGTAATTGCCTCCATAACGCCAGAAGCCCATCTTGATCTGGCTAAGCAGCGAAGTTGTGTCGGGGCGGAAACCGCCGATATTGTCGGCCGGCATCAGCGACAGCGTGCCGATATGAAAGCTGCCTTTGCCAGTGCCGGCGATCTCGATCGATGCATCGCTGCTATCGGCCTTTGCCGTGAAACTGAGCGCGAATTTCCTGTATTCCTCGCTAAGCGCCGGAATGGTAATCGTCTGCCGATCGTTTTCGCCCGCGCCCCAGATCAGAGTGATCTTGACCTTGCTGCCTGGAGTTCCGCGAAGATAGATCCGTCCTGTGTACTTCTTGTCCTTGACGAGAGCAAGACCGGCCTGCTCGATGCCGTGTGGCGTGGCCGCGTCGAGTGCAACGCGCGGGCTCTGGTCGCCCACAAACGGCTTGTCCTTGTCCATCACAACGGCCTCTCCGGGACCGACAGGATGCCATTGGCGAAGCCGCATGCCAAAAGGACCGCCTTGTGGCCGTGCTGAAGATTCGGGCTCATTTGGCTTGATGGGGAAATAGAACTTGCGGTCATCGAGCATCTCAGCCCATAGACTGCTGTACATGGTGCTGCCGATGTGCTCGATGAACTGACCGTAGAGGTACTTTGAAACCGGCGGCGCCGTCTGCCGTGTATCGATGGTTACCTTCAACCGGTCAGGTACCGCCGGTCCCGCTTGTTGCGCAGTGGCCGCAATGCTACACCCTATCCACATGACCGCGGCAAACATCAGCATTTTTGCCTTCATTGTGCTTTCCGTCCTTCAGTTCCGTTGAATTTACTCGTAATGCAGGAGGATGACCCTCGCGCTCCACACCTATAATACTTTTCACTTTCCCGTGCGGAACTCTGTGTAAATCTTTCTGGTAATAGTTGTGGGCAATCTCACGATTGAAAGTGCAGGATTCGCCTCCGCCACCGGCAAGCCTTCACTTGACAGCAAATAGTCGAGGGCTCTACTGTGCACCACGGGAATTCTTTCTCAACGATCAGTTTTTGGCGCATCTCTAAGGGAAGACGCCTGAGCCGCCCTCTAAGTCGCAAAGAGCTAAATTAATCGGCTTCATCAACAGAAACAGGAGATCGAATCGCTATGTCGGAATCAGGAAATCGTATCCTCATGAATCGCCGCGAGGCTTTGATCTTGTCGGCAACGGCGGGGCTTGGCGCCGCTCTGGCAAGCCCGGTTCGTGCAATGGATAACTCCAAAACCGCCGCCCACCAAGGACCGGGTAACTGCTCAACTCCGCGAACCGCAGTCGCCAACACCCAGTACGGCAAGGTCCGTGGCTTCGTCGATGGAGAGGTATTCACCTTCAAGGGGATTCCATACGGACAGGATACCGGCGGCGAAAATCGCTGGCTGCCGGCCAAGCCTCCGACGCCGTGGAAGGACGAGTATCCGGCTCTGATCTACGGGGCTAATTGTCCCCAGAATCTGCATGACTTCACCGCGATCGAGCAGTCGTTCCTGCAGGACTGGGACGACGGCTACATGAGCGAGGACATGCTCAAGCTGAACATCTGGACGCCAAGCCTGACCGGCAAGCGCGCGGTCATGGTCTATTTCCACGGGGGAGGATTCAGCTTCGGTTCGTCGTATGAACTGCCTTCGCATGAGGGTGCGCAGATGGCGCGGCATCATGACGTGGTGCAGGTCTCGGTCAATCACCGTCTCAATGTGCTTGGCTTTTTCGATGTCTCCGAGGTCGGGGGCGCAGCCTACGAAGATTCTGTCAATGTAGGAATGACCGATCTGGTGGCGGCGCTGCGATGGGTCAGCGAAAACATCGCTAATTTCGGCGGCGACCCTGGGAACGTGATGATCTATGGCCAGTCGGGAGGCGGGTCGAAGGTCACCACCTTGCTGGGCATGAACTCTGCGGCCGGGCTGATCCATCGCGCATCTGTGCAATCGGGCGGAGGCGGCAATATCCCGTCGGGCGAGCAACAGAAGGAATTTGCCCGGCAGGTCGTGAAGGAACTTGGAATCGCGCCCAACGACATCGGCGCGCTGCAGAAGATGGATTGGTCGAAACTTTTCGCCACCGGAAATGCAGTCGCGGCAAAGATAAATCCGGCCGTGCGCGGCTTCATGTTCGGACCGCCGTCCGGTCCGGGAAGCATTCCGCGCGTCGGATGGACACCGAGCCTCGATGGCCGGATTATTACCATGAAATCCTTCGAAGACAGCTCTTCCGAAGTCTCGAAGAATGTGCCGGTCTTGATTGGTTCGGTGAGCGAGGAGGGCATGCGCTACAAATCCAACCCATCCGAAGAGGAGTGGCGCAAGACCCTCGGAGGGCAGATCGGCGACGAGAAGGCTGCCGTGCTCATTGCGGCGATGAAGAAAGCGCATCCGGAAAAAAGCATTCGCACATTGTCTTACGGCGTCGCCGGCCTCGGGGGCCGCAACCGTGTGCAAAAGATGTCGAAGCTGAAACACGACCAGGGCGGGGCGCCTGTTTATCAGTACTATTTCACCTGGCAGTCGCCGATGCTTGGCGGCGATGCGGGTGCTTGGCACACCGCGGAACTTGCATTCTGCTTCGACAATACCAAACGATGTGAGCAAGGCACAGGGAACACACCCGAAGCGCAGGCTCTGGCAAAAAAGATGGCGACGGCGTGGGCCAACTTCGCGCGGACGGGGAATCCCAGCCAGCCCGGCCTGACTTGGACTCCGGCGGACCCAACGCGCGGCCAGACCATGGTTTGGGACAATGATTGCCGCATGGTCGACGATCCCGAAGGAGATTTGCGAAAGATCCTCGCTGGTTGAGGTTTCCTAAAGGTCGTCACTCACGAGCCCAAGACGATGAGCATCGCATATCAGAACCGACTCTCTGCGGGGCAAGACAAAACCCATCTCGCCCCACTTTGACAACAAGCGGCTGGTCGTAAACAGGGTTGTACCCGTCATCTGCGCCAATTCTTCGCGCGAAAGCGAAATCTCGATCCCTCCATGCACCCTTTTCCCAATATGCGTGAGAAGCCTCAGCAACGCAAGAGCCACGCGCTTGGCAACCTTCTCCGTCGCCACCTCCCTGAAGCGCTCCTCTAGTTCGTTCAGCCGCGAAGAAAGGATCTGGCTGATATTCTTTCTGATTTGCGGGAACCTCAACATAAGCCTTTGAAAGACTCGGTATTCCCAAATCAATGCCGTGCTCGGATCCATAGCGCGAGCCGAGCAGTTATGGTGGCTGAAGATTGGCTCGGAGAGACCGCCTACAACGTTGCCGGGGCCGTAAATCCAGAGAATCACCTCGTTGCCATTGGGGCCCAGTTGCGTGATCTTTACGCTTCCTGAGCGAATCAAGGCCACATTGAGGACGGGCTCTCCCTGCATGAAAAGCGTCTCATCGCGGGCCAATGCCTTCGGTCGCGCTTGCCGCGCAACCTCTTCGCATTCATCCTGCGGCAGACCGTCGAAAAGTGGTGAAGTGCGAATCAGAGCAACACGCTCCGCGCGGTTCGCGGCAGTCAAAGTTGTCCCTGCTGAAGCTTTCCTTACTGTTTGCAGAATTGCTGTCGCCATGTCCTCCCCCTTGCAATGGTGCGATCTGCATGCAAAACGTTTCGCGGTTGGACCGGCTCGCGAGTTACTTTAGAAAACTTTGTGAGTTTCGGCCGAATTCATCGCGGCAGCGGAGGAGAGGCGACAGATTCGTTCTAGAGGCCGAGTGCCCGGGATTGTGCGCCATACTCGCCGCCGGCAGCATACAGCCGATCGCATTGAGCCGGTTGATCATACGCATCTTCGATATGAAGTTGTAAACAAGACGCTGGGGAGAGAAGAGGATGACGTCGGACGCGGAGGCGGATGGCCTTTTGTCCTTGTATCTGTTGAGCATCATTGCGATCCATCTTTCGCGGAATGCACAGGCTCATGTTTTTTGGCAGCGGTGTAACCCAAGTAGGGTAGGTGACCCTACCGTGATCGTAAGGCAGCCGGGAGCTAATTCCCATAGGCGAATGCTGGAACTTATGTAGGTTTTCTGTCGTCGGCTCTGTAGGCGATTTCCTACGGCTAAAGTTCTCCCGCTCATGGACAGATACCACGAGTGATTCAGTGGCTACAACCTCGGGGATACTAACGAGTAGGACACAGG
Source organism: uncultured Occallatibacter sp. (assembly GCA_964438125.1). Taxonomy (GTDB): domain Bacteria; phylum Acidobacteriota; class Terriglobia; order Terriglobales; family Acidobacteriaceae; genus Telmatobacter. Next base: position 16,562 of record CAYTJN010000039.1, read on the forward strand.
CAAGAGGGATTGACATGAGCTTGACTGTGCGCCCCGTTCCCCGCACTCCGAACGATAGCGGTTGACTGTCTTACCTTCCAGTACCGCCTACCGTCATCTTGTCCAGCTTGATGGTTGGCATTCCCACGCCGACCGGCACACTCTGCCCGTCCTTGCCGCAGGTGCCGATACCTTCATCGAGTTTCAGGTCATGCCCCACCATCGAGACGTGCTTCAGCGCCTCGGGGCCATTGCCAATCAAGGTCGCATCGCGCACCGGCGCGGTGATCTTGCCGTCTTCGATCAGATAAGCCTCAGATGCTGAGAAGACAAACTTTCCGTTGGTGATGTCCACCTGCCCACCGCCGAAGTTGACCGCGTAGAGACCATGTTTTACCGAGCGCAGAATATCTTCGGGCGCGTCCTCGCCGGCAAGCATGTAAGTGTTCGTCATACGCGGCATAGGGATGGATTGATAACTTTCGCGGCGCCCGGAGCCTGTATTCGCCATGCCCATCAGCCGCGCCGAGAGCTTGTCGCTGAGGTAGCCCCGCAGCACGCCGCCCTCGATGAGCACGGTCTCCTGCGTGGCCGAGCCCTCGTCGTCCACATTGAGCGACCCTCTGCGCCCCGAGATCGTTCCATTGTCCACGACGGTGACCTTGGTGCTGGCGACCGTCTGTCCGATCAAGCCTGTAAAGGCTGAAGTCTTTTTGCGGTTGAAATCGGCTTCAAGGCCATGGCCCACTGCCTCATGCAACAGAATCCCAGGCCATCCCGGCCCCAGCACCACTTCCATTTCTCCGGCTGGGGCAGCCACGGCATGAAGTTGCAGAATCGCCCCACGTGCCGCCTCACGGGCCAGCGCCTCCGGGCTTTTTGAGCCAATGAATTGTTCGAGACCCGCTCTGCCGCCGCCGCCCGCCGAACCCTTGGTAGTATTCGCGTCCTCTTTGGCGATCACGAAGACATTGAGCCGGCACAGCGGCTGGACGTCGCTCGCGAAAGCACCGTCGGACGCGGCAATCAAAATCCGCCGCAGTTCTTCGCTGTAGCTCGCCTTCACCTGGACAATGCGCTTGTCAAATGCGCGCGCCGCCCGATCAGCCCTCAAAATCAGCTCCAGGCGCGCAGCGAGATCCACATCGTAGCCGCCGAGCGGGATGGGATAAAGGTTTGCCGTAGGCGATTCTTTGAATCCCTGCACAGCCTGTTTGGTCGGCCCCGAGGCGATCAGCGCGGCGGTACGCGCAGCGTGCAGCAGGCGCTCCGGGCTGAGGTTGTCGGTGTAAGCGTAGCCGGTGCGTTCGCCACTGAGCACGCGAATTCCGCAGCCTGCGCTGACGCCTTGACTGGCGGATTTCACGATCTGTTCGTCGACGCCTAACGCCGTTGCCGTTACCGATTCAAAATAGAGATCGGCATAATCGCCGCCAGCGCTCAACGACTCGTCCAGGCAACGTTCCAGCAACCGTTCGGTGATGCCGAATTTCTCAAAAAAAAAGCTTTTGTGGCTGGGGAGTGGCGAAGCGGCCGGTATGCTCATCGTGTCTCTCAGTTTACGCTCGTTTTCGATTCCGCGATAACCCCGGCAACCCCGTTCCTGTCGAGATACCGGCTGAACCCACCCCCTACCATCGGCAGCCGCTTCGTGCTACATTGAGGGCATGAAAAAGTTTCTTGCAGCCGCACTCTTCCTGGTGGTGCTTGCAACCCCGGTCTTCGCCCAGAACGGACCTCACCACCATCGCCATCACCACCATCATCACCATCACGCGTAGAACTAATCCTTGCCTCAATCCGGCGTTTTCGCTAGGGCAAGGCTGCTCAATGCGGATTTGACTCCGCGAAAAATTCATTAAGGTTCGCGCCATGACAGAGCGGGACGACCTTCGCTATCCAATCGGACCCTTCAGTGCGCCCGCTACGAGTCTGCCCGGGATTCGCGCAGCGCATATCCACACACTACGTCAGCTTCCCGAACGCCTGCGCGACGCCGTCGCGGGACTGAGCGATGCCCAGCTCGATACCCCCTACCGGGATGACGGCTGGACTGTGCGCCAGGTCGTACATCACCTGGCCGATAGTCACGCCATGGCTTATACGCGCTGCAAGCTCGCGCTCACCGAGGATTGGCCCACCATCAACCCCTACAACGAGGCCGCCTGGGCCAACTTGCCCGATAGCCTGCAATTGCCCATCGGGGGTTCGCTGGACATCATCGAGGGTCTGCACCCACGCTGGGCCACTCTGTTTGAGTCGCTCGCGGATGAAGATTTCCACAAAGGCTACAACCATCCCGAGTATGGCAAAGTGAACCTTGCAAAGGCGCTGGCCATGTACGAGTGGCACTCGCGTCATCACACCGCGCACATCACAAGCTTGCGCGCGCGCCAGGGCTGGTAGGGGCGGATGCCCGCCAGCGCTGAGGCAGCCTCCCCCGAGCAACTGGTCCAATGCATCGAGAAGTATCTAGTCGACCACCCCGCTGCCGCGCTGCTTGAAGACGGGCGTGTGCTCTTTGACATGCGCACCTCCCGCTACGCCGTTAGCGGTCAGCACGGCCGTTGCCTGCTGCAACTTTGGAGCGAAGAGCGCAACCTCATTCGCACTGTCGTCGACCTGCAGGAACGCGCGCAATGTCTGCGTATCGCCACCCGTCGCATGGGCTCAGCCAAGCCTCAGACCCTGGAACTGGTGCCTACCAGCGATCGGCGCACCCCCACGGCGCGCGAGGCCGCTCGCCGAAGTTATCAGCGGTTATTGGAGCGCGTGCTCACTCGACAATTCATTGGCTCGAAGGCCGACGGCTTCCGCTCGGCGATGGACCTAGAGCACAGCTTCGGCCCCGCCTATGTGCGCGGTCGATTACTGAAGGGTACCGCCGCCGAGGCCGTGATCGGCGTCGGCGAGGCCGAGTCAGGTTCAACTGTGGACGGCGTTCTGACCTTGGGAATTCTATGGCTCGACCACTGCCGCAAGCACGGCGATGGCCGGCGCCACTTCGGTGGACTGAAGGTTGTTGTTCCTGCCGGGGCGTGGCGCACAACCGCCGAGCGCATGGCCTGGCTCAACCACGCAGCGGCGGACTTCCAACTCTTCACGCTGGACGAGCGTAGCGAAGAGCTAGTCGCGGTGGACTTCCGGGACACCGGCAACCTTGACTCACGCCTGGTCCACGCCTTTTCCTCCACCGCGGCCTTCGAACGTGCCCACGAAGGCATCGCGCGCCTGATGGCCCTCGTACCGCTCGATGCCAGAGATCGAGTTGAGATCCGCTCCAGCTCCGCCACCCATGTAGGGCTGCTGTTGCACGGCCTTGAATTCGCTCGCGTGCGGCATGGCTTTGCTCCCAACTCCTTTGCCAGCGAGCAGGAGCTCACCTTCGGTGCCGGAGCCAATGAAACTCCGCTCACACCGGAAAATGAATCGCTCTGCCGCGATCTCTTCGCGCGGCTTTTCCTCGGCCGCCATGGAGACGGCGCGCATACCGACCCGCTCTTCCGTTTACAGCCCGAGCGCTGGCTGGAGGCTCGTCTGCGCAGCGAAATCACAGAACTACTGCCCGGCCTCCGCGGCGATCTCCTCTATTCGCAGGTCCCAGCGCTATCGACAGGCGACCGCGGGCTGCTGGATCTCCTGACGCTCGACCGTAACGGCCGCCTGACCGTGATTGAACTGAAGGCCGACGAGGACCTCCATCTGCCCCTACAGGCGCTGGACTACTGGGTTCGTGTCCGTGCGCTCAATGACGACCGAAAGCCTGTTGCAGGCGCTGAGGGCGGCAGGCCCCTCTCGGCCTTCGAGCGCCAAGGCTACTTCGCCGGCACTGAAGTATCGAGCGCCGCGCCGCGCTTGCTCCTGGCCGCTCCGGCCTTGCGTCTCCATCCAGCCAATGAGCCGGTGCTTCGATACTTTTCGTCTGAAGTTGAATGGGAGTTGATCGCGCTCACCGAACATTGGCGGCGTGAGCTGAAGATTGTCTTTCGCAAGCGGAGCGGCGACCCTCCCGGCTGAGGCTCTTCAGTCGTGAAGAATCACGTTCAACAGGGACTTATGAACCGTGATCCCGCCGTTGTATTGAATAAATCCAAGTTTGCGAAAGCGGTTCATGAAAAAGCTGACGCGCGAACGAGTGGTTCCAATCATCTCGGCCAGCGTCTCCTGCGAGATCTTGGGGATCCGGACCTCCGGCTCGCCCCCCTGGCCAAACTCAGCCATTAGCATCAAGATTCGCGCCAGCCGCTTCTCGCTGGAGTTGAAAAGCTGATCGACAAGATCCGCCTGGATCCTCATGCTGCGGGCCAGCAGGAACTTCAAAAACAAATCCGAGAAGGCATGTTCCTCGTGCATCACCCGCACCATCTCGGAGCGCTCGATCTTGAGAGCCGTGCAGTGCGAGATCGCCGTGGCCGTGGCCATCCTTAGCGCCGGCGTGCCGGCCAGCGACTCCTCGCCCACAAAATCCCCCGCTGCCAATAGCGCGATCGTCGCTTCCTTGCCCGCACTCGACATCACTGTGAGTTTTGCCCTGCCGCTTTGCAGATAGAACACGCAATCGGCCTGATCGCCCTGAGTGAAAAATGCATGTTTTGGCTTGATAAGCGCAACTCTCCGGCCAAGCCCGGCCTGCGCCAGGAATGCAGCCAGATCGAACCTGATGAGCTTCTGATCCACCACGCGTATTCACCGTTCCCAACGCTTTTCCTGCTGGGGACCATTTCCTTAAAGTGCCCGAGTCACACCGCCTTTCCGGCATTGGTCTGGAAGACGTACTAACCCGATTTATGTAACAAAATCACTGAAATCACCATAAAAAACTGTTCTTTTTTGGGCACTTTTCGTCGATTCGTATTCAGGAAATTGAAAAATGATTCCGTGTTGTGCAACCAGGCAAATTGGAGAATCCCGCGCCTGGGCCATTTCTGCTCTCAAAGAACACACGCGATGCATCTTCCGCACACAGGGCGCTTCCAAAATGCGAGAATGGCAGAAGCGCGGTGCGTTCTTCTTATCAAAACCGGCGCGGGAGAGATCTTGGCCAAGCTGCGAGTCCTGTCGACGCACCTCTTCATGAATCAGCGCCTGCACCCTGGCCTGCTTGAGCAAGCGACCCGCTCCGGGGCGCAAGCAGTCGAAATCTTTGCCGCGCGCCAGCACTTCGACTACACCAGCCGCGAGCATATCGCGGAACTGGCGGCCTGGTTCCGTTCCAATACCCTCCAGGCATGGTCCATGCACGCCCCTCTTTACCCTGACCGCGAAATGGGCCGCGCCGGCGCTCCCTCTGTCAACTTGCTGCACCCCGAGAAAAGCCGCCGCATCGCCGCCATGGACGAGATCAAGCGCGCCCTCGAGACAGCCGACTCCATTCCCTTCCGCAACCTCATCGTCCATCTCGGCGAGCGAACCGACGAGTGGTCCCCTCGCACCATCGAGTACGCCCTTACCGCTCTCGAACATCTCGGCGCATTTGCCCATCCCCTCGGCGTTCGTCCGCTGGTCGAGAATCTCACCGGCGAGCCCACCACCCCGGAACACCTGATGCAGATCCTCACCGGCAGCCACCTCGATTCGATCGGCGTCTGCCTCGATCTTGGCCATGCGCATTTCACGAGCGGCATTCCCCAGGCCATCGCGACCTTTGGCGCGCGCATCACTCAGGTTCACGCGCACGACAACCATGGCGTGAAAGATGAACATCTCTTTCCCGGCGACGGCACAATCGACTGGCCAGCCACAACAACGGCCCTCAACGCTCTCGCCACGCCCCCCGCGGTTGTTCTCGAACTCAGCTCCAAGCTCGCCGACGATCCAGCCACTCTCCCAGCCCGCATCCAAAAAGCCTTCGACATGCTCGACTGACGGGAATCTTCAAATTTTCACAAAACATGTGACCGCGACCACAGCGATCAACAACGGATAAGCCTACTCTGCGCTCGTGTCTGAAAGACAGGAGTTGGAGTTTATGCGCGTTCTTATTGCTTATGCAAGCCGCTATGGAACCACCAAAGGCATCGCGGAGCGCTTAGCCGCCGTGCCCTCTTTCCCCAGTGCGACTTCCGCAACTGGGCCGAAGTGGATGCCTGGGCCGGCAGCATCGCGCAAACTTTGAAGGCCTTTTAAACGCAAGCCCTTTCTTTGGGTCGGCATGAAACTTAGGTAACGCTCCTGTCAGGCGAGTTGGTTGTACGATCAATCAGGAATCCCTTGAGCTCTTTGCGGATATCTTCGAGCTTGAACCGTTCAAAGCCCAATGGGGCGAATGGTCTGCCCGCCGGCTCCGATAAAGTTGAGCCGGGCAAGTGGGAGAAATCGGCATGAGAACCTTAGGCTCGTTTTTGTTTTTCGGAGCGTTGGCGTTTCTTGTGGGTTGTGGTTTAGCCTCCAACCACTCAACGCCCCCTCAGGCTCAGTCCGGCAAGCTGACAATTACCACTACCTCTCTTCCCAATGCGACAGTTGCCGTCGCCTACGCCGCAGCGATCACTGCCTCCGGCGGCACAGCGCCCTACACCTACAGTGCCACCGGCTTGCCCGGCAACTTCTCGATCAACAGCTCAACAGGCGCGATCACCGGCACGCCCGCGGCCGCAGGCACCGCTTCCGTGAAAGCTACTGTGACTGACTCGACCAAGCCCACAGCGCAGTCGGCGACAGCCGATCTGAGCATCACAGTAGGTCCAACCACCGGCACGGCCGGCCCTTCCTGCAACGGCATGAGTACGGGAGACAACGCCAGCCTCAACGGCTTCGTGCCTTTCCCCTCCAGCTTTGCCTGGAACACCGACATCTCCACCGCTCCCCTGGATCCCAACAGCGGCGCAATCACCGCCGCATCGGGATTCGAAGGAAATCACTTGCATCCGGATTTCTCCTCGGTCGCCGGCGGCAATTACGGCATCCCGTATGTTGTGGTCGATTCCAGTACCCAGCCGTTAGCTCCCATCATTGTCGTTGCCTATGCCGATGAGAGCGACGTGACGTATGCCCCGTTCCCGTCCAACGCTCCCATCGAGGGATCCCCGGCTGCTTGCACCGGAGGCCCCAATCACTATCAAGGGGACCAGCACGTTCTGGTACTGGATCGCAATCGATGCATGCTCTATGAAACCTTCAATTCCACTTATTGCAGCGGAGCATGGAGCGCGGACTCTGAGACGCTTTGGGACATGACCAGCGGCGAGCAGCGTCCCTGGGGATGGACCTCAGCCGACGCGGCGGGCCTCGCGATCTTCCCCGGCCTGGTGCGCTACGACGAGGTTGCCGCCGGGGCCATCAACCATGCCATCCGGTTCACACTCCCGGCTACGAAGAACGATGCCAATGATGGATACTTTGTCGAACCGGCAAGCCATGCCGCGGGAGTCTATTGGGGCGTGAGTAACATCATGGGCATGCGCATCCGGCTCAAGGCGAGCTTCGATATCTCCAGTTACTCGGCTGTCAATCAGGTGATCCTCACCGCCATGAAGAAGTACGGCATGATCCTGGCCGACAATGGCAGTTACTTTTACTTTCAAGGCGCGCCCGACACGCGATGGAACGACGACGACCTGCACAATTTGGACTCCGTTCTATCGTCCGATTTTGAAGTTGTGCAGATGACTCCCGAGTTTCCCGGCTGGGATTCCGGCACCGCGCCGACTGGAAATCCTCCAGGGATTGAAAGCTTCACCGCATCAGCTACCACGGTCAAAGCCGGAACAGCAGTGACCCTCGCCTGGCAGACAAGCAATGACTCCTATGACTTCATCGACGTTCTGGGCGGTGTGCACGGAGGCAGCGTGACAGTGACCCCCACGGCTACCACGACATATACCTTGAACGCGACGAATCAGTATGGAAGATCTACGAAGCCAGTTACAGTAACTGTGCAATAAGTCAGCAAATCCTGGGCAATTGCTCCCCAATCTGCGTCGGAATCACGCGATTGGATCCCATTGCGGTGCGCGCTACCAGCATCCCTTTATGTTCTGCCGTGACTCTGCCGATGCGCGCTGCATCACGGCCCAGCGGATGCGTCCGCAGCACTGCAAGAACCTGGTCCGCAGCCTCGGGTGCGACAAAGAAAACCGCCTTGCCTTCGTTGGCCACATAGACCGGGTCCAGGCCCAACAGTTCGCAGGCCGACTGCACTTCGGGCCGCACTGGCAAGCTGGGCTCGTCGATCTCGACTCCCACGCCCGAAGCCTGTGCAATCTCGTTGAGCGTTGAAGCCAGCCCTCCACGTGTCGGGTCGCGCATCGTGTGCACAGCCACGCCAACCGCTGCAAGAACCTCCGCAATCATCCCGTTCAGTGCGGCACAATCGGAGCGAATCTGGCTCTCGAATTCCAGTCCCTCGCGCACACTCATGATCGCCATTCCATGGTCGCCGATGGTTCCCGAGACAAGAATCGCGTCGCCGGGCATTGCATGCAGCGGACTTACTGAAACTCCAGAACGAATGAGACCCACTCCCGCCGTATTGATATAGCACCCATCGCCGTGGCCGCGCTCAACGACCTTGGTGTCGCCGGTAACGATCTTCACACCGGCTATTGCCGCAGCCCGCGCCATATCCTCGACAATCGCCGCCAACTGGCTCAGCGGAAATCCTTCTTCGAGAATGAAGCTCGCGCTCAAAAACTCCGGCTCGGCCCCGGAGACGGCTAAGTCGTTGACCGTCCCGTTCACCGCCAACTCACCAATCGATCCACCCGGAAAAAACAGCGGCTGCACGACGAAGGAATCCGTGCTCATGGCCAGCTTGCCGCTGCCCAATTCCAGCACCGCAGCATCGCCCAGGTTTTCCAACTCAGGATTGCGGAAGGCAGGCAGAAACAGGTGCTCCACCAGTTCATTGCCCAGCTTGCCGCCGCCGCCGTGGCCCATCACGATGGTGGGGTAGTCGGCTAGCGGTAGAGGGCAGGACCAACCCGAAAAATCAGCGGCTGCGGTCTTTCCGTTCTCAGACATTCGCAGCCCTCGTCATCCCCGCACCCGCGCCAGCCAGCTCCTCCGCCGACAAGAATCGCCCATAGTTGTAATAAGCCGCGCAGGCCCCTTCGCTTGAAACCATCGTCGCTCCCAGCGGATGGCGCGGTGTGCACTCCTTGCCAAAGGCCGCGCACTCGGCGGGCTTGATCGCTCCGCGCAGCACGTCTCCGGCTCTACAAAGCGGCGACTCCTCGGTATGAATCCCGGTGATCTGGAAGCGCTCCTCGGCGTCGAAGCCGCGATAGGTTTCATTCAGCCGCCAGCCGCTCTTCGGAATCACGCCAATCCCCCGCCACGCCCGATCCGTCACTTCGAAAACCTCGGCAAGCAACTTCTGCGCCGGCAGGTTTCCTTCTAACTTGACGATTCGCTCGTAGGCATTCTCCACCTCGTGTCGTCCAGCTTCCAGTTGAATCACCGCCCTGCGAATCCCATCCAGCAGGTCGAGCGGCTCAAAGCCCGTCACCACCAGCGGAACCCTATACTTCTCCGCCAGCGGCGGATACTCCCAGTAGCCCATCACGCTACACACGTGACCCGCCAGCAGAAAAGCCTGAACGAGATTGCCCGGCGACTCAAGAATCGCCGCAATCGCCGGCGGGACCAATACATGGGATACAAGCAGCGAAAAATTCTTCAGCTCGCGTCGCTTGGCCACATGCACGCTCATCGCATTGGCCGGAGCCGTCGTCTCAAAACCCACGCCAAAGAAGACAACCTCGTTGTCTGGATTTTTTTGAGCAATTTCAACGGCGTCGAGTGGCGAGTAAACGACCCGCACATCCCCGCCCGCGCCCTTCACCTGAAAAAGATCGCCCTCGGTGCCTGGCACGCGCAGCATGTCGCCGAAAGAGCAAAAAATCACTCCCGGTCGAGCCGCAATCGCCAGCGCCTTGTCGATCAACTCCAGCGGCGTCACGCAAACCGGGCAGCCCGGCCCGTGGATCATCTCAATCCCGGCCGGCAGCATCTGATCGATACCGTTCTTGATGATCGAATGCGTCTGCCCGCCGCAGACCTCCATGATCTTCCATGGCCGCGTAGTGACAGCGGCGATCTCCCGCGCCATCCGCTGCGCAATCTCGCCGTTCCGAAACTCAGTCAGGTATTTCATTAGCTGGCGACGACCCGTGTGTTGCTTTCTTCTATCTTCGCAAAATGTAGTGCCATCCTGAGCGGAGCAAAGCGCAGCAGAAGGACCTGCGTTTCCAATTCATTCTCAAAGACTCCCGGGTGCCCCATCCTCGCCGCGCCTTTGTTTTTGCGGCCAGGGTGGGGAAACCATGAACCTCAACCGGCATCAAGCAGACTCGTCAACCAGCGGCAGGGTGGGAAACCATAAATCTCGACCAACTCCAAACAGACTTACCAACCAGCGCTTGGGTGCCCCATCCTCGCCGCGCCTTTGTCCTTGCGGCTAGGGTGGGAAGCCATGAACCCTCAACCGGAGATTTTGTCGACGTCGACTGAACAGCTTCCGTCAGGGCAAGAGGACTGCGGAGCCGCCGCAGCCCGCGCAAAGGCTTCTTCCTCACCACCCAGCTCTTCGTCCAGTGCGCCCATAGCACGGAAGTCATCGAGCGTCTGCAGAGCCGTCTCCTCGTCGATCTTAGACAGCGCAAACCCAACGTGGACAATGGTATAGTCGCCGACCTCGATCTCCGGCACGTAGTCCAGGCAAACCCGCTTGACGATGCCGCCAAAGTTCACCCGGCCGATCCGCAGATCGCCCTCTGTGAGAATTTCCTCGACTTTACCCGGAATTGCAAGACACATGGTTCTACGTTATACCGACGTTGGGGCGGTGTATAGGGTGATTAGGATCACCTGGATCTCTGTCCTCAGATCCGCGGGACTCTTCAACAATCCGCTTCCTTGCCATG
>CAYTJN010000040.1:0-26889 GCA_964438125.1 uncultured Occallatibacter sp.
TACCGAAAACGAAACTCTCCCCTGCCGGTCTTCTATCTACAACTGTAGTACTAGACCAGTGTCGAAATGCTTCTGCAAATGCGTACCCCTAATCTGAAGCTTCCTTGACCAGATGAGCATCGATATTCGATACAGACTCGTGAGAACTTGAGAGGACATATGACGAAGCAATCGAATCTTGGCCGCACATTTACCCTTCCCAGCACATCAATTAAATTGAACCGCATGGGCTATGGCGCGATGCAGCTCGCCGGCCGCGATGGCGACAAGATCGTCTGGGGCCCTCCGCGCGATGTTAGCGGTACGGTCGCCGTTCTCCGCGAGGCCGTCGCCTCCGGAGTGAACCATATCGATACCAGTGACTCTTACGGTCCGCATGTAACCAATCAACTCATCAAGCACCTTGAACATGCGGGCTCCAAAGGCCTTCGATTCTCCACGGCGTGCAAATAGAGGGGCGGTGGCCGATCTGCGGTTCAGGCTCAACCAGAGTGGCCTAAGGTGCTTACGGCCTTACCGCCGAAACGTGAAATCATCCTCACCCCTCTGAACGCCAACATACAAGATGCACCGCTTCCGAGATGCGTAGCCCGGTTGCGGCGATCAGTCCAAACAGTGCCCCATAGGTTGCCGTACGCAATGTCCCCTTAGGCGTAATCTCCCGAGCAGCCTGCAGAAGGTCTATGATCTTCTGATCGCTCCATCGCGACCAGCGCCAACCTGTGCAGACTAGCCCAATGTGCAAAGTGCGCAACTCAGTAAAGGTAGCAGTGAATGGTCGATGAGTGATAACGACTGCACTGAAGCCGCGAACAGAACTCCGAGATGAAGGGTTGAAGAATGCTGCGCTCCAGCCAGGCGCGCACTTGCGGGTGAACTGCTGTTCCATTTTCCATGATGGTCTCCTGGCATCAGAAATGTCCACATCAGGAGACCACCGATTATGTGAAGTTCGTGTGCCGTTAATCAGAAATAGCGCCCGTCAGTGCAGCAATCCGACGCCCACGCCCCGACACGCTGCGCATTATCGAGAACTGTACATAATTCCTGCCTAACGCAACGGTGCGCAGCGCCCGTTCTGCTGGTGAATTATCCATCTCGATCTGCCCGTCATTGAGATATCGAGCGAGCGCACGCCAGCGCGAGAGCGCTTAGCGAACTGCCGCGGCGGTATCAGACTTACGCGAGAGTCCCGCAAGTGTCTTATTCAGCCAACGATGGAGTTCGTCGACCAGTGGCCGTGCACGTGCCTGGCGTACTTCGCGTCGGAGGCCAAGAGGCTTGCCGCGGGCCTCGCGTTCGATATCGTAGAGTGCGCCGATACGCTGAACGGCTTCGGTCGCAATCGCCGAACCGTTGGCCACCTGGATGTCGTAGAACTTACGCCGGACGTGCGCCCAGCAGGCAGCTTCGACGATTTTACTGCCCTCATAAAGGTGATGGAATCCGGCCTAGCCATCGGCCTGCAGAATGCCCGTGAACTTGCTCAAATGCTGCCGGGGATGTTCACCCTTGCGATCTTCCGTGTAGGCGAACCACACGGCTGGAGGTGCATCCTGACCTGCCGGGCGATCATCGCGCACATAGGCCCACAGTCTTGCCATTTTCGCTAGAACCGGCACAGGAGTGTCGTCGGCATGGATCTTGGTCGCCGCCAGTACGTGCTTGCGGATCCGATCGATCAGCGGACCCGGCAACCGACTGGCAGAGCCCACCCAGTCAGCAAGTGTGGAGCGATCCCGATCGAGGTTCGCAGAAGATCCCCAAAGTTGCAAAGGGTTTTAGCTGCGTTGTAGGCTTGCGTCACACTGACCAGTGACTTACATCACCGACCCTTTCTGAATTGCGCGCCACCATTAGCCGCAGGCTAAGGCCTGTCGGCGCGCCCCCTTTCCCTCTATAAGCCTGACCACTTCCCGACGCGCCGTGAGGAGAACCTCCAATGACAGAAAATCCGAAAGGACCACGTACGCTCAAGGTTTGGACTTGCGAGGAGTTAAAAGCCATCATCCGTGAACAGGTCCATGCACACGTGAAGGACGTTGAACTCGCAAAGAAGCTTGAGCGGGCTCTCGGCGATCAAGTTGTTTACGGCGATGGCGGCGGTGGCGGAAACGTCGGTGTCGCTTGATCAGTGTTGAGTAAATAAAGGCTTAGACAACAAGCCTCATCCAGTTGGCTACCCGTGAGGCTAAGGAGGGGGTGTGCGCGAAATCATCGATGCCATCCAGCTTCGGCCGAAGCGGTGTGTCTGGGAATTGACAGCCCGCTGCAACATGCGCTGCCTCCACTGTGCGTCGGGATTGGGTCCCACCTACAGTCGCGGCGAAGAACTCCGCACCGCAGAAGCGATTCAGCTGTGCCATGAACTCAAGGATCTCGGCTGTGAAAACGTAGTACTTTCAGGCGGAGAAGCGCTTCTTCGTGATGACTGGGAAGCGATTGCGCAAGAATTGGTCGGTCTCGAGATAGCCACATCCCTGATTACCAATGGATTGTTAATAACGCCTGCGTTGGCGAAGCGAATCAAGAATGTTGGTCTGTGTCGTGTTGCCCTTAGTTTGGATGGCTTGGAGCCGACCCACAACTATATTCGCTGTCACTCGCAATCCTTTGCAGCCGTTTGTCTTGCCTGCTCGGTTCTCCGTGATGTTGGCGTACGTGTGAACATAGTGACTCATGTCAACCGCATGAATCTCGCGGAACTGAGGCCTCTCGAAGCACTCGTAGGCGAGATCGGTGTGGGGGTATGGCGCCTGCAATTGGGATCGCCGGTGGGACGAATGGTGGAGCATCCCGAGTTGCATTTGCGTCCTGAACATCTGCCCGAGATTGCCGATTTCATCATTGCGGCCAAGCAGCGTGCCGTGATGAATATCAGCGTCGGTGACAACATAGGCTATTTTTCAGAACATGAGCAGGAACTTCGCAAGGGCTCTGACACTCCACTCTTCGGATGCTGGTGTGGGTGTCCCGCCGGGTGCCTCACCGTGGGCATCGAGGCGAATGGCAACGTAAAGGGCTGTCTTTCGCTGCAGTCGTCGTGTTTTGTCGAAGGAAATGTTCGCCAACAATCACTCAGTTCGATTTGGAATCGACCGGAAGCTTTTCGCTATACCCGGGGCTTTACACCCTCAAACCTAAGCGGCTTCTGCAAAGGGTGCGAATTCGGCGAGATATGTCGAGGCGGATGTACCTTCATGGCATTTGGAGCGACAGGTTCTCCGCACAACAATCCATTCTGTCTCTATCGGATTCAGAGTCGGCAATGAGTACGCTGCTCTTGTTTCCGCCCGCCGCTGATCCGGCCCACCCACCACTCGGCATCGCATCGCTTGCCGGCTATCTCGCGGATCGTTGCGAACAGGTGATCCTCGCTGATCTTAATGTTCGCGCTTACAACGAACTTCTCACAGCCTCGTATCTCGAGCGCTGCGCAAGATTGCTCCGCGAGTCTCTGCAAGCATTTGAATCGAAGGGTTCGCTTCCCGTTGAGATTAGCATCCAGTATCGCCTGGTCGCCCAAAATCTGCTCTCCGCCGACTATCTAATCGCTCACGTTGACAGCGCACGAGAACAATTGCGCGACTGCAAAACTTATTCAACGCGGCAAGCCTATGCGCACGCAGCGGGAATTCTGCGACGTGCCATGCAGTTTGTTTCTGCGGCACATTATCCGGCACAGTGGAGCGCGGGCGGGTTTTCAACGAGCCACGACTGCACTAACACTTTGACCGTGCTGGAAGCTATACGCGACCGCCAGCAAAACCTGTTTCTGCCTTTTTTCGAACGGGTAGTTCCGGAGTTGGTCGCCGATCGACACCGGGTTATCGGCATTTCTCTCAATTACTATGGACAATTGATTCCTGCAATCACGCTTGCCGCCGTGGTGCGAATGTTGTCACCGGAAGCGTTTGTCGTAGTGGGTGGCGGGCTTATCTGCTTCTTCGAGGAACGCTGGGAGGTTCTGAGCGCATTTAGCGAATACATTGACGCTTACGTTCCCTTTGAAGGCGAGCAACCCCTGTTTGATCTCGTGAGAGCGCTTGACAGTGGCGACGATCTGAACGAAGTGAAGGGGTTGGTCCGCTTCCAGAACGGAAGGCCGCTGTACCGGCCTGCTGAAGGCCCGTTGCCGACGGTTGACTTTCCTGTTCCCAACTACGACGGTTTACGATTGAGCGAATATCTCATTCCAGAACCTGTGCTCCCGCTTCTGAGTTCTCGAGGGTGCTATTGGGGGCGCTGTGCCTTCTGCTCCCATGCGCGGCTGTATCGCGATCAATTCCGCCGTTTGAACGCGAGTGACGTGATGCGGGTCGCGCAGCGACTTCACGAGAAATACGCGGCGTCATGCTTTTACTTCGTTGATGAGGCGGTTCCGCCAGCAACCGCGACTGCATTTGCGGAGACCGTAGTTTTGTCGCGGCTGCAGTTTCGCTGGTTTGGTGAAACTAGGATGGAGCAGTCGTATACGCGGGAACGGCTACAGCAACTCCGAGACGGCGGCTGCCTCATGCTTATTTTTGGCCTCGAATCGGCCGTACCTCGCGTATTGAATGCAATGGAGAAAGGCATAACACCGGAAACCGCTAGCAGTATTCTGCATAACTGTGCAATCGTTGGTATACGCGCGTTCGTCATGTTTTTTAGCGGGTTCCCGTCGGAAACCCTTGAGGAAGCAGAACGAACCGTTGAATTCATTGAGAGGCACGCCGACTGCATAATGCACGTGGCCAACAGCCGCTTCGTTCTTGAGGAGCGAGCCCCAATCTTTCGCCAGTGCCATCGATACGGTCTTTCAGTCTTGCCGCGCAATGTCGACCATGATCTGCAGACTTGGTGCACGTACCGCGTTGACCAGGGTATGCAGCCGACCCAGGTTTCCGAATTCGTCGATGAAATAGATCGACGCAGCAGAATCAGGCCACCGGAATCATTCCTGATTTCGCGAAGTCACCTCGTCTTTCTACCTCCCGGGAAGGAAATAATCGATGGGCGAATTGAACGAGGAACCGTAGACCTGTCTCGTCCAGAGCGGATTGTTCCATTCCGATCTGATGCGCTGTTGGCTTATGAGTTCGCATTCAATTTCGATGAAGTTCAACATGCGCTGGATTCGGCTGCAGATATCGTCGAACGGAATCCTACAAATTACGTCTTCGATCAGAATAACGAGAGTCTAATCGAAGTTGGAACCGACGGAACCGCTCTTCTGGGAGTCTGCAGCGGCAGGCACACGCTCGCTGAGATTCTTGAAGCGGTCGGTGACAATGGACGGGAAACCACTCTATCGTTCCTCAGCGAGCTTACTCGCCGGAACTTCATCGAATGGGAAGCCGTCCCATGAAGGTCGCTCTCGTTTACCCTCCCCTTGCCGACGCTACGCAGCCCTATGCCAGCCTCCCAGCTCTAGCAGCATTTCTCCGCATGAGGGGTAATCATCATGTCGAGGTCTACGACACCAACCTAGAATTCTGTCTCAGTCAGTGGACTTTTAAGAGGCTCAAACTCGCCGCACGTCGATTGGAGGCGCGTTTAAACGAGTTTGAAGAAACCTCCGGGCTATCGCCTACGGCTGCACAGGAATACACGTTGTTGATGATGGCCTTCCTCAAGGCACCTCATGTCGCCATCCGAATAGAAGAAGCGATTAGCGATCTTCGACGATGGGAAACATTCGCCAATCTCGAACGACTAGCGAATGCGAGGCGCGTGCTGCAAGATGCGGCTGAAGTTCTCGGCGCTGAATCGCCACTCCTCCGCCGGCGAGTTCCATCTTTGTCTGCTAGCGAGATTTCGCGCCTCACGAATCACGCCAGTGCAAATCCGTTTGGAGTGTTTTTTGAAAAGGTGACGATTCCGGCACTCCGTCTGTCTCGACCTGGGGCTGTCGGAATATCGATTACTTATCCCAGCCAGATTCTGCCGGCGATTGCCTTGGCACGCCTAGTCAGAATGCACATACCCTCGGCCCCGGTAATTCTTGGGGGCCAAATCATCAGTCTTTGGTACGACGACTTGACTTCCTATCCTGAGCTATTCGACTGGTGTGACTATGTCATTGGCTACGAGGGGGAAACCGCGGTCGACGCCTTGCTCACTGCGATCGAAGCCGGCGTAAACGCAGCGGGTATCGCGAATGTTGCTATGTTTGATGGAAACTCCGTTCGCAAAGGTCCCGTTTTTATTGAGGATATCAATAGCCTTCCTACCCCCGACTACTCTGACCTTCCTCTCGAAAAGTATCTAGCGCCAGAGCCCGTACTCCTTGTCAATACTTCTCGAGGATGCTACTGGTCACGGTGTGCCTTCTGCTCCGTTTCACCATCGATGCGCACCCGGTTCCGAATGCGCAATCCCGACCTGGTCGTCGGCGACTTCCTGGAACTGCGGGACCGCTATTCTGTACACTGCATCACCCTGGCTGACGACTGCGTTCCTCCGGTGATGCTGAAAGCCCTCGCCAGGTTTCTTGTGGGCACCGGCTTAGCTTGGCAATGCGAAGTCCGCTTCGAACGAGCTCTGAGTTTCAGGTTGCTAAAGGATCTAGTCGCCGCAGGTTGTAAGAACCTGATCTTCGGGCTCGAATCATATTCGGAACGGGTTCTCGAGTGTATGAATAAGGGAGTGCACCCCGATGTGATCTCACAGACATTACGTCAATGCCGCGAGGCCGGCTTGGCATTCAACCTGCAATTCTTTTTCGGCTTTCCCGGTGAGACCGAGGCAGAAGCGACAAACACGATGGAGTTTGCGGCCGGTCAGCTACATGGAGCCGCAACCTTGTCTTTTGGCCAGTTTCGTCTGCAACGCGGCTCCGCCATTGCTCGCAACCCGGCAGCTTTTGGCATCACCATGCGAACTATTCCCGGAGGGTTCGGTGTCGAGTTGCCGTATGAGCCGGTTCCGTCGTATGCATTGGCGGCGGAAAGACAACTGGCGAATCGGATTCTGGAGAAAGCTGGCAATCGCAATCCTCGGTTGAGCATCGACGCACACACTCTCCTTTACCTTTATAAATCGGGCGTGCAATCCATGGAGAAAACTTGCTATTTGGCGCGTGTCGATACCACCACGCGCGAACGGAAGTATCGGCCCGGAGCGAGGTGGAAACGGAAGCCATCCCAAACGGTTCGCGAGTTTCGCGACTGTCAAAATGATGATTCAGGCCAACTTGTACTTTACGATTATGAACTCGACCGTACAGTTGAGCTTTCCAGGCTTGCGGGCTGGTTGCTAGAAGAACTCGCCGAGTATTCCTCGATAGCCGATCTCGTGAGCCGCGCTGCCGAACATACGGGACTACAAACGCACGAGGTCGAAACGGTAGTCGCATCTGTTCTCTCGGCACTTCAGCAAGCCAAGCTACTCGAACCCGAAACTGAATTCAATGAGTGCTGAGGCGATTTGCGCCGGAGAATCACCACTCAATGATTACTTCCCACAGGTCTTCGTTCAAGTCGGCTTTGTGTTTGCCTATAAGTCTCCTGAGCCTTCGTTTACAGAGGGCAGGAATTCCTTCTATTCTGACCGTTACCAGCAACATTTTGGTTAGGAGCCGCGATTTCCGATGCGAGTCTACGGTCTGCACAGAGGCCTTCCAGAAGCTGGGTCTTCCACTGGGTAATCTGGTTCGGATGTACGTCAAACTGCTGGGCAAGTTCGGTAAGGGGTCTTTTCACCCTTCAGTGCGGCCAGTGCCAAACGCTAACACCGAACGCTCTTTGTCAACATAATGACCATCCTGACCTAATGGAATCTCATTGGCAGTTTCAATGGCTTTCTTCCTGGATAAACTTCGGGTGATTGCGGTCCGCAGCGTGGTCCCGTCCGATTAGAATCATTCGAAGACTAGTTTTTCGAAGACTAGTTTTTATTCGAACTATAGCGGTAAACTGCTTGTCGGTACAGGGCGGCCGAAAGCACATTCGTGTCGGAGGAATTCAAGGCCAAGACTGCCCCCTTGAAAGTGGTGAATAATCGATTCAGAGCGCATGACGAACGACAAAATTATGATGGTGTTCGTTCATTGAGAAGTCTGGAATCGTGTTCTTGCAATTTTCGTGTGTCGGGCTACTGCGAAACCAATTCGGAATGTATGGAAGTTGGTGGGCTGAATTGGGTGCTGTGTTATTTGCGGCTATGCCTACACTATGCCCAAACCGCCCACAGAGACCCTCATGGAACCTCGCGGAACCGCACTGAAAGTCTTTGGAGGCTGCGACGAGGAATCGATTTAAGTACATGAAAAGGAGGAGATTAAAGAGGAAGCAGGGAAGAGCCCGGATGGCGAAATTGGCAGACGCAGCGGACATAAAATCCAAGGTACGAACGACTAAAGCTTATATAATCAACGGCTTAACCATTTACTTTTCTTTTCACATATGTTAGACGATTATACATGTGAGGCATTCCTGAGGCGCGAAGGAGCTACCAATGTCCGAAACCTTAGAAAGCCCAAAACCGAAAACAGAAACCCACAAAACCATGGGCGGCAAGGTCAACATCTACCGCCGCGAAAACAGCGACAACTGGCAGTGCTCGACCTTCCTTAATGGGCGCAACTGGCGCGTGTCCACGCACGAAGATAGCCTCGGTCGCGCGAAGGACTTTGCCGAGGACTGGTACCTCGCCTTGCGCGGCAGGGCGCACGCCGGACTTCTCGCAAAAGAGACCCGCCGGCAAGGCAAGAAATTCAAAGATGCTGCCGCGAAATTCCTCGAAGAGGCCCTATCCTAACTCAGGGACAGCGCAGCCCGACTTGGCTAAATCAGTACGAGTTGAAGCTGAATGGCGTCATCCTCCCATTTCTCGGGGAGAAGCATCTTGCAGAGATCACATCCGGCGTCATTCAGGAATACCGCATCTGGCGCGCGCAGAACTGCAAGACAGGCGGGACTCCGGCGCGGAGCACGGTGCACAAAGAGATCGTCTGCATCCGCCAGGTACTGAAAACCGCTAGGCGGCTCGGCTGGGTCGAGTATCTCCCCGATATGTCGTTCCCTATAAGACTTCAGGCAAGATCGTGCACCAAGCGTAGTTCTCGCGGGAGGAGTACAAGAAACTCTATGAGGCAATGCGCAGGCGCGCGCACGAACCGAAGCTGGAGCGTTTCAAGTGGGAATGTGAGCAGCTTCACGACTATGCCCTGTTCGCCGTCAATACTGGACTCCGGCCCGACGAGGCATGGGGACTGCAATTTCGCGATGTGACCATTGTCAAGGACGAAGCGACCGGCGAAACGATCCTTGAAATCGAGGTGAGAGGCAAGCGCGGCGTTGACTATTGCAAGAGCATGCCCGGCGCGGTACGGCCGTTCGAGCGCTTGAAGAGTCGCCCGCGTCCTTTGCGGATCGACGAGCCGGGACGAGGAAGAACCAATGAAAAGACTCGCTTGCCTGAATCCACGGACCTTCTCTTCCCCAAATGGCAGCGCGAATTATTCAACACCATTCTCGACGAAGAGAAGCTGAAAGCCGACCGCGATGGTCAAACGCGCACGGCTTACAGCCTGCGCCATACCTACATCTGCCTGCGCCTGATGGAGGGGGCGGACATTTATCAGATTGCCAAGAATTGCAGGACTTCGGTCGAGATGATCGAAAAATACTATGCCTCCCACATCAAGACGCGCTTGGACGCTGCGGCCATCAACATCATGCAAGAAGAAGGTGGCCAAGGCAGTGGCCAAGGAACTTCGCACCGGCACTTGAGCCTTATACTTAAGGTGGCCACGCGGGCGTGGCGAAATGGCAGACGCAGCGGACTTAAGCAAGGTTGAGTGCCCATCGGGAAACCGACGGCGTAGAACTGCTCAAAGTCGGGGAAACCTGAAATGGCAATCCCGAGCCAAGCCTGGAAGCGCTTCCAGGAAGGTGTAGAGACTAGACGGGCAGCACCTAAACCCCATGTGGGGAAAGGTGAAGGTATAGTCCAGACCACGAACCCGCCATTGGCGGGGCGGCGAAAGCCGAAGTGGTACGAAAATCCGCAGGCCGCAAGGCCGTGAGGGTTCAATTCCCTCCGCCCGCACCAATTCTATTGGTTGTTCTCGCGCCGGGAAAAAGCGGGCCACTATGGTCCCGCGCCGGCGCTTGAGATGGAACCATCCTGGCGTGTTTTCCAACACCGGATCAGGGCTGCTTCGGCCCTCTCTCAGATGTGCTGAAGGCGCTTCTGCATACGCACGTGTGCAGCGCGCAGGCGATGCCGCTTCCTTCGACCGGTCCATCCATCTGCAACCACCGTTTTGGCTAAGAATTTCGGAGGCGCCGTATGCAAAATTGCGACTGGCAGATTCGCCAGACTGTGTCTGGCGAATTCTCTCGACGCTGTCGCGAGAATCCACCGACAAGATCCGCAAGTGGATGTAAGAGTGCAGATGGTAGTCAAGCTCGACAGTTGACCTCACGCAGTCTGGCCGATCAGGATTCTCAATTCAGAATGTCGAGGTAACTTTCGTAGAGAAACAGACGGCCTCTTCGTTTCCCACGGGACTCCCGCAGGATGCCGGCTTCGATCATCCGATCCACCGCGGCGGACGCGGTTGGAAAGCTCACCTTCATCTCGCGTGCTGCGTTCCTGATCGAGAAGAGTGGATTGGCCTGAGCGTACCTGTAGACCAGGAGCGCAGAAGCCGCACCGCGGCCGAAGCGCTCAATCTTTTCCTTGTCTGCGTTGAAGAGTCTGTCGATGTTGCCAGCAATCCGGGCCGCCTGATTGGCGGTATACATGTTCGCAAGCGAATAGGACGTACTACGCCCCCCGGACGAATCTTTCCTCAACACGCCCGCTCTGATGAGATCCTCAATATCGCGCAGCGCGGTATCCTGCGAACACTTTTCAAGCTTGGCCCATTTCGAAGAAGTCAGCTTGCCATCGAAGCCGTTCAAGAGCCGGTTGATCATGCTGCGCTGCCGCTCGTTGAACTCCGTTCCGGGGAACCGGTCCCAGAAGCGGGCCTTATTGAGCACGGCGGCCAAGATGGTCTCCGCATGGTCGAAGGCGCGCCCGAGACATGCCAGAAACCATTCGAGCCAGCGCGTAATATCGAGATCGCCTTTCTGGGTCGATTCGAGAATCTCGTAGTAAGCTTTCCGTTCCTGCTGAATCTGGGCCGACATGCTGTAGAAGCGTTGGGGGCTGTGTTCTGACCGCGCCAGTACCATATCGGCAATCGCGCGCTATTCGTCCGTTGCCGTCCTCGAATGGATGAATGGT
The DNA here is from genome assembly GCA_964438125.1 of uncultured Occallatibacter sp. Lineage (GTDB taxonomy): Bacteria > Acidobacteriota > Terriglobia > Terriglobales > Acidobacteriaceae > Telmatobacter. The sequence goes on from CAYTJN010000040.1 coordinate 11,224, forward strand.
GACGAACCACAGATGCGCCACACCTGCCTTGAGCACGAGGTCGGTCGAACTCTCTTTATTAAACCAGTCCAAGAATTGCTTCATTTCTCCGCGAAGGCGGGCGGCAAGTGGGGCTTCATAATGAACTCGCTCCTTGCCAATTGGCCCTGAAACGACTTGCATGGGGCGATTCTTGGCGTTTCGCCATGCGCCTACGTTAATCCGCGACATTCCGCTTCGGCCGGTTGGAAACAACGCGGCGTGCCAATCATACAAGCGCTGCGCCCTCAATGGTTGATCGTAGTGCTGGGTTGCATCCAGCATCATTTCAACAACGCCCTCCACGTCACGATCCGCGGGTGTCAGGCCTCCGATGTCAATTCCCAGCCGACGTGCAATCGAGGAGCGAACCTGATTCCTATCGAGCTTCTCTCCTTCAATCTCGCTCGATTTGAGTACATCCTCGGTAAGGGTGTTCAGTACCGCTTCCTTGCGAAGCTGGAAGCCAAGCCCCTCCATACGGCCAATTAAGCGTCCTTGCCGGTGTCGCACCTCGACCAACCGCTGGGAAATCCGCTCGGAATCCCAGCGGAATTTCGGCCAATTGGGCCGCTCGTGAATGTAGGTATTGCTTGCTATTCTCCGCACGATATGCAGCGAATATAGCGCTTATTCGGCGCAATTTCAAGGACTAATCCACGTACATAGTGCGGCGATTACGCCTCCTAATCGCCGCACTTAACAGCTGAAAGCTCTTAACGGAATCAGGATCAGTCCCGCAAACGTCCTTCACGATCCCGACCACCAAGCTGACCGAAGTCAGTTGATAGGAATGCCGTGCAGATTTGCCGAGAAAGTACTAATGTCCGCGGTTGAATAGAGCATGACGACATGTGCCCAGTTTTTGACGACCAATCGCCAATTCTCCAGAGGATACCGGAGGGTGTAGAAAGAACCCTTGGTTACACCTAACAAACATTTCAAGATGAACAAGATATGGGATTTTTATCCCATCCATACGAGTCACTATCATTCAATTATGGAACTATATTGACGTACTACAACGTGGCGAGTCATACTCGCACTGTGCCCCGATCGAGGATGAACGAGCTGATTGAATTTGCCGACGAGAATGAAGGACTGCTGACATCGAAGCAGGCTCGAAGCGTAGACATACTCGATTCCGTCCTTGTTCGGCTTGCACACTGTGGCCGTCTCGAACGGCTGGCGCGCGGCGTCTACTCGTCTTTGCAAACCCTCGCCCTTAGTGACGCTGCTGACGGCGCGACCATCTTTTACACCACCTACGGATCAACACCGACGACTGTGGGTTATGAGCAATATGGTGGGCCCTTTACGCTCACGCAGTCTCGAACGGTAAAGGCCTTTGCTGAGGCTACGACTTATTCTACGAGCGCAGTAGCCAGTGCAATCTAGACCATCACATCGCCTAATTTCTTCGTCAGTGCAACTCCGGCCTCGATGCTGGCGGCAGCGCTTCGACGACGATCACTGTTACCCCGCTCTACGGATTCAATTCCGCAGTTTCTTTTGCGTGCACCGGGTTACCCTCGGGCGCCTCCTGCAATTTCTCACCTCAAACTGTGACCCCGTCAGGAGCCAACGCTCAAACGACGCTGACGGTGACGACACCCTCATCGAGTGTGGCGCTGCCCCGGAGCGGAGGACCGGCAATCCTCGCGACAACCTTAGCAGGATTGATGTGCTTCATAGGAGGGAAGAAGCAAATCCCCGCTAAAATTCTCGTTCTGATCGTCTTGGCCGGAGTGGTGTTCAGCTCCGGGTGCGGAGGTTCATCAAGCGTGCCGTCTTCCCCTCCACCAGTTTCCCAGAATTACACGGTCATCATCAACGCATCGTCCGGCGCTTTTATGCTGCAAACCACGACCGTCGCACTGACCGTCATAGCTCAGTCGAAGTAACTGGACGTGGGGATGGGCAGCGCGTTCATATCGTGATGAGCCGCGTACTTCAGAAAGGATCGGAGGGCTGCAAGTCGGGCGTTGCGGCTCCGAGTTGCGTAGTGCCGTTCGCGTTCAAGGTGATCGAGGAAGGCCAGGATAAACTCCGCATCAAGATCGGCAAGGGCGAGGTTGACAGGAGTTTTTCCGAGATGCTTTTCGGCAAAACGGAGCAGCAGCTTGAAGGTGTCTCTGTAGGCTGAGATCGTGCGGAAACTGAGTGCCCGATGTTGCTGAAGATGATCGAAGAAGCGTTGCAACAGCATCGCGAAGGACGACGTTGGTGGAAATCTAACCACGGCTGTCCTCCTTGGACTTCAATGCAAACATTTCGAAGTTCCTTCCCGCTATGGCCATCAGGTCGGGGACAGCGGTCAGATACCAATAGGTGTCGGACACCTTGGCGTGTCCAACATAGGTCGACAGCGCCGCCATCGCGTTATCGATCGTGGCGCCCTGCTGATGCCACTGTTGGACGCGCCGGCAGATGAACGTATGTCTCAGGTCGTGGATGCGCGGCGCCGCGTGGGTGCCGCGTGCAACCCAGCCCAGTTCAGCTCGTAACCGTTCGAAAGCACTATGAACGGTTCGGTTCACCGAGCCTGCGCCCGATGCGGAGACGAAGAAGAATGCTTCCGGTTGCACGGGCACATAGAGTCGCCGAAAAGCTGTGTACTTCTGCAATGCCTCGGTAGCCGTGGCGTGAAGAGGCACGTGCCAGCGACGGTTATTCACCTCCGCCTTGATACCGTACTTAATGACGAATCGTCAGTATTTCTCCTGTGTGCGACCGGTCTGACGTTGGAGCCTTCGGACAAGCTGGACGAGTTTCGTTCCAGAAAGCACCCTGGCGTGTTCTGCTAAAGCAATCGCGTCCGATCCCCATTTCGGAGCGAACCCTGATAGCGGGCGAGCAGTAGCCCTATGCACCTCGAACGGGAGTGGCAGCGTGCAAAGAGCGGAAGAGCCCTATACATATGTAGGCAATGGAAAATGGAAAAACGAACACGGTCGGCAGAAATCTAGCTCGCAGTTTGGTGGTGTGAACGGTTTCCGGGTAAATTCGCCTTACTGTTTCGACACTTGCGGGCGACCAGGGTTGTTTAGTCAGACCTAGCTAATCTTCTTCACGCCACGAAGCGCTGCCAACTATTGTCTGCCCCGCGCCCGCTCGGGGGCTCACTATCTGTGGCGGATCTATGAGAATTGGAAATTCGTTAACACGACCAACGTGAACATGTCTTTTCTCCAATATCGCACCTCATGGTTTACGTATATTCGCCCCCATCCCAAAAGTCTCATGAGTGTCAACGGCGACTTTTGCGCCAATATCTTTACAGTACTTATGGTGGGCGATTTAGGGCAAGGCGGGTTTGGCTTCGGCCTAAACGACACATGGACTACCGTCAGTCTGTGGAATGCACACGCAAAGTGGCTCTGAGTAGCGTGCCGACGCGGTATGCGCCATTGGTCTACCAGTTTTCTACTCACCATTACAAGCAGTCGATCGCGGCGATCAACTCCCATTTGCCCTCATAACATCGAGAACGCTGGGAATTCCGGTTCCGAGTTTCGCTCTCCGAGTCAGAGAAATGGAAGCGGAGCAAATCCAGAGGTTCGGCAGCCATATGTTCTTTGTTGCTAGGGTTGTATCCGACGAGGCGCCGGCCCGCGATGAACAGTTATGCGTAATCTACGGCATGTATCAGGCATGGCGGCTCCGCGAAAACGTTTCCCTTTTGAAGACTTCGCTGGAGCGACACCTGCTTCAGAAGAATGGGCCTCTCTAATTGTGCGAGGAGAGCGTCTCCAACGAGCCACAACACCAGCTCAAATAACGCTCATCTCATTGAACTGAACGCCGTGGAACTCTGTGCAGAGATTACATTCAGTTGACAATTTCGCGACAACCGATCATATGGGGCAGGTCTAGGCTTCCTATAGCAGAGTGGAGGGTGTCTCTTGCGTCCATCCAAGAAGGTCGTTTTCTTCTTTCCCTCATTCGCCAGTTCTGAGGCGACGGCGCCGCTTGGAATCCTCGCGGTAGCTACGCCGTTGAAGCGCGCAGGGTTCGAGGTGGTCCTGGTCGACTCTACCATCACACCGAATTTCAAACAGCGGGTCTTATCCGAGGTGCGCGACGCGTTATGTCTTGGCATCTCGCTTGTAACTGGTCCGATGATCCGGGAGACGGTAGACATCGCTAAGTCAATCAAAGCGTGGAATCCGAAATTCCCGATTATTTTGGGTGGATGGCATCCGTCGCTCTTGCCAAAGCAGACGCTAGAAGCGCCGTACATCGACTACATCGTGCGCGGCCAGGGCGAGTACGCATTACTGGAACTAGTTCAGCATATACAAGCAGGTGCGGCGCCCGATCTGATCCCAGGCATCGGATTCAAACGCGATGGACGGTTGATCATGACCCCGGAACGCGCGCTAAAGCCGCTCGTCGAGATGCCGCCAAAGGCATACGAAATTGCCGACTTCGATGCGTATGAGCGCGGATGCGGGCGACGCTGGGCAATGTATACATCGAGTTTGGCGTGCCCGTTTAACTGCGCGTATTGCACGAACTCGGGGGTGTACGGGCGGAAGTGGAATGCACTGCCCCCCGAACAGTTTGTAGAGGAAACGGTTGACCTGAGCAGGCGTTACTCGCTGGAAATGCTCTGGATCGTCGATGACAATTTTCTGGTCGATCTGGACCGCGCTCGCGGAATCGCAGAAGGACTGGTCAGGGAGAATTCACATTATCGATGGAGCATACAGGCCACCACGAACATGACCTCGCGCTTGACGCCCGAAGATCTGAAACTGCTTCGTCGGTCCGGCCTTCACCAGATCTGCCAGGGTGTGGACTCCGGCTCGCATACGGTCTTGAAGGCGATGCACAAGGATTGGCAAGACTTCGAGTCTATTTATGAGAGCGCGGCGCGTTGCCTCGAAGCCGGCATCCGTCCTTCATTCAATATCATCTTCGCATTCCCAGGGGAAACGAACAAAGAACGGCGCGAGACGATCAATTTCATGATGGATGTATGCAGGCGGTTTCCGGGAAGTGAGTTTTGGACCAATATCTTCACGCCGTATCCGGGCTCTCCTATCTTTGAGCGAACGACCGAACTCGGGATCGATATGCCAACCTCGTTGGAGGGATGGTCCGATTTTTTTCCGAGATACACCAGGCTTCCGTGGCTCGATGGAGCCGAACATGAACGCCTACAGGTCATACGAGACTATCTGCGCATTGCATTTGATCGGATTCCGATCCGGGCTGATAATCGCGGCAAAATTACACGCCTGGCGCAGAAGGCAATTTCATTTCCGGCGCGCTGGAGACTCGATCACGATGTTTATCAGCTACCCGTTGAGCTGTGGCTAAATGCTCAGATGAAAAAGGTCGTGGAAATGAAACCGGCTGTTGATGCAAAGCGCCTGGCGCGCACACCGGCCGAAGCCGCTTGCTAACCCAGCCTGCGGTTAGGCTTGGAGGTAAACCTTGGCAGACGTACTGCTGACACACTCGTATCATCTTCCATACGACGCGAAGCAACTGCGCAAGATGCAGCCCTACACGCCGATCGGGACGCTCTATGCTGCAACTGCGCTACGGGAAAACAATATAACTGTTGCGGTGTTCGACCCGATGCTCGAAGAGCCGGGTGCAAAGTTTGCGGGGATGTTGCAGCGGCATCGCCCAAAGATCGTGGCTGTCTATGAGGACGACTTCAATTTTCTTTCGAAGATGTGCTTGACGCGCATGAGAGAAGTGGCACAGGAGATTTCGACGGCGGCCCGGGCGGTAGACGCTGTCGTCGTTGTGCACGGCTCGGACTCGACCGACAATCCTGAATTGTTCTTGGAAAATGGATTCGATTATGTGCTGTGCGGTGAAGCGGAGGAGACGCTGGTGCAGCTCTGTTCGTCCATACTTCACGGCCGAAAAGTACCGGATATTGACGGTATGGTCAAACTCGACGGGGGTCGCCGTCCGGTCAGGAGCGTGCAAAGGCTCTCGAAGAATCCCGCGTGGGCTGAATTGCCTTTACCATCACGCGATCTGATTGATCTGGAGCCATATCGGGCGGCGTGGATGAAAGCCTACGGGTATTTCTCAGCCAATATGGTTTCGAGTCGCGGGTGTCCTTACCACTGTAACTGGTGTGCAAAACCGATCTCCGGAAATAAGTTCCATCTGCGTCCCGCATGGGCTGTAGCGGAAGAGATGAGACTGCTAAAGGCGGATGTAGGAGTGCAGCACATTTGGTTTGGTGACGATGTTTTTGCGTTGAATCAACACTGGGTGGAGCAGTTCGTTGAAGAAGTAAGAAGAAGAGATGCCGTTGTTCCTTTCAAAATACAGTCTCGCGCTGACCTGATGAGCGAGCAAACTGTCCGGAATCTCGGGTCCGCAGGCTGCGCCGAGGTCTGGATGGGTGTCGAATCGGGTTCGCAGAATGTGCTCGACGCCATGGACAAAGGATTGCGGATCTCGTCTGTTATCTCTGCGCGCAGCAGGTTGAAAGAGGCAGGCATTCGTGCGTGCTATTTTTTGCAGTTCGGTTATCCTGGCGAAACCTGGACAGAGTTGCAGGAGACGATCAGATTCGTTCGTGAGACACGTCCGGACGACATTGGCATCTCGTTTTCATATCCTCTGCCGCGCACCGTGTTTTATGAGCGCGTGCAAGCGCAACTCGGACGCAAACGGAATTGGAAGGATAGCGACGACCTTTGCATCATGTTCAAGGGAGCTTATACGACCGATTTCTATCGCGCTGTCCGCGAGGCTTTACACGCTGAGGTCGACTCCTGGCACGAGGCAGAGATTCCATGCAGGATGAACTTCCAGGTCGAAGCCTTGTGGCACCAAGTCCACGAACTGGAACCGGTAAGCCGGAACGCGGATTCGCTGGTGTCATTGGAAGAAGGGATCGCTGCCGCGAATTCCTCTGTCATCGTTCCTCTTCGCGAGTTGACCTGGACCAGGGAGGCATAGATGCGTGACCTTCTTCTGACCCATGGATATTTTCTCTTCGAGGATCCAAAAGAACAGCAGATTATGAAACCTTATGCGCCCCTCGGAATCCTCTACCTCTGCTCGCATCTTCGCAAAAAGGGATTCGACGTCGATGTTTTCGATACGACCTTTGCCAGCCGCGGAGACCTCTTCCACTACCTGCGCTGCGAGAAGCCGTCCGTCCTGGGAGTTTACGCGAACCTGATGACTCGCGGTAATGTGATTGAGATTCTGGGCGTTGCGCGCGAGGCTGGATGGAAGACCGTGGTAGGGGGTCCTGAACCCGGCGCTTATACGCTGGAGTATCTCCAGGCCGGGGCTGATTTCGTCGTTTCGGGAGAAGGCGAAATCACTATGGAGGAGTTGTTACAGGCCTTGCGTTGCGACGAGCCAAGTTTCACGAAGATCGCTGGACTCTCGTGGCTGGATGAAGACTCCAGAATGATGCGGGGAGCTCCTCGCGGCCAGATTGCGAATCTGGACATGCAGCCATGGCCTGCGAGGGAAGCAATCAATGTCCAGAAATACGTGGACACATGGCGAACGCACCACGGCAGCGGCTCTGTGAATTTCATCACAGCCCGTGGTTGCCCTTTTCGCTGTAACTGGTGCAGCCATCAGGTCTACGGTCAATCGCACCGACGACGCGACCCTGTGATGGTCGTCGATGAAGTGGAATGGCTGCTCGGTGAATACTCGCCCGAGATGGTCTGGATCTCCGATGATGTCTTCACCATCAACCACGACTGGATTCGCCGCTATGCCGCCGAGATGAAACGGAGAGGTCTTCGAATTCCCTTTGAATGCATCTCACGCGCGGACAGACTGAATGCAGAAGTGCTCGATTTGCTGGCGGAACTGGGTTGTTTTCGTCTCTGGATTGGCTCGGAGAGCGGGTCGCAGCGCATTCTCGATGCAATGGATCGGGGCGTAAAGGTGGAGCAGGTACAGGACGCGGTGCGCATGAGCCGAGAGCGAGGCATACAGAGTGGAATGTTCCTGATGTGGGGATATGAAGGCGAGGAGCTGGAGGATATCGAAGCGACGATCGATCATGTGCGGGCGTCAAATCCAGATATCTTCTTCACGACGGTTTCGTACCCAATCAAAGGAACGAAATACTATAACAAAATTGCAGACCGTCTTGTGCAGTTGGAGCCTTGGACTGAGACTTCCGATCGAGAACTAAGAGTTAAAGGAAAACACACTCGGCAGTTCTATTCGCATGTTGACAAGCTCCTTCGGGATGAAGTGGAGCGTGCTCGCCTGCTCAAGATGAATGGGACCGCGGATAAATCGGTTTTGGCGGGTCTTGAGCAGAATATTTTTGAAGCCAGGGCAGGCATGCAAGCCACTTACTCCGAGGTGGAGCAATGATTACTCTTCCGGATGATGATGATCGTGTAGGTGACACCTTCGATTCCGATCCAGATATGGGGATCTAATGAGTTTGGCCGCGATCCACAATTCCGTTGATAGCGATCTCTCAACTCATTTAGGGGTCCTGCTTAAGTGTCCTCGCTGCGGGAGCAATACGATAGGTATGGATTGTCCGTCCTGCGCACTCCGAATGGAAATCGTTGACGGAATTGTGCATGCACTATCTCCGGAGAGAGCCGCACATTACGCGCAGTTTGTGCGGGATTACGAGCACATAAGAACGGCGGAGGGCAGAGGTAGCGAACGTGAAGAATTCTATCTTAGCCTTCCCTACAAAGATATCTCTGGAAACAATTTGAGACAATGGCAGATCCGGGCGCGTAGCTATGACTATTTGATTCGGTATATTCTGCGAAAAGACGATCAATACAGAGGCGGACGGATCCTCGACCTCGGCGCTGGTAATTGCTGGATGAGTTTCCGCCTGGCGATATCTGGTTTCCAACCCTTTGCTGCGGATTTGCTCACAAACGAGCGCGACGGTCTAGGCGCGGCGGTGCATTTTCGAACCAAGCTACCGCAACTCTTCCCGCGATTTCAGGCAGAAATGGGACATTTGCCGTTCCAGGATAGTCAATTCGATGCCATTGTGTTCAATGCATCTTTCCATTACACCGAAGATTCCGAAACTACTCTGCGCGAAGCGTTTCGGTGTGTGAGAAGCGGTGGCATGGTAATTGTCAGTGACACACCGTGGTACTCCAAAGAGGAAAGCGGCAGGCAAATGGTAAATGAGCGCCGTGCCGCATTTCTTGGGAGTTATGGAACGGCCTCCAATTCCATAGAGAGCATCGAATATCTCACGGACGCCCGGCTGCAACTCCTTGAAGAGAGGCTATCGATTCGGTGGAGAATCCATTTTCCTCAGTATGGCCTCAGATGGGCGATGCGCCCTCTCATAGCAAAGCTGTGCCACAGACGCGAACCCTCGCGGTTCCGCATCTATGTCGCTCGGAAATGTGCATGATTATTCTTTTTCATCCTCGGGCTACGAAACCGAAAAATTGCCGTCTTCCGCTAGCGGTGCTTGCCTTAGCCGCGGTACTCGAGGGGCGCGAAGAGTATGAGATCGTGGATGGAAACGTCGACGATGGCCCTGTCGAGGCAATGCTGAAGCTGATTGACACGCGCGATGTCGAACTGCTCGGGGTCTCAGCCATGCCGGGGCCTCAGATGGTTGCAGCTATGGAGGCTTCGCGGGAGATACGCCGACTGCGACCTCAGGTCAAGATTGTTTGGGGCGGATACTTTCCATCCATCTACCCAGATGCCGCGCTCAATGCGAAGTATGTCGATTTCGTTGTGCGCGGTCAGGGCGAAGATACGCTGCTGGAGTTACTCGATGCACTACGCGGAAAGCGATTGTTCGACTCAATCCTTGGCCTTTCCTACAAAGACTCGTTCGGTCTGCATCGCAGCAATCGCGAGCGGCCAATGAGAGGACCAGACAACTTCCCATGGTCTCCGTTTCACCGGCTACCTGTTAAGAACTATTTACGGCCCTCGTATTTTGGAAAACGGACCGCGGTTCACCATGCGAGCATCGGTTGCCCGTTCAACTGCAGTTTCTGCGGAGTCCACGCCGCGTATGGACGCGACGAGAAGATGGAGTCGCCACAACGAACCTTCGCGATTCTCAAGCATCTGGTTGAGGAATACGGTGCAGACTCTGTGCAGTTTTATGACATGAACTTCTTTCTTCGGGAAGATCACGCCATGAAATTACTGGAGCTGCTGGTTCCCTTGAAACTGCGGTGGTGGTGCGAAGCTCGCGTCGACATCCTTTCGCGCTATTCCGACGCCACCATGGCCGCAATTCGGCGCGCGGGCTGCACCATGATTTTCTTTGGCGCCGAATCGGGTTCCGACTGGGCGCTTCAGGAAATGCAGAAAGGGATCACTACCGACCAAACACTGACGATGGCGCGTCGCACGCGGGAGTTCGACATCATTCCCGAATTCTCGTTTGTTGTAGGCAATCCCAAAGATCCAGAGCGAGACACGCGCGAAACGCTGGCTTTTATTAGGAAGATCAAGCATATCAATCCCGATTCGGAGATCATTGTGCAACACTACACGCCGACGCCTCAGCCAGGATCGATGTACGGCGATGTTGACGGAAAGATCGTATTCCCAGACACGCCTGCGCAGTGGGCCACCAAACAGTGGATGGATTTTACACTGCGCATCGATACGAGCGCTCCATGGTTAAAGAGAAGGACAAAGAAGCTCATCGACAATTTTGAGCTTGTCGTAGCGTCCCGTTGGCCGACTGTGCAGGATATCTGCGCTCCACACTGGGGCAGAAAGCTCCTGCAAACCCTCAGCTCATGGCGTTATGCCGTGCAGTTCTACAGCTTTCCATTTGAGCTCGAACTTGCGAACAGGTTCATCCAGCTAAGAAAGCCCAAGCGCGAGAGCCTATGAGTCAAACGGCTCAAAGCATCAAGGCCGGCTCGGCCAAAGATTTGCGCGACAATTGCCTTTTCGACGCGTGCGCGCAGAGCTACGACTCGCAACCTAATCCCCTTCTGATGCTTGAGAGACGCTATCTCGCAACGATGCTTCCTGAAATATCTGGCCGGGACGTGCTGGACTCGGGATGCGGATCTGGACGATGGCTGAGTTATCTCGCCAACAAAGAGCCGAACACCCTGCGGGGAATAGATCTATCCTCTGCAATGCTTCAAACTGCTTCGCAGAAAAGCATACCGGACGTCGAACTTTTTCAGTGCCCATGCGACGCGACTCCGTTTGAGGAACAGAGTTTCGACCTGATCCTATCGTCGTTTGTTCTGAGTTACATTGAAGACATATGCGATTTAGCCGTGGAGACAAACCGTATCGCTCGAAACGGATGCGACCTGTTTGTTTCGGATATGCATCCGGAGACGCAGGGGCTTTTGGGCTGGCGACGCACTTTTCGAGATGGTCGGAGCGGGGTCGAGGCTAAAACCGTGAGGCACGACCTTCGTGAAATCGTCAAGATCTTCAATTCTCTGGGATGGAAGCTGTGCGCTGCGATCGAGCCAGAATTCGGAGCTGCTGAACGCGAAGTGTTTACCGATGCCGGCCGGCTGGACCGGTTCCGCGAAGCCGAAGGCAGATCTGCCGTCTATTTACTGCATCTGCGGAAATATCAGGAAACCCACAAGGGAGTCGAGCGGAAAAACCAGACGATAGTGCGCGGAGTTCGTTGCGTTTTCGGACCACAAGAAACCGCTCACGCCACGATTGAAATCAACGGCGATCGAATAACTCACATCCTAAGCGATCGGTTCTCAGAGCTTGCATCTGCGCCCTGCAGCCAAGAGCAAGAGATTGACCTGAGCGGTTATTTGCTGATGCCAGGACTGATCAATGCACATGACCATCTGGAGTTCGCTCTATTTCCAAGGCTTGCAAGTACGAGATACCAAAATTCCACCGCTTGGGCGAGAGATATTCATAACTGCTTCGCTGATGTGATCGCGATGCACCGGTCCGTGCCCAAAGACGTGCGCTTATGGTGGGGTGGACTGCGGAACCTTCTCTGCGGAGTAACAACTGTCTGCCATCACAACCCTCTTGAACCGGAGTTGCAGCGGCAGGACTTTCCGGTAAGAGTTGTTCAGAAATTCGGATGGGGACACTCCTTGACTTTTGGAGGGGATCTTCGCCATGCGCACTCGACCACACCTAAAGGCAGCGCGTTTATTGTGCATGCATGTGAAGGAATTGACGACGAGGCGCGGAGTGAGATTTGGGAACTTGATCGGTTCGGAATTTTGGATGCAAATACCGTAATTGTGCACGGACTGGCAATCAGTCAAGAGGGCGCCGCCCTCATGCGTAAACGCGGAGCATCGCTCTTTGTCTGTCCGTCGTCCAACCATTTTCTTTTTGGAAAGGTGCCGGATATTGAGTTTCTTAAGAGTATTGATCGGGTCGCTATAGGAAGTGATTCACCCTTGACGGCAGTGGGCGATCTACTGGATGAGGTTCGGTTTGCGATGCACCATTGTGGCATTCCATCCAGCGTCGCGTATGGCATGGTGACAGATGTTCCTGCCGCAATCCTCCGCCTGCGAGATGCGGAAGGATCGATTAAAGTCTCCGGGAGAGGAGATTTGATCGCCGTAGGTGATACAAACTGCGATGCAGCAGGCAGGCTGAAAGTGCTTTCCTCGGCAGACGTGGAGTTCGTGATGATAGGTGGACGTGTTCAGCTCGCTTCCGAGACTGTTCTGGAGCGCCTGCCAGAAACAATGAAGGGGGAACTCGAACCATTGTCGGTTGACGGAACGATCCGATGGCTACGAGCTCCTGTACAGAAACTATTGAAGAGATCTGAAGACGTATTAGGCGCCGGCCGTGTCCAGCTAGGTGGTAAGTCAATCCGCATTCCAGCACGCACGGAGGTTCATCATGTCTGTTGATCTTACATCGGAGACTCCCGTTTCAGTCCACGAACGAGAAGACAATGAGCTGCTGAGAGAAAGGCTTACCAGCCTTCCGATTCTCTTGCTGAATGTTCACGAGCACTGTAACTGCCGCTGCCTGATGTGCGACATCTGGCAGCGGAAAGACGGCAAGGATCTCAATCTGGCAGATTTTGCGCGCCATCGCGAATCGCTTTTGCGGCTTGGCGTTCGTCAAGTGGTCCTTACCGGCGGAGAGCCTCTGCTGCATCGGGATCTCACAGGTCTATGCAGTCTTCTCAAAGAGTGCGGCGTAAAGATCACACTTCTGACAACGGGATTGCTGCTCTCACAAAGGGCATCTGTTGTAGCAGAGGGCATGGACGAAATCATCATTTCCCTCGATGGTCCAGAAGAGGTGCATGATCGGGTGAGAAGAGTGAAAGGAGCTTATCGGCTTATTGACGAAGGAGTACAGGCGATAAGAGAGAAGAAGCTCGGAATGCCTGTTCATGGGCGCAGCACGGTCCAGAAGGTTAACCATCGTCTGTTACGCAAGACGGTGGAGGGCGCAAAGGCGCTATCAATGGATTCTATATCGTTTCTGGCCGCGGATGTGACATCTCAGGCATTCAATCGGAAGCTTGTGTGGCCAGGAGAAAGACAAAACCAGATCACACTTACAAAGCAAGAGATTGAGATGCTTGAACAGGAAGTCGAAGCTTTGATTCGAGAGAATGCCGACGATATCGAGTCAGGGTACATCGTGGAATCGCAGGCAAAGCTAAGACGCATCATCCGCCGTTTCAGAGAGCAGTTAGGAGAGCTGGCTCCGATTGCTCCACAGTGCAACGCACCGTGGGTATCGGCGGTGATGGAGGTAGATGGTTCTGTACGTCCGTGTTTCTTTCACAGGCCCATCGGAAGTACCTTGGAGCAAACTCTGGAGCGCGTAATCAACGGTGATGAGGCGCGAGAGTTTCGTGCATCCCTCAATGTTACAGAAAACCCCATCTGTCGCCGATGTGTCTGTTCTTTGAACTTGAGGCCTGCGCCGACATTAGAGTCGACGACTGTGCTGCCGCCTGTGTCGTCGGCCCCGCTGCGCAAAGCGGCCCGCGAAGACAAGACGCTTGACTATATTCCATGAGCGACAATGGAACGCGCTACCCGCTCTGGGTTGGATGAAGCAGTGGATCGAGGTGCGAGATGCTTGGCGCCGTCAATTCAGATCAACGTTCGCGCTAAGGCAAGGTCGGCCAGCAGTGGTATGAATGGCTCTGGGCCCGATTTCTCCATCTCCTAGACAAACGCCAGTATCCGCTCCTCGTATTCATCGCTGCCCGCCTTGCCTAGTTCGATGAACGTGTACGGAAACGCTTTGATGACGGCCAAGCGTGAGGTCAACAGCAAGGTGGTCAGGATGGCATTAAGGAGCGAATAGCCTTGAGAGGGACCTGTAAACGCACCCAGAAAAACCTCGGCGTTTTGAGAGGCGCTGTTATTTGGGGTTATCTGGACTTGGCCGAACGGCTAAAGGGTTGCGGGGGTTGGATTTGAACCAGCGACCCTTGGGTTATGAGGGAAGTCATCAACTGATTTTAAGAGACTTAGTGCGACGCGGATGATACCGAAGCACTTTTTAGAATCCATAAGATATGAAACCACCCCGCGAACTGCGCTCCAGTTTGCGCCACTGTTTTCTGGTCCGTTCCAGTCCTGCTGATCGCCTATGGGTGGTTATGGTGGGTAATATGGCTCGGAAGCTGTTCAACTGGCTTAAAGTGCTGATTGAGGAGGATAAAACGGGAACACACCAAGGGCTGAAGCGATGTGCGCTTTCGGCCTTCAGCGGTCAGTGACTCGCGCGGGAAGGAAGGATGATTCCAGAAACCGCACTCCTGAGAGAAGCGGCAGCGGGAAACAAACTATCCTGAGTCAATTTCTGATTGGCGCAAATAGATCTAAGCGCGAACGGGAGGAAAACGGGGTGAAATAAGCTGCGAAAATTCTGATGGCGGGCAGAATCCTCACCAGGCGCCGGCCCGCTTAGGGAAGATTGACCTCGACAGAGATCGTGGGACTCAGCTTTTGGAGTCCTTCGAAGCCCGAGATTAGCAACGGTTCTGCCTCGGCATATTTGCCCTGGCCGAGCAGAGCCGCACCGAGCAGACTTTGCCCATCGAAGCGATCCCAGATCGGGTGCCCATGCTCGCTCGTGATTTCGATTGCCTCGCGGAGCAGTTTCTCCGCCTCTGCATCCCGTCGCTGATTGAGGCGCAACCGTTAGAGTGAGATCAGGCGGAGTTGTGTAGTGGAATACCCCGGAGTCAAATTCTTGCGATTCAGTTCGAGGGCCTTGGAAAGGGTCGTCTCAGCTTCGGCGTCCTTGCCTTCATCCTGCAGAAGCACTCCCAACGCGGTAAATGCGCTGACGGTGTAGGAGTGATCGAGTCCGAACATCTTCTGGAATTCCGCCGCGGCCCCGCGCGCCAGGGGTTCCGCAGCCGCGTACTGTCCTTGATACCGATAGAGAATCTCCAGCCGCTGGCTGCCGAGAAGTGCTATTGAACCCTGATGATTCTCTCCGTTCAAGCGTCTGTCTGTTTCCAGGAACCTCGGCGATCACCCAAAAGTCTCGTGCCCTCCTGGAGGGTCCATAGTACCGGAAACTTGTGCGGTGCCACAGATCCATTGCAGACTGAGGAGGCCTGGCTCGACAGCCATGATCGCTGACCGCTTGGTGCCATTGTGCCCGTCCAAAAGTCTGATTTCGGTTGCTGCGGTCCTCGGTGATCACCGTAAAACCGGCCACTTGTGGTCAGTTCAAAACCGGCCACTT
>CAYTJN010000041.1:0-26705 GCA_964438125.1 uncultured Occallatibacter sp.
GATCTGCCGCGGAATCAGATAGCGGAAGGCGATATGTTTCTTTTCGTCTTCGCTGTAGCCCTGCAACGGAATCACTTCCATGCGATCCAGCAACGGCGGCGGAACCGTATCCAACTGGTTGGCCGTGCAGATGAACAATGTCTTCGACAGGTCGAAGGGCACGTCGAGGTAGTTGTCGCGGAAGGCGAAGTTCTGCTCCGGGTCGAGCGTCTCAAGCAATGCCGATGCCGGGTCGCCGCGGAAGTCCCTGCCCAGCTTGTCGATTTCGTCGAGCATGATCACCGGATCGTTGGTCTCGGCTCTCTTGATGCTCTGAATGATCTGCCCCGGCAGCGCGCCGATGTACGTGCGCCGATGGCCGCGAATCTCGGCCTCGTCGTGCATGCCGCCGAGCGATACGCGCTGAAACTTGCGGCCGAGGGCACGGGCAATCGACCGGCCCAGGCTGGTTTTGCCCACGCCCGGAGGCCCGACAAAACAAAGAATCGGCCCCTTCATGTCCGGCTTCAATTCGAGAACACTGAGATAGTCGAGGATACGGTCCTTCACCTTTCTCAGCTCGTAATGGTCCTCGTCAAGAATCTCCTTGGCGACTGCAATATCGATCTTGGACCCTGAGCTCTTGGCCCACGGCAACAGAGCCAGCCACTCGATGTAGTTGCGGGTCAGCGAATAATCGGCGGCCATGGGAGACATGCGCGAGAGGCGCGACAGTTCTTTCAGAGCCTCTTTTTTCACGTCCTCCGGCATCCCGGCGGCGTCGATCTTCTGCCGCAGTTCGTCGGTCTCGCGTTGACCGTCGTCCTGCTCGCCCAGTTCCTTTTGGATGGCCTTGAGCTGTTCGCGCAGGTAGTAGTCGCGCTGCGATTGCTGCACCTGATCCTGCACTTGACTCTGGATCTTGGTGCGCAGTTGCTGCACCTCGATCTCTTTGGCGAGATGCTGGTTGAGCAACTCGAGGCGCGTTGTGATGCTGGGCGTCTGCAGCAGTTGCTGCTTGTCGTCGGTGGTCAGAAAAGGCAGCGAGGATGCAACGAAATCTACCAGGCGGTTCGGTTCTTCGATGTTGGCGGCAATCGTCCGCAGTTCATCGGAGAGCGTGGGAGATTCGGCCACGATCTGCTGGAACTGGCCGATCACGTTGCGTACCAGCGCCTCATCCCCAGAGGTCGACGGCTGTTCCGTATCCTCCAGAATCTCGACCTCGGCCACCATGAAGGGCTCGGTTTGCGCATAGCTCACCAGGCGCACCCGCTCCACACCCTCGGTAAAGACGAACCTGCTCTGATTGGGCATGCGGACGATCTTGTGCACGGTCGCCAAGGTTCCTACCGCGTGCAGATCGGCCGGCTGAGGGGCATCCAAACGCGGGTCCAACTGTGCGACGACCACGATGGCCCGCTCCTCGCCCAGCGACTCGATCAATTGAATGGAGCTTTCCCTGCCGACGGTCAGAGGCAACACGGCATGGGGAAACAGCACAGTATCCCGCACCGGCAGCACGGCAATTCTGCGCAGCCCGGAGACGTCCTTTTTGGGGGAGTTTTTGGAGGGGAGCGAGTTTGGAGTTTGATTTGACATTGAGTGTCCTTCTATCAACTTTTCTTCATTAGACCACGCAGGATTACAAAAGTTGCAAGAAAGTTCTTAGACCGCGCGTTTTTCTTGATTTCGCAGCCTTCACCTGAAGAGCTTCCGCTGCGCTTCGGTGCTGTTCCTTAACTGAAAGCTTTTTCATCGGTCTTCCTTCACGAGGCTGCATATTGCAGGCCTTGAAATCCGCTAAGCCTCAAAGAATCATAGGAAGCGACCGGCATCGATCACCACCTCTGCTGGACTGGTGTATCGGCCAAAGCGCAAGAATAGTGAGAGGATAAGCCCGGAGGCAGAGGAGGTGTGTCTCTCGAAAAACCGACGCCGAGCGGAAGAGTGATGCGCCGGTGAATCCCGGCCGGCGGCTCCAGCCCCGAAGGGTTGAACCGACCCAGTCCCGTTCTCAGTTTACTTCCGGTTCTCGGGGCCCGCCATCGTGCCAGAGGGCCGATTCGATCTGCTCCCATAATTCGTCGGCCGGCTCCACGCAGGGGAATAAATCGCGGGCGACCTCGGCGATGGTCTCAAGATCGGTCAGCAGAGCGCGGCAGCGAGGGCAATCATGCAGATGAGAATCCGCCTCGAGAACCTCGGGCGACCCGATAAGCTCCGGTAACTGGAGCTGGAACTGCTGGCAGGCCGTGATGTCTTCCGTCATCGCGCTGCCTCCTGCCGGGGAGGCTCGCGCAGCCCCTCGATAAGCTCTGGTGAAACCTTTTGCATCCCGGTCACCTCGCCCGCCCTATGCCTACACAGAGAATAGATGCGCCTTTCATCCAAAGAGTAAAGCACCGTTGGATAAGTGGAAGCGCTCTTCTGCCTCAATTCAGGTTCGCTATTGTGTCTCGAATAAAAAATAACATAAGCACGGGCGTGAACGCACCGGGGAGCGGGTGCAGGGTACGACCGGCGATTTCCATCTTAGCGAGTGTCAGCGCGCTGCTTCCGGCGAACGCGCTTTGCCAGAGAGGTTGCGAGCGCTTCCATTGGCAAGACTTGCTTCCTCGCGCCGCACACAGCACCGGGCGCGATTCATAGTTAGTATAAAGGAATACAGATTAGGGTTCAGAGATCGGCCAACGGTGAGTTGAGACACGGGGAAGCAAGAGGAGTCAGAAGACGAAGTGCCGGATCGAGTGGGATCAGACAACGAGTCCTGATATTTGCGCGCTGATCTCTGCGGGGAGAAACAGTCTTGAAGGAGATGCCGGATTCTCTGGCGATGGGGTTGCGTCGCCGGGGGGGGAAACCGGGGTGGCACGGCGGCGCGCGGTCAGGGTACCTTCTTCTTCTGACGGGGATCCTTGCCTTCGGAGTTCCTGGCGGACTCGCCGGCTGGAGCCAGGGTCCGACCGACAACGGCTCCGTCTCCGGGGCGGAGAGCGACGCGGCACTCGAATCTCCTCCCGATGCTTTTGCCGGCTGGGAAAATCTGCCGGTGCGACGCGTCTCATTCGAGGGAGTTTCAGCCGAACGTCTTTCGCCCATCACCGCTCATCTGGCCCAGGCCGAGGGGACGCCCCTAAGCCGCGAAGCTCTGAAGACGAGCCTGCGCCAACTCCTTGCGAGCGGCCTGTTTGAAACCCTGACCGCCGAGGCGGTGCCCGACGGGGACGGCATCGCCCTTGTCTTTCGCGGAACCGCGCGCAGCTTTATCGGCACAATCACCGTAGATGGCGCCAAGGGCCCATCGCTCAATACACAGCTTGAACGTGCCAGCCAGCTCACGGCCGGAGCGCGCTATACGCCGGCGAAGCTCGAGCAGGCTCTGCAACAAATGCGCTTGACGCTGGCCCAGAACGGCTTCCACGAGCCGGTGATTCACCCCACGCTGACGGCCCATCCCGAAGAACAATTAGTCGATATCGCCTTCCAAGTGACGTCCGGCCCTCAGGCGCGCGTCGGCGACGTAGCGGTAACGGGCGACGCAGGAATGAGCGTCGACGACTTTCGCCATCACGCGCATCTGCGCGCCGGCTCGCGCGTCGACACCGAAACGGACAGCCGCGCGTTAGCCGGTGTGCTGAAGGTCTATCAACGCCAGCAACGTTTGGAGGCTGAAATCAAGCTTGAATCCCAGGACTACGCCGCCCCGAGCAAGAGGGCCAACTTCCATTTCTTGTCCAACCAGGGGCCCGTCGTCAAATTGCTGGTTCAAGGCGCGGGCATCAGTCAGGAGCGGCTTAAGCGCCTGATCCCCATCTTCGAAGAAGGCAGTGTCGACGAGGACCTGCTCACCGAGGGCAATCGCCGGCTGCGAAGCTACTATCAGAGACTCGGTTACTTCGATGTGAGGGTGGAGCATGAGCAGCAAGGCGCAACCGCCGAGCAGGTCACGATTCTCTATCGGGTAGCTCTGGGAGCACGGAGGCGCGTGGAGCGTGTCTCTGTCGCAGGCAACCACTACTTCGACTCAGCCACCCTTAAACAACTGCTCAGCGTCCATGCGGCTGATACGCTCGACCGGCATGGCGCATACTCGCAGGCCCTCGTGTCAGCCGACATCAACGCGCTCGAAGCCGTGTACCAGAATAACGGCTTCACCAAGGTCAAGGTGACCTCGGAGACGAATACGGTTGAGACCTCAGCCGGCTCGGCTGGCGGGCCGGATGCTCCCAGCGGCGCGACCTTTTCGCGGGCTTCGAAGACGACTCCGCTCATCGTTGTCTACCGCGTTGAGGAGGGAGAGCAGTTGCGCGTGGGCACAGTGCGCCTGGAAGGAAACGATCACGTCGATGCGGCCAAGCTTACGCCGCAGATGAACACCGTCGCAGGGCAATTGCTGTCACCGGCGAATCTTGCCGGCGATCGGGACCAGCTGTTGACCGACTACATGAGCCGCGGCTTCGATCAGGTGCAGGTGGAAGTCGCGCAGCGGCCGGAAGAGGCCGATTTAACCAAGGTGGACGTGGTCTTCCATATCACGGAAGGGCAGCAGATCTTTGTGCGCAAAGTGCTGTTGACCGGTCTTCATTTCACGCGCTCCAAAACGGTTGCCAAGGCCATCACCCTTCATCCGGGCGACCCGCTCAACCAGACGGCATTGCAGCAAATGCAGCGCGGTTTCTACGACTTCGCTCTCTTCAATGAAGTCGATACCGCGATCGAGAATCCGTCCGGGGAGGAGACCTACAAGACCGTGCTTCTACAGACCACGGAGGCGCGGCGCTGGGCCCTGACTCTCGGCTTCGGACTCGAAGCTCAGACCGGAAACCCTCAGAACAACTGCGCCAACGCCATCGCAGGCGGCGTCGCCTGCAACCCCAACGGCAAGACGGGAGTCAGCCCGCGAGTTCTCGCCGATCTCACCCGCAACAATCTCTTTGGGCGCGAGCAATCGGTATCCTTGCAAGGTAACTACGGTTTGCTGGAGCAGAAGATCGACCTGCTCTTCCAGAATCCTCACTTCGAGGGCAACCGTAACTTTGGACTGACCTTCTCCGGCGGCTATGCCAACAGCCTGGACGTCTCAACTTACGTGGCTTCAAAGCTCGATGGTGGAGTTCGCATGACCGAGCACTTCAATACGCCTGCATCGTTTCTCACCAAAGCAAACACCCTGGTTTACGAGTTCAATTTCAGACGGGTGAAGGTGGACGCGGCCAGCCTCCAGGTGTATCCGGGCGCTGTTGCGCAGGACTCCACGGCGGTGCGTGTCGCCGGTCCGGCCCTCACCTGGATTCGCGACACGCGCGACTCCCCGCTCGATGCGCACCGCGGCACCTACACCAGCTTCCAGAGCTTTCTCTCCGGCGAAGCCTTTGGCGCACAGGCGCAGTTCAGCCGCCTCGACCTGTCGAATTCAAGTTATTACCAGTTCGACAAGGGGCGCTTTGTGCTCGCCCGAAATTCGCGCTATGGCCAGGAGAGGGCCTATGGCAGGCAGGAAGACGAGTTGATTCCGCTGCCCGAGCGGCTCTACTCCGGCGGCGCCACTTCGCTGCGCGGCTTCGGCGAGAACTCAGCCGGCCCGCGCGACCCTGAGACGGGCTTTCCTATCGGCGGGGCCGGAGCCCTCACCAACAGCACTGAACTGCGCCTGCCGCCGCCCACGCTGCCCTGGCTGGGCGACACGGTCAGCTTCGTCCTCTTCCACGACATGGGAAATGTCTTCACCAATGCAGGGGATGCCTGGGCGAGCGCACTGCGGGTTCGCCAACCGGAGCGCGAGAACTGCGAGAAGCCGATCGCTGTTACAAATCCGCCCACGAACCCTCCGGGCCCGTCGACGTCGACAGGAGTTCAAGGGCCCTGCAGCTTCGATTATTTCTCGCATACTCCGGGCCTGGGCTTGCGCTACCATACGCCAGTAGGTCCAATCCGGCTGGACTTCAGCTATAACCTGAATCCGCCCATTTATCCCGTGACCTACAACTACTCCAATCCGTCGGAAGCGCCCCATGTCGGCGAGGCCAATCACTTCAACTTCTTCTTCAGTCTGGGACAAACGTTCTGATGAACAAGCACCCCCAAACGCGGTATGTTGGCACCCTCGGATCAGGCTGCCTGAGAACGATTGCGGTAGGTTTGGCCTGGGCGGCGGCAACCGCTGTGGGACTCGGTCAAAGCCCAGCGCCGGACGCATCTCACGGGACCCACTCCGCCAACGCCGTGGTGCTTGACCGGGTTGTGGCAGTAGTGAACAATCAGGCGATACTTGAGAGCGATGTGGACGACGAGATGCGGCTGACGGTGCTCGACCCAAACCGGGGCGGCCTCGCAATCCTCACCCCGAAGCTTGCCCTGGAACAACTGATCAGCCGCGCGTTGATCCAGCAACAGATTCGTCAGGAAGATCAGGAGGCCGCGGAGCCTTCTCAGGCAGAGGTCGATGCCCGCCTGGGAGAGATTCGAAAGGAACTGCCGGCCTGCGTTCGCGTCGACTGCGCCTCGGACCAAGGCTGGAAGGCTTTTCTGACGGCGCACGGACTTACGCAAGAGCGTGTGGAGGCCTATCTGCGCTACCGGTTGCAGATTCTGCGCTTCATCGAACAACGCTTCCGGCAGGGGATTCGCATCGCACCGGCCGAGATTCAAACCTACTACAAAGAGACGCTGCTGCCGCAGTACGCGGCGGGAGAGGCGATCCCGACTCTCGATAAAGTATCGCAGCGCATCGAGGAGATTTTGCTCGAGCGGCAGGTGAACGTGCTGTTCGACGACTGGCTCAAGAATCTGCGCAAACAGGGCGACGTTGAAGTGTTGGACCCTGCATTCGGCGCCCTTGAAACCATCGGCGGCACAGATCAGGGAGGCGCATGAGCGACAGCGATCCTATGCCTCCTGCGTCAGCCGGGGATCGTAAGCCTGACGTGCGCGCCGAAGCTCCTCGCCGGAGCCGCTTGCGCCGATTCTTTTTTCGCCATCTTCCTTTAAGCATCGCATCTACCGCGGTTCTGTTGGTGCTTGCCACAGCTTGCCTTTATCTTTGGGCGAGTTCAGCCAGCTTCGAAAATATGGTGCGCAGATACTTGGTCAGCAAGATTGAAGTGGCCACGGGCGGACGCGTCGAGATCGCTTCCTTCCAATGGAAGCTGCTTGGTCTGGAGGCCCAGGCCGGCGGCCTGGTTATTCACGGCCTCGAAGCCGCCAGCGAAGCTCCCTACGTTCAAGTTGAGCAACTGCGCGTGAAGGTGAGTGTACTGGGAATCTTGAGCCCCCGCATTCGCCTGCGCGATCTGGAGATTTCCCGGCCCCAGTTGCATCTGATCGTCTACCCCGACGGCTCGACAAATCAGCCGCAGCCCCGCAAAAAAAAGATTTCAAGCAAGCCGGCGATCGACACCTTCTTCGATCTGAAGACCGGGCAGGTTGAAGTCGAGCAAGGCGTTATCGACTACGACAATCGCGCCGCCGCTTTCGATTTTCAAGATCGGCGCATTCCGCTCGACTTCACCGCCAGCGACCTTTCCCTGCGCATGAGTTACCTACCGGCACCTTTCTCGGTCTCGGCCGACATTTCGGGGGCCGGCGCGCAAGGCCAGGAGAGCTATCGCATCGAGGCGGCAGCCGGCAATCTTAGTCTCTCGCGCGGCTTTTCGTCGGGTCAGAGTAAGTCCGAACAGGGTAAGTCGGGGCAGGGTAAGTCGAAGCCGCAATCGGTTCAGGGTTTCGTCCAGGCTACGCTCGACCTTTATCGAACCCACGCAACCTTGAACTCTCTCCGCATCACCGCACGCAGTCGCGGCGTCAAGGATCGGTCGCTTGATATCTCCGGCGCGCTCGATGACTTCGCCCATCCTCGATGGCAGGCGAGAGTGGTTGGCGAGTTGGACATGCGCCTGCTCAATCCCCTCACGGGCTACCCGGATGCGCCCGAAGGCATTGCGCATCTGGACCTAACTGGCGCCGGACAGGCTGGCGCGTTTCGCGCCGATGGCACGGTGCATGTCGATGGCGGCTCCTACATTGGCACCGGCGTCGTCGCCACGGGAGTGGGGCTCGATGCGCGGGTCCACGCCGATCCTGAACAGTTGCTGATAACCTCGAGCGTTGCACGGCTGCGACAGGGCGGCCAGATTGACTTCGATCTTTCGCTATCCCATTGGCTGACGGTCCTTCCCGGCGCAGCGACTATGGGGCCATCTACGGATAACTCCCGAGGCGCAAAAATCCGCTCCGCTCGTCCCCAAAAGCAGCCTCAGCCTTCCGATGACATCACCATCCCCGTCGACGGCACGGTCACGTCAAACTTCAAAGGTGTTGCCCTCGACACGCTGCTGGGAATGGTCACAGCGCCGCCCTTCCAGCGCCTCGGCTTCGACACCTACATCAACGGTCCAGCCACAGCGATCTGGACCAAAGGCGACGTCAACACGCTCGCCGTAAAAGCCCTGCTCAACCTTGTTGCGCCGGCACAAGCTGCCCAGGCAAAGGTCATTGCCAACGGCTTGATCGACGCCACTTATACGCAGCGCGATGGCGCGGTCGATATGCGTAAGGTGGTGTTCAACACCCCCGCCAGTCAGTTGGCGGCGCACGGCCATCTAGGCGCATATCCGCTCACCAGCCCTTCAGCCTTTGCCGTTGAGTTTCATTCGCAAAACCTCGGTGAGTTCGACACTGTGTTGCGAGACCTGGGCCTGACACGCGATGGAAAATCGGGAACCGCCGCGCTGCCGGTCGCTCTCACTGGACGAGCGGACTTTCTCAATGGATTCTGGGCGGGCTCGCTTCAGAATCCGCGCCTGTCGGGCGATCTGAAGGCCACGCAACTCACCTTAGAACTGCCTGCGAACTCAACAGGCATCCCGGCCCAGCCCCCGCAGGTCTCTCTGGATTCGATCGAAGCCAACGCCAGCTACTCGGCGAACCGCATCGAGCTCTCCCATGCCGTTGTGCGCCGGGGTAAAACCGAGATCGATCTCAGCGGCAGTCTGGCAGCGGCTCCCGTCAGCGCCGGGCATGGGCCAGCCTCCACTCCCTCTTTCGATGCGAATTCGATCCTCCATCTCGAGCTTCGCGCAGGGCAGGTCGGCATTCGTGATTTTGAGCCCTTCGTCGGCAAGACTCTTCCCCTTTCGGGGTCTCTGGATGCGCAACTTCACTTCGATGGGCCGCTCCGCAACCTTGATGGTTCGGGATGGGTTGAAATGGAAAAAGGCAGTGTCTTCGGCGAACCGGTTCCCCACATCCGGGCCCAGGGAAACATTGCCAACCAGACGATCAACCTGACCTCGCTGACGATGAGCGACGATGCCGGAAAGATTGGTGCCACCGGCAGCTATGACCTCTCATCCCATCGCTTCCAGTTAGATGCCATGGGTGCTGAGATCAACCTAGCCCACATTGAAACTCTGCGCCGGAAGGGTCTTGCCGTGACCGGCACGCTGGGGTTTACGGTGCGCGGCTCGGGAACGCTCGATGATCCGCACCTCGAAGCTCACGCCACCTTGCCTGGTCTCTCCATTAGCGGAGAATCGTTGGGCGGCCTTAATCTGGAGGCGCACACCGCGGATCACGCCGTCACCTATGACATTGCGACCCGGCTGGAGGCTGCCGACTTCAAGGCGCACGGCAAGACCGCGCTCTCCGGCGACTATGACACCCGGGCCAGCATTGAATTCTCCCGGTTTAACATTGGCGCGCTGCTCAAACTGGCCCACGTTCAGGGACTCAACGGAGAGTCGGCGCTCGCCGGTACGGTCACTCTTCAAGGGCCATTGGCCCATCTCTCTGAACTGCGCGGCGAGGCCAAGTTGCAGCAGTTGGAGGTGACGATCTCCGGTGTTCACCTCAAGAGTGATGGCGGCGTCCATGCGACGCTCGATCGTGCGCTGATCCATCTCGACCCTTTGCATGTAACCGGGGAAGAGACCGATCTGCACGCCCAGGGCACCCTCTCGCTCAACGAGCAGCGACAACTGGACCTCTCTGCCAATGGAGCCATCAACCTCAAACTGGCCCAGACGCTCGATTCCGACCTCACTGCCAGTGGAACGACTACGTTCCAAGTGGAGGCGCACGGCCCGCTGAAGAATCCGGGGTTGAAGGGCAGCGTCGAGTTCCAGAACGGAGCGCTTTCCCTCGGAGACCTGCCCAACGGCCTCAGTCAGTTGCATGGAACCTTGGAGTTCAATCAGGATCGGCTCGAGGTTAAAAACCTCACCGCCATGACCGGGGGCGGCCTGCTCACCGTTGGAGGCTACCTGGCCTACCAGAACGGCCTCTACGGAGACCTGACGGCCAAAGGGAACGGGATCCGTATCCGCTACCCGGAAGGAGTCAGCGCTCTTGCCGACGCCTCGCTCCACCTGCAAGGGGCGCGGAACAACCTGCTGCTCTCGGGGAATGTGCTGATTACCCGCTTCACCGTCAGCCCCGACCTCGACATCGCGGCCCTGGCCGCCCAGGCAAATGCTGTTCAGACCATCGCGCCCTTCGACGCTCCGTCCAACCATATTCGACTCGACGTGAAAATCGCCTCGTCGCCGCAGTTGAACTTCCAAAACGCCTATGCCAAGCTGGCCGGCAACGTCGATCTCCAACTGCGCGGCACGGTTGCCTCGCCCTCGTTGCTGGGCCGCATCTCCATCACGGAGGGCAATGCAACCATCGCCGGGACACGCTACGACCTGCAACGCGGAGACATCTTCTTTACCAATCCGGTTCGCATTCAACCCTCGATCGACTTGAACGCCACCGCCCGCGTCGAAGACTACGACATTACCCTCAGCCTGTACGGCACTCCGGACAAGCTGGCGGTCACTTATCGCTCCGATCCGCCGCTGCCAGAGGCCGATGTCGTCGCCCTGCTCGCCCTGGGCCGCACCGGAAACCAGCAGCGCCTTTACACTCAGCAGCAGGAGCAGGCCCTGGCCAACCCCACCACGGATGCCCTGCTCGGCGGCGCTCTCAACGCCACAGTAAGCACTCGAGTTCAAAAGCTCTTCGGCGCGGGCTCCGTGAAGTTAGACCCCAACTACTTAGGCGCTCTGGGCAACTCCACCTCGCGCATCATTGTCGAAGAGCAATTAGGCCGCAATCTCACTCTGACTTATGCCACCAATGTGAACACGACAAGCCAGCAGTTGATTCAAGCGGAAATCGCCATCAACCGCCATGTCTCGC
The DNA here is from genome assembly GCA_964438125.1 of uncultured Occallatibacter sp. Taxonomy (GTDB): domain Bacteria; phylum Acidobacteriota; class Terriglobia; order Terriglobales; family Acidobacteriaceae; genus Telmatobacter. The sequence goes on from CAYTJN010000041.1 coordinate 11,164, forward strand.
TTCAATTGGCCCGCGACGAGTCCGGCGTTTATTCCATCGTTATCAAGACGATACGCCGTTACCGGTAAGACATTTTTATCCCCGCCTGCGCAACCTTTGCCCTGAAATGCATGTCTAACTAGGCGATAACTCGTCCCCTGGGCATTCCCCATTTCACGGGCAGACGAGTTGGCATCTAACAGTAAGGAGGACACAAAAGAATGATCCGCAAGATGATTTCCTTTTACCCTGCCGCTCTGATGGCGGCCGCAATTTCAGTTGCCTTTCTCAGCCTTCCCCAAACTTGCCTGGCGGCTTCGCCCCGCAGCTCCGATGGCGCGTCGGCGCAATCGGATAACTCGGCTGCCAGCGAGGCGGCTTCGAAGCTGAACAAAAAGCAGTTCCGCGATGTGAAGGTCACCGTCGAAAACGGCGTGGCTACCTTGACGGGAACCGTCGAGGTTTACGAGGACAAAGTCGACGCCGACAAGCGCGTCCATCGTGCCAAGGGCGTCTCTGCGGTACGGAACCTGATCGAAGTCGCTGGTGACAATGTTTCCGATCAGGAATTGCAGACCAAGCTGGCAGAAAAGCTTGCCTATGACCGCGTGGGTTACGGCAACGCATTCAACGCCATCACCGTCGGTGTGCAGAATGGCGTGGTGACGGTCGGCGGCCATGCCCGCACGCCTGTCGACAAGGACTCGGCTCTGGCTCTCGTAAGCACTTATAAGGGCGTCAAGGACGTGATCGACGACATCGAAGTCGATCCCACGTCGATCATGGACGACCAGGCGCGCTTGGCAGTCGCTCGCGCCGTCTACGGCTATCCGACGCTGAACAAGTACGCCATCGACCCCGCCAAGCCAATTCGCATCTCGGTGCAAAACGGCCATGTGGAGCTTTATGGAACCGTCGACTCAGAGGCCGACAAAGACACAGCAAGCATTCGCGCCAACAGCGTCCCCGGCGTTTTCAGCGTGAAGAATTATCTTCAGGTTGCCGGCCAACCTTCGGAATCGCAGAAGCAAGCACATCCGTAGTTGCTTCGAAAGTCGATCAGTTCCCGTTAGAAAACACGACTCTCAAAAACACCTTCCGTGCCCCACCCATTCGCCTTCTTACCGGCGAATGGGTGGGAGACTACGGACCAATCTGCCTTCTTCAGAACTTCACTGAAGGAACCGTGCGCGCGGCTTCACTGGCCGCGAAGTAGGCACTATTCTCATGGAAGCCTGCCATCCCCGCCCAGATGTTATTCGGGAATTGAAGGATGAACGTGTTGTAATCCTGTATCGCGTCGTTATATCGTTTGCGTGCCACGCCAATCCGATTCTCCGTCCCTGCCAACTCATCCTGCAAACGTATGAACTGGTCGCTTGAACGCAGTTGCGGATAGTTCTCGGTGAGCAGCAGCAATCGGCCGATCGCCGAGTCCAACTGCCCGTTGGCCGCGATCTTGGCCTGCGGACCCTGCGCGTTCAACATGCCGGCCCGGGCGTTCGCGATGTCACCAAAGACAGTGCTCTCTTCTTTAGTGAAGCCCTTCACGGTCTCCACCAGGTTGGGAATCAAGTCGGCTCGGCGCTCCAACTGCACATCGACTTCCGACCAGTTGCTCTTCACAATCTGGTCCTTGCCCACCATCTCATTTCTGGAACTCTGGTAGCTGAAAAACACCATCACAAGAACCAGAGCTACAACACCGAGCACAATCCATGCTCCACGTTTCATAAGTCCTCTTCTCCTCCTGCCCGCCCTGAGGCAAGCCACTTCAAATAGTTTGACCTTGTATTAATTTGACCTGGTGTTTACAAAAATCTCTGACGTTCTTGTTTTTGTCGCAGGGTGGGATACGACGATCCCGCGTACAGAACCTACCAGCTTCCGCCCGCTCCGCCGCCGCCTGTGTCTCCCCCGCCGAATCCTCCAAAACCACCCCCGCCTGAGTCTCCGCCACCGAAGCCGCCGCCGCCGAAACCTCCACCAAATCCCCCGCCCCCCATCCCGCCACGAAAACCACCAAACAAACCGAAGCCCAGCAGGAAGCGCAATAGGTGAAATCCGCCAAAGAAGACCAATAATATGATGAGCAAAATCAGTTTGCCCATCCCCGACCCATGACGCATCGGTTGGCTCGACGGTGCGGGCGCTTCGTCTGAAAGCGTGACCTTGGCGTCGGCGGCAATCACCTGCGCCACTTCGCCCACGGCCAAACTCACTGCGCCATCAAAGTTGTTTGCCCTGAGATCGGGAACCATCTCCCGCCCGATGTCGCCCAATTTGCCGTCGGGCAAGATGCCTTCCAGACCGTAACCCACAATAATCTGGCGCTTGTGGTCGTCAACGGCCAGAAAGATTAGAGCGCCGCGATCGCTCCCCTTCTTGCCAATTTTCATCTTGGAATAGAGGCGAGTGGCAAAGTCCGCCGCGTCGTCCCCATTTAATGTGTGAATAGTCACCACTGCCAACTGCGCATTGGCCGCTGAATGATCGATTTGCTCGCAGATGCGGTCGATCCGTGCAACCGCATCTGGCGAGAGCACGTGTGCAAAGTCGCTGACATAATCCGTGGGTTGGGGTAGATCCTCGACCTTTTCAGCCGAGGCGGCGATAGCGAAAATGCAAACGGAAGCTGCCAACAGCAGCCGGAAGACGGTCGATTGTGCGCGGCGAAAGCCCTTCATCGCTCTCTATTGTACGGTTCGAGCCAGGGAAAGGTTCCATATGCAGCCAGTTGCAGCCGCGAGCAACTAAACTATTGAATGACATGACAGAGATTCCGCTTCCCATCCCTCCCGTCGCCCGCAAACAACACACTGAGACCGCTCTGCACGGCACCGTCCTGGTCGACGATTACGCCTGGCTGCGCGACAAAGAGAATCCCGAAGTCATCGCCTACCTGGACGCTGAAAACGCCTACACCGCAGCAGTCATGGCTCCGCTCGACGGCCTGCGCGACCAGCTCTACCAGGAGATGCTTTCGCACATTAAGCAGACCGATGTCTCGGTTCCCTACCGCGATGGCGACTGGTGGTACTACACCCGCACCGAAGAGGGCCTGCAGTACGCCATCCACTGCCGCACCCACGGCTTCCCCAACGCAACAGAGGACACGCCGGAGCAAATCATCCTCGACGGCAACGAACTTGCGCAAGGCCACGCATTCTTTGCCATCGGCGCCACCGACGTCGCCAGCAATGGCCGCTTGCTGGCCTACACCACCGACACCACCGGCTTCCGCCAATACACGCTGCACATCAATGATCTCGAAACCAGCGAGACGTTCCCCGGCGAGGTCGAGCGCGTAGGCTCTGTCGTCTGGGCTGCCGACAACTGCTCGCTTTTTTACACCGTCGAAGACGAAGAGCAGAAGCGCCAATATCAACTCTGGCGCCACGTCTGCGGCACGCCCCACGCCAACGACAAGCTCGTCTATCAAGAGGACGACGAACGCTTCAATCTGGGCGCGGGGCGCACGCGTGACGGCAAGTTCATCGTCATGGAGTCAGCCAGTCACATCACAACCGAGTCCTGGGTACTGCCGACCAACGAGCCCGAGGGCAAGTTCACAGTGATCAGCCCCCGCCAGGACGAGCACGAATACTCCATCGATCATCGCAACGGCATGTGGTTCATCCGCACCAACGATCGCGGACGTAACTTCCGCCTGGTCACCGCGCCTGTGGCCTCGCCGGGCCGCGAACAATGGATCGAGATCATCCCCCATCGCGACGGCATCATGATTGAAGAGATCGACCTCTTCGCCAACTTCTTCGTCGCCTGCGAACGCGAAGAGGGATTGCCGCGCCTGCGACTCTGGCGCTTTAACGGAGCTGGCCCGGAAGCTAAGAAGACCGGCGAGATCAGCTTCCCCGAGCCAGCCTACAGCGCTCATCCGCACGTCAATCGCATCTTCGACACGCCAACTTTTCGCTACGCCTACCAGTCGTTGGTCACGCCCAGTTCAGTCTTCGAATACGACGTCGCCAGTGGCGCATCCACGCTGCTCAAGCAGGTGGAGATACCCGGCGGCTTCGACCGCACCCTCTACGCCAGCGAACGCATTCAAGCCACAGCCCCCGATGGCGTCAAGGTTCCGGTGTCGCTCGTTTACCGCAAAGACAAACGAGTAGCGCCGGTCTCCGAACCGGCTGGAGTGGGCGACTCCGGGTCCCCACAGAATCCCCTCTACGTCTACGGCTACGGTTCTTATGGATATTCGCTGCCCCTCGGCTTCAGTGGAAACCGTCTCAGCCTGCTCGATCGCGGCGTCGTCCTGGCCTACGCGCACGTTCGCGGCGGCGGCGATCTCGGCGAACCCTGGCACGATGCCGGCAAAATGCTGGTCAAGCGCAACACGTTTACGGACTTTATCGCCGCCGTCGAACACCTGACGGAAGCCGGCTATGGCGACGCAGCGCGCGTAGCCATCGAAGGCGGTTCTGCTGGTGGATTATTGATGGGCGCAGTCGTCAACATGCGTCCCGATCTCTTTCGCGCCGTTCTCTCTCACGTGCCCTTTGTCGACGTGATGAACACCATGCTCGACGCTTCCCTGCCCCTCACAGTTCCAGAATACGAAGAGTGGGGCAATCCGAATGAAGAGACTTACTTTCGCTACATGCTGAGTTACTCCCCCTACGAAAACCTTAAGGCTGCGAGTTATCCAGCGATGTTAGTCAAGACTTCTCTCCACGACAGCCAGGTGATGTATTGGGAGCCGGCCAAGTATGTAGCCAAGCTCCGAACGCTTAAAACGGATAACAACTTATTGCTGTTAGTGACCAACATGCAAGCCGGCCACGGCGGATCGAGCGGCCGCTACGACTACATGAAAGAGATTGCGCTCGACTACGCGTTTATGCTCCGTGAGCTGGGGATGGTTTAAAGGACTAGAGGCGATATTGATAATCGGACGAAAGAAGGTGTTGTCATGCGAAATCGGATACTGATCGCGCTGATGTTGGCGACGTTGCCCTTTCTGCCTTGTGTGTCTCATGGGCAGACCGAGGGCACATTCACATTGCCAAGCTCGACGCTCCTCTTCGAGACGACCGATATATCGTCAACGAAGGTGCCATTTCAAGAGCTTATTGTTGCCTCGGGTGCGGGTGCGGTCGTGGTGCGAAGTCCAGCAGGCTTTTTTGGCGAAGATTACAATACCGTTTTTCCTGCAATGGCTCCTGGTGCTGATCAAATCGCCTGGGGCCTTTCAAAGCATGATGATTCTCCAAGAAAGAGAATCAACGCAGTCCTTGGTGTGTATTCGCTAGCCGACAAATCGTGGAGGACGTTTGGCGAGTTCTGCTCGGACGGCGTTGGTTCCCTAGTCTTTTCTCCCGACGGGAAAAGAGTCGCGTTTGCGTCGCAGGATGAGTCTTCGTCCGGCAATGGCTATTGTTTTAATAACCCAATCGTGTTGCAGATTCTCGATATTGCAACGGGACAGTTAACTCCAATCTTTTATCCTGGGAGACTGAGAGAGAACGCCCGACTCAGTTGGTCCCCGGATGGAAAGTATCTGGCAGGAGAATTCTGCTGCTCGGCGTCATCAATTTCGCAGATTGTTGTCATCGACTTAGCATCGGGCAGTGGGAAAATCCTTGCAGAAGGCACGGATCCTTCCTGGTCACCCAAGGGCGATTGGATCGCATATGTGGATCATGTGGATAAGAAGAGGCAGAATTGCATCCTCATTCACCCGGACGGGACGGGTGCCAAGGTCGTTCAGCAGTCGACAGGTTATTGGATGTTTCTCAAAGGCGCAATTTGGTCGCTAGACGGGGAAAAACTCCTTTTCAATGAAGAGGTGATGGATTCTAGCGGAAATGTGACGATACTCGATCTTGCAAGCGGCAAAGCGACCACACGATCCAAGAATTTCCTGTTTGTCTTGGGCTGGGTGGGTGAAAGGCATTGATCGCTTTGGGCACCGTTTTACAGCGACGACCAGTCCTCGCCCTTGTCTCACGTTTGGCCCTCTCCCATTCATCAGCACGCAGCCCGAGGCGCCCATCTTCAAGCCCTTCGCGCCACTCTTCGCAGCTGGCGCAGCAGCGCACTCACCGCCACGCCGTGCAATAACCTCTAGCCGAAATGCAATTTTTTCGATAAAATAAAGACTTCAGCATAGTCCCAGGCGCGGCCGGGCCTGCTCCGATCGTCCTCTCCATGCTAGACAAGGCGGTTTCCTTCGAAGAAATCGCAGTGCATATGTGTCTTTCGTGCAACGAGTTGCATTTAGAGCGGTTCTCCGATTGATTGATCTTGATCGGCCTCAGCAAAGGTGGCTTTTTCTTGAGGAAAAATTCACTTGAGGACAATGGTTCCGGGGTGCAGTGATAGGAAAACCGCTGCAGCGCCAAAAACATCATCGGGAAGGTTGCCATGGATACTTCGGACACTTCGAATTGTCGTCTCCGCATACCTGAGCCCCAGGGGCTCTACCACTCACAGAATGAGCACGACGCCTGCGGAATGGGCCTGGTCGCGAGCATTCGCGGCGAAAAAAGCCACGCCATCATCCGCAAGGGCCTCGAAGTGCTCATCAATCTCACCCACCGCGGCGCGGCTGGCTGCGATCCTGAGACCGGGGACGGCGCGGGCATCCTGATCCAGATTCCACACGTCTTTTTTGCGCGCGAATGCGGCGAGTTGGGAATGCGCTTGCCCGAGCCGGGCGCCTATGGCGTGGCCATGTGTTTTCTTCCCGTCGACAAGCACAGCCGCCTGCAATGCGAAGGCGTCATCGAGCGCATCGCCAAAGAAGAGGGCCTGACGGTTCTCGGCTGGCGCGACACGCCTGTGAACGGCATCGCCATCGGCCGCGAGGCGCGCGCCTCTCAGCCGTATATTGAGCAGTTGTTCCTGGCCAAGCCCGAAGGCATGAAGCCGGACGACGACGCCTTCGAGCGTCTGCTCTACCGCGTTCGCCGCCGGATTGAGAACGAAGTTGTTGCGTCTGAGATCGAAGGCAAGGAGTTCTTCTACATTCCCTCGCTCTCCTGCCGCACCATCGTCTACAAAGGCCTGATGCTGGCGCCGCAGATCGAGAAGTTCTACTTCGAGTTGGCCAATCCGCTCGTCACCAGCGCGCTCTGCCTCGTCCATCAGCGCTTCTCCACCAACACATTTCCCAGTTGGAAACTGGCGCACCCTTACCGCTATGCCGCGCATAACGGCGAGATCAACACCATTCGCGGCAACATCAGTTGGATGAACGCCCGCCAGTCGGTGCTTGAGAGTTCGCTCTACGATGGCAAGATCGACGACCTCTATCCGGTCATCATGCCGGAAGGCAGCGACTCGGCCTCCTTCGACAACGCCGTCGAGTTTCTCTATCAGTCGGGCCGTTCCCTGCCCCATGTCATGGCCATGCTGATTCCCGAGGCCTGGTCCGGCAACCCCGACATGGACGAAGACAAGCGCGCCTTTTACGAGTACCACGCTTCATTGATGGAGCCCTGGGACGGGCCTGCCGCAATGGCCTTCACCGATGGCCGCGTCATCGGCGCCACGCTCGACCGCAACGGCCTGCGTCCCGGCCGCTACGTCGTCACCAAGGATGATTTAGTAGTGTTGGCTTCAGAGGCCGGCGTGCTCGACATCCCGGCCAAAGACGTGCGCAAAAAAGGCCGTCTCCAACCCGGCCGCATGTTCCTCGTCGATACGGTCCAAAAGCGCATCGTCTCTGACAAAGAGATCAAAAAGCAGTTGGCTGGCCGTCAGCCTTACGCGACCTGGCTTAAAGAGCAGCAGGTCTCTCTGGACGAACTACCCGAGCCTCCAGCGCGCAATGTCGTGGCCAAGGTTGAGCCGCTGCTCCGCCGTCAACGCGCTTTCGGCTACAGCGAAGAAGACCTGCGAATCCTGATGGGCCCCATGGGCGCCACAGCAGCCGAGCCGATCGGTTCGATGGGCACGGATGTGCCGCTGGCTTGCCTCTCAGACCGTCCGCAATCGCTCTTCAGCTACTTCAAGCAGCTCTTCGCGCAGGTCACTAACCCTCCAATCGATCCCATTCGCGAAGAGCTGGTCATGTCGCTGATCAGCTACATCGGCACCGAGCGCAACATCTTGGATGAGGCGCCGGAAAACTGCCACACGCTCAAACTGCCGCATCCAATTCTCACGAACCGCGATCTTGAAAAACTGCGCCGCGTCTCATCCGGCGATCTGTTGGCCACAACGCTGCCGACGCTTTTCCGCGCCGCCGATGGCGAACACGGTCTAAAGCACTCGCTCGACGATCTTGCCAATCGCGCCGCTCACGCTGTCGATTCCGGCTACACGCTGCTCATTCTGTCTGATCGCGGCGTCGATGCCACTTATGCGCCGATTCCCAGCCTGCTGGCTATGGCCGCCGTACATAACCGCCTGGTGAGAGACAAAACGCGCACCCAGGTCGCGCTGATCATCGAGAGCGGCGAACCGCGCGAGGTGATGCATTTTGCGCTGCTCATCGGCTACGGTGCCAGCGCCATCAATCCTTATCTGGCGTTCGAAACACTCCACGACCTGCACCGCCTGGGCTTATTGCCCAAGGGCGTAACCGGCAACCATGCCGAAAAGAATTTCATCAAGGCCATCAACAAGGGCCTGCTGAAGACCTTCTCCAAGATGGGCATCAGCACGCTGCAAAGTTATCGCGGCGCGCAGGTCTTCGAAGCGGTCGGACTGAATCAGGCTCTGGTGAATGCCTACTTCTCCGGCACCGCTTCGCGCATTGAAGGCGTCGGCCTCGACGTGCTGGCGCTTGAGGCAAAGATGAAGCATGAGTACGCCTTCCAACCGCTTACCGACTCAGAGACCGAGTTAGTCGTCGGCGGCCATTATCAATTCCGTCAGGGCGGCGAATATCATCTGCTCAATCCTGAAACCATCGCCAAGCTGCAACACGCCGTGCGGCAGAACAATCCGGCAACGTTCGAAGAATACACAGCTCTGCTCGACGATCAGAACCGGCATCTCTGCACCCTGCGCGGCCTGCTTCAACTTAAGTACGCCGAGAAGCCGATTGCGATCGATGAAGTCGAGCCTGCCAAGGAGATCGTCAAGCGCTTCACGACCGGCGCCATGAGCTTCGGATCGATTAGTAAGGAAGCGCATGAGACTCTGGCCATCGCCATGAACCGCCTCGGCGGCATGTCCAACACCGGCGAAGGCGGCGAAGAAGAAGAACGCTTCAAGCGCGATCCTAATGGCGACTCACGCCGCTCGGCAGTGAAGCAGGTTGCCAGCGGCCGCTTCGGCGTGACGACAAATTATCTGGTCAACGCCGACGAGTTGCAGATCAAGATGGCGCAAGGCGCAAAGCCCGGCGAGGGCGGACAATTGCCCGGCCACAAGGTCGATGAGATCATCGCCCGCACGCGCCACTCGATTCCGGGGGTGGGACTCATCTCGCCGCCACCGCATCACGACATTTATTCGATCGAAGATCTAGCGCAATTGATCTACGACTTGAAGAACGTCAATCCGCAGGCCCGTATCGCCGTGAAGCTCGTCTCTGAAGTCGGCGTCGGAACAGTCGCTGCAGGCGTCGCCAAAGCTCACGCCGATGTGGTGCTCATCTCCGGCGACAACGGCGGCACCGGCGCATCGCCGCTCAGCTCCATCAAGCACGCGGGACTGCCGTGGGAGTTAGGCCTCGCCGAAACCCAACAGGTGCTGCTGCTCAACGATCTGCGCGGACGCATCAAAGTCCAAACCGACGGCAAGCTGCAGACGGGCCGCGACGTCGTGATCGCAGCGCTGCTCGGTGCCGAAGAGTTCGGCTTTGCCACGATGCCCTTGATCAGCATGGGCTGCATCATGATGCGCAAGTGCCATCTGAACACCTGCTCGGTCGGCATCGCAACGCAGGACCCGATATTGCGCGCGCGCTTCCAGGGCCAGCCCGAGCACGTGGTCAACTATTTCTTCTTCGTCGCCGAACAGGTGCGCCAGCACATGGCCAAGCTCGGCTTCCGCACTGTCGATGAAATGGTGGGCCGCGTCGACAAGATTGATGCCGCCATTGCCGACCTCCACTGGAAGGCCAAAGGCATCGATCTCTCTTCGATCCTCTATTCGCCTGAGTTGCCCTCGCGCGTCGCTCGCCGCAAGATTCAAGCGCAGGACCACGGCCTCGACAAGGCCCTCGATCACAAGCTCATTGAGGCTGCCGCGCCGGCGCTCCAATCTCAGCTTCCCGTCTCCGCCAGCTTCGCGATTCGCAACGTGCACCGCACGGTGGGCGCAATGCTGGGCGGCGAAATCGCCAGACGCTACGGATCGGCTGGATTGCCGGACGGAACGATTCACTTCAAGTTCTCGGGCTCGGCAGGCCAGAGCTTCGGCGCATTTGTACCCAACGGCGTCACGCTCGAACTCGAAGGCGATTCCAACGATTACCTGGGCAAGGGGCTCTCCGGCGGACGCATCATAGCTTACCCGCCCAAGACCTCGAGTTTCCTGCCTGAAGAGAGCATTCTCGTCGGCAACGTCGTGCTCTATGGCGCAACCAGCGGCGAGGTTTTCTTGAACGGCATCGCCGGCGAGCGCTTCGCCGTCCGCAACTCCGGCGCCATCGCGGTGGTCGAGGGCGTAGGCGATCACGGCTGCGAATACATGACCAACGGCACCGTCATTGTGATTGGAAAAACCGGACGCAACTTCGCCGCCGGCATGAGCGGAGGACGCGCCTTCGTCTATGACGATCGCGGCGACTTCACCGCGCGCCGCTGCAACCAGACCAGCGTCGATCTGGAGCCGCTTGTCACCGAAGCTGACGTGGCCGAGGTGCGTGGCCTTCTAGCGCGTCATCGCGACCTCACCGGCAGCCCGCGCGCCGCATGGATCCTTGAAAACTGGGCCGACGCGCAGCCGCGTTTCATCAAGATCTTCCCGCACGAGTACAAACGCGTTCTTAATGTGCCGCGCGTCGAAGAGGTTTATTCTCCTCAAACAAAATCGTCGCCTCTGGTGACGGCAACGGCAGAGGTGCAGCATGGGTAAGGTAACAGGATTTTTGGAAATTGAGCGCGAACAGCCGACCCGCCGCAAGGTCGAAGATCGGGTCAAAGATTGGTTCGAGATCTACGAGCCCTTTCCCGAAGAGAAGCAGCGCGAACAAGGCGCACGTTGTATGGATTGCGGCGTTCCTTTCTGCCACACCGGTTGTCCGGTCAACAACCTGATCCCTGACTGGAACGACCTCGCCTACAACGGCCGCTGGGAGGCTGCGATCCGCCGCCTTCACGCCACCAATAACTTTCCTGAATTCACCGGCCGCATCTGTCCCGCGCCGTGTGAAGCTTCCTGCGTCCTGGGCATTAGCGAGCCGCCGGTCTCCATCAAGCTCATGGAGCGCAGCATCGTCGATCGAGGCTGGGATGAGGGTTGGATTCATCCCGAGCCACCCGAGCAGAACACCGGCAAAAGAGTTGCCGTCGTCGGCAGCGGGCCGGCTGGCCTTGCCGCAGCGCAACAGCTTCGCCGCGCCGGCCATTCCGTCACCGTTTATGAGAAAGCCGACCGAATCGGCGGCCTTTTGCGCTATGGAATACCCAATTTTAAGCTCGAAAAGCACGTCGTAGAACGTCGCGTTCAGCAGATGCGCGCCGAGGGTGTCACCTTCGTCACCAACGCCCATGTCGGCGTCAATGTTCCCGTCGAAGCCCTTACAGAACACTACGATGCCATCCTGCTCTGTGGCGGCTCCGAGCAGCCTCGCGACCTGAAGATTCCCGGCCGCGAGCTAAAAGGCATCCACTTCGCAATGGAGTTTCTGCCGCAGCAAAATCGCCGCTGCGAAGGAGACGTAGTCGATCCATCACTGGCCATCCTCGCCGAGGGCAAGCGCGTGGTCATCATCGGCGGCGGCGACACAGGAGCCGATTGCCTGGGCACCAGCCTGCGCCAGCATCCGTTAAGCGTCCATCAGTTTGAGATCATGCCCAAGCCGCCCGAGAAGCGTGCCGCCTCTACGCCATGGCCCTTGTGGCCGTTGCAACTGCGCACCGAGAGCGCGCATGAAGAGGGTGGCATCCGCGACTGGAGCATCAACAGCCTCAAGTTCACAGGCGATGAAAACGGGAATGTCAAGCAGTTGCACGCCCTGCGCGTCGGCCCTCCCCCGAAGTTTGAACCGATCCCCGGCTCCGAGTTCACCCTCGATGTCGATCTGGTTCTGCTGGCCATGGGCTTCCTTGGGCCGGTCCGCAACGGCATGCTGGAGCAGTTTGGCGTGGCGCTCGACAACCGAGGCAACGTTGCAGCAAACGGCGACTACCAAACCTCGGTCGAGAACATCTTCGCCGCTGGCGACATGCGCCGTGGCCAGTCTCTTGTCGTGTGGGCCATCAGCGAAGGCCGCAAGGCCGCCGCGGCCGTCGACCGCTACCTGGCAACCATCGAAGAGCCCGCACCCCAGCGCCACCACGCGCTGGCCTGAGTAGCACTCCCGAAGTTTCGCGTCGTGAGCGAACGGAATCTTTGCTTACGTGATACTATATGACCATAGTCGGTGACTATAGGAGTATTACTCATGCCCACCACCATCGCCGCCGGAGAGTTTAAGGCCAAATGCCTCAAACTGCTGGATGAAGTGGCAGAGAAGCGTCAATCGCTGCTCATCACCAAACACGGTAAGCCTGTGGCACAACTTATCCCTGTGCCCGCAGAAAAGAATATCGTCGGATCGATGAAGGGCAGTGTGCTGTGGATCGGGGACATCATCTCTCCTATAGACGTTGAGTGGGATGCGATGAAATGAAGCCTGCGCAGAACGACAGTGCATCATTGCTGCTTCTAGACACGCACGCTCTGATCTGGATGCTGGAAGAGGTTCCCAGGCTGGGAGTGCAGACTGCCGAGGCGTTGAACAGGGCTGGGTGGGAAAACAGAATCGCCGTCAGCGCCATCACTCCCTGGGAGATTGCGCTGCTGGTGAGCAAAGGACGATTGCAGCTTGGCGCCGACGTGATGCAGTGGATTCGCGAGGCATTATCAAAGCCGGGCGTGCAACTGGCGCCATTGGAGGCGGAGATTGCAGTTGCAAGCACCAGGCTCCCATTCGAGATGCACCCCGACCCAGCTGACCGCATTCTTGTCGCAACCGCCCGTCACCTCGGCGCAACGCTGGTGACCGCAGACCGGGGGTTGCTGGAGTTGGCAGCAAAAGGACACTTCCGGGCGATGGACGCGACAGCTTAGGCTACCAGAATTGACAGAAAAACGAGAGGGCGCAGATGACAGTGCCCAAGCTCTTAGTTCTAAGAGCTTGGGCACCTTTGTCAAGGCATTCCAATTTTCTATTCACGGCGCTAGTCGCCGAAGGTGAGTTGGCCGTACCGCAGCTACCTACTTGTCCGTCAGCGCTTCCACGCCAGGCAGCTTCTTCCCTTCCAAAAACTCCAGCGAAGCGCCGCCGCCGGTCGAGATGTGTGTAACTTGATCAGCATAGCCGGCCTTGTTGATGGCGCTTACGGAATCGCCGCCACCGATGATGGAGATGGCCGCACGATTAGCAGCCACAGCCTTGGCAATGGCGTTAGTCCCCACCGCAAAGCGCGGGAACTCAAAGACGCCAGCCGGGCCATTCCAGACGATTGTCCGCGCCGTCGAAATCACATCCTCAATGGCTGCAACCGACTTTGGCCCGATGTCCAACCCCTGCCAGTCGGCCGGGAAATTAACCGAGCAATCCCACGTCTGCGTCTTCGCGTCAGCTGCAAAGCTGTCAGCGAGAATATTATCGACAGGCAGCAGCAGCTTGACGCCTTTGGCTTTGGCTTTGTCGAGAGCCGCCTTGGCCATGTCGATCTTGTCCTCTTCAACAAGCGACTTGCCGGTCGTCACACCCAGCGCTCGCTGGAATGTGTACGCCATGCCACCGACGATCACCAGCGTATCGACTTTATCCAGCAGGTTGTCGATCACGTCGATCTTGCCCGAAATCTTCGAGCCGCCGATGATCGCCACGAAGGGCTTTTCCGGTGCTTCCAAAGCCTTGCCGAGGTAAGTGATCTCTTTTTCCATCAGCAGGCCTGCAACTGCCGGCTTGAGGAAGTGTGTAATCCCCTCGGTCGAGGCGTGTGCGCGATGCGCCGAGCCGAATGCGTCATTCACATACACCTCGGCCAGCGATGCCAGCGCCTTTGAAAAGGCCGGATCGTTGGCCTCTTCTTCCGCGTGGTAGCGCAGGTTTTCAAGCAGCAGCACTTGCCCAGACTCAAGTTGCAGCGCCATCTCGCTCGCCACTTCACCGATGCAATCCGGCGCAAAGGCTACATTGACGCTTTCGCCCAGATCTTTGTCGAGCAGGGCGCGCAGCCGCGCAACCACCGGGCGCAGCGAATACTTTGGATTTGGCTTGCCCTTGGGCCTGCCCAGATGCGAGGCCAGGATCACCTTTGCCTTGCGCTGCAACGCGTACTTGATGGTCGGCAGCGTGGCCACGATGCGCGTGTCGTCGGTGATGGTCGAGCCGTCTTCGGTCAGCGGCACGTTGAAATCGACGCGGATAAACAACCTCTTGTTCGTCAGATCGATGTCGCGAATGGAGAGCTTGGGCATGAAACTTGACCTTCCTTGAAGTGATTTACAGGGCTGTTGCAAAGCCGGCCGTTTAGTCAGGAATCACGGCTTCCATCTCGATTTCAACACACCATTTTGGATTGAGCAGCGCGGCAACGACCATCGTGCTCGCCGGACGTATCTTGCCGAAAAACTCGCCATGAATGCGGCCCACGGTCTCCCAATCTTCTGCGCGAGCCAGGAACATCCGCGTCCTGACTACATCTTCAAAGCGTGCGCCGGCCTCGGCAAGCGCCGTGGCGGCCAACTCAAAGACGCGGCGAGTCTGCCCGGTAACATCCAGATCGTCGGCGCCAGCAGGTCCGGTTCCTGAAAGGTGAACCACATTGCCCACGCGCACTGCGCGGGAGAAGCCGATGATGGGCTCGTAGGGAGAGGTACCACTGATATTTTTGCGCATGATTTTTTGAGAAAAGAGGGATCAGAGAAGGACTAGGGATTCAAATGCTAACCCCTAATCCCTATTCCCTAATCCCTTCTTCGTTACAGGCCCTTCTTGACCAGGAAGCCGACCAGGTCGACCACGCGGTTCGAATAGCCCCACTCGTTGTCGTACCAGCTCAGCACCTTGACCGAGTTTCCGACCACCTTGGTCAGCGGCGCATCCACGATCGAGCTAAGCGGGTTGCCCTTGAAGTCGGAGCTGACCAGCAGGTTGGCGTCATAGCCCAGAATCCCCTTCAATTCGCCCTCCGATGCCTTCTTGAAGGCTGCGTTCAGGGCTTCCACGGTGGTGGGCTTCTCGGCGATGTAGGTGAGATCGACGATGGAGACGTTGGGGGTGGGAACGCGGATGGCGAAGCCGTCGAGCTTGCCGGCGGTCTCAGGGATGACCAGCTTGAGGGCCTTGGCTGCGCCGGTGGAGCTGGGAATCATGCTGAGGGCGGCGGCGCGGGCGCGACGCAGGTCCTTGTGCGGGAAGTCCAGAATGACCTGGTCGTTGGTGTAGCTGTGGATGGTGGTCATGATGCCGCTGACCA